>JAFACG010000034.1 GCA_023425645.1 Pseudomonadota bacterium
GGGCCATGGAGGTGAATGCGATTCCTTTGCCCCGGAGCAGAACGTAAAGACGCGAGCCATTGGAACGCGCTGTGCAGCTAGACGGGTTTTGCTTTGCGGGTCTTTTTGTTCCAAGGAGATCAGCATGGATTTTGTCCAAATCCCTAATCCGCCGGTTGAACAAGACCAGCCGGCGCAGCCGCTTATCGCGCGGGGCGCTCTGGGCACGGTCGGCAACCTGCAATTCAGTGTTCAAGACGAAGGGACGGCACCTGAGCCCCGCCCCGGCAGGCTCTCGCGCATAGGCTCTTGGTGCACCGACCTGTCATTCCTTTGCTGCGTGTCAGATGAAGCACATTATCAGCATGACGATGAAAGGGAGGTTTTCGAGAACAGCCGGCGCGTCGGGGATTTGCTGGGCAGCTTGACGGCTCACGCGCACGATCCAGCGGGCCTGACCTGGATAGCTCAACAGCTGGCAGAGCTCTGCAGACTGTCGCAGGGCGATCTGGCCATCCTACCGGGAGGGCGCGAATCGTTGTCCGACTACATGGATAAGCTGACGGCGCGCGATATCCAGGCTCTGAGAGAAGGGCTGTTACGTGCGCCGCAGGGCCGCGAGGCCATACGGAATCAGATTACACATAGCGATGTACGTCGCCAGGCAGACCTACGTCGCCAGGCGGACAGCGTGTTGACGCAAGTGGAGGGGGCCTTGCGCCAGCGAGAGGCCCGGGATGTCGTGACGGAGGCATTAACCAGAATTGCCCAGATGCCGTCCCCTCCAGAGAATAGAGCGGCGTTGAGGACCGACTTGGAAATCGTGCAAACGAACTGGGGCCAGCTGCGGGGTTCTCTTCAGACTTTAAACATAGTAGGCCAAGTTAGAGTTAGGGACCTGCAGAGCAATATGGCTAAGATCTATAACGACCTTCTGAAGCAAAGGAAGCAAGATAAGGAGGAGCTGATAAAGGAGCAGAGGAAGGAGCAGATAAATTCAGCTCGCGACAAAGAATGGGAGCATCGGTGCGGTGTAATGGTGGAAGAGGCCCGCAACTTGGGAATGTTGGTCCGCGAAGTGGAAGAATTAATCTCCGCTATCATGCCTCGCTCCCCCAACAACGAGGAATTGGACCCTCCCGAAGAGGAATTGAGCGCTGACGACAGAAGCCAGAGCCTCGACTCCGCGGAAGTGAAGACCGACGAGCCATCGGACGCCTAAGGGCTGACGCGGTGTCGCGGCGACTTGTGCACAGGAACCGCTTGCCCGACCAAGGCAGGAACGAGTCGCGCACCCGCCCCAGCAGATCAAGTCCAACTCTTTTAAAATAGATTTTTTGTATAAAAAACAGTAATCTACCACTCTTCACCGGCGAAGGTGTTACAGGCTGAGGACGCAAAAAAGCCCGCCCTAGTGGCGGGCTATGGCTCAATCGAGCTTTGCTGCAATGTCGGTTGGTGACTGCCGATAGTAGACCATCAGGCTGCGCGGGTCCCTGTGGCCGACCATGCGCGCCAGCTCCAGGATATCCAGACGCTTCGACAGGCGAGTGATCGCCGTAGCGCGGGCGTCGTGAAATGTCGGGCCTGTAATCCCAGCCAGCTCGCGGCCAGACCGATAATATGCGTCCAGTAGGGCTGAAGTCAGGTCGAACACCCTCTCTTTGTGTACACCTTCCATCGACTTCAGCAGCTCGATGGCGCGGCGCGACAAGGGAACGTAGCGCTCATCGCTGTTTTTGGTGCTGGACAGGTAGGCTGTGCGCTTATCGTAGTCGATGCACTCCCACTTCAGGCTGATGATCTCGCCGGCACGCATTGCCGTCTCCAGGGATAGCAGCAGGGCCACAGCAGCTTGCTGGCGCCGGCTCTCTGGCCGTCCTCCGGCGTACCCAAGAGCATCTACAATCCGTTCTACCTGTTCGTCCTCAAAGACAACGGTGCGGGGCTTGCTTGCCGCTGGCTTCGTCACTTCTGGCCATGGGTCATGATCGACATATCCCCATTCCCCCTTCTTTGCTTGTTTCCAGACGGCTCGCAAAGAGCCGATTTCACGCAGCACCGACGCCGGTTTCACTGATCCAAGACGTCGATCGCGCCATGCGGCCAGGTCTGGCGCCCCAATGTCTTGCATGACCATGGACGCGATCTCGTCGCGTTGCACAGCCCGTAGACGCAGAATTTCTTTGTCCCCGCTTGCCTTGGTTGGGCTTATGTCGTTGATGTATCGGGACAACACATCATGCAGCGTCCAGCGGATAACCTTGCCCGCGCGCATGGCTGTAATCTCAGCCTCACGCTTCGCCGCCCATTCCTGGGCTTCTCGTTTTGTTGGAAATGTGGCGCTTTCGCGAATGCCTTTCTTGACGATCTCGGCGCGCCAGCCGCTCCCGCTCTTTCTGAATGACGCCATTTGCGTAATCCCTTGCGTAGTTTTTGCGTAGAGAGATTACCAAAATTGCGTGAACTTGTTTGCTGCGGTTTGTTTTGGAGTGCCTGCAAGCACCGCCTACGCTCTATGAAAGTTTGCGTATGTTTGCGTAAGTTGGTGCTTGCAGTTTGTATGAGGTGGTGCCCCCCCCGTGAGTCGAACACGGCACCAACGGATTATGAGTCCGCTGCTCTAACCAGGCATGAGCTAGAGGGGCAGATCTGTACGATCGAGTCAGCAATTATTACACAAAGTCTTCCCCTTGTGCACAGCGTGTTTTCCGCAGTGTCTGGAGGCATGCGTTCGCGCGGGGCCTTGGGAGCGCTATTTGCTAAAGCGTGCCCACCCAGGCCGTCCAGGCGCATCGCATGCCGTTGCCGGCAGGGCGGGAGCTGCGGCTCTGCAAGGCCGTTCGGGCGGCGTATTCCAGCACCAGATCCTATTTCTTCAAGGTGGAACTCATGAAACCGGCTACTTCCTTATTGGCGGGCGGCAGGCAGCCTGTGCTGTTGTGCTTTTCTCATCTGCGCTGGAATTTTGTCTATCAGCGACCGCAGCATCTCATCACGCGGTTCGCGCGCGACTACAGCGTGCTGTATTTCGAAGAGCCGCTCTTCGACGCCCGCCAGGATGAGCCGCATCTTGAGGAGCAGCAGCCTTGCGCGGGCCTGCGGGTCCTGGTGCCCCACCTGATGCCGGGGCAGGGCCGCGCGGCCGATGAGCAGGCGCTGCGCAGCTTGCTGGACGCCTACCTGGCGGCTCATCCGGTCAGAGAGCTGCACCTGTGGTACTACACGCCCATGAGCCTGGCGTTCTCCGAGCACTTGCAGCCCGCGACCGTGGTCTATGACTGCATGGACGAGCTGTCGGCATTCCATGGCGCGCCGCCGGAACTGATCGAACGCGAACGCCGATTGATGCGGCGGGCCGACGTGGTGTTCACGGGCGGGCACAGCCTGTACGAGAGCAAGCGCAAGCTGCATTCCAATGTGCATCTGTTCCCCAGCAGCGTGGATGTGGATCATTTTGCCCGGGCGCGCGCGCCTGGGCCCGAGCCGGCGGACCAGGCAGGGATACCGGGTCCGCGCCTGGGCTTCTATGGCGTGCTGGACGAGCGGCTGGATACGGCTCTGCTCGATGAGCTGGCCGCCTTGCGGCCCGACTGGCATTTCGTGATGGTGGGGCCGGTGGTCAAGATCGATCCGGCCTGCCTGCCGCGCCGCCCGAACATCCATTACCTGGGCGCCAAGACCTACGAGACGCTGCCCGCCTACCTGGCCGGCTGGGACGTGGCCCTGATGCCCTTCGCCATGAACGAGTCCACACGATTCATCAGTCCCACGAAAACGCCCGAGTATCTGGCCGGCGGGCGCGCCGTGGTGTCCACCCCGGTTCCCGATGTGGTGCGCAGCTACGGCGATTGCGGGCTGGTGCACATCGCAGCCACGGCCGGGGAGTTCGTACAGGCCATCGAGCGCGAGCTGCCCCGCGGTCAGGATCGCGAGGTCCTGTGCCGGCAGGCCGACGCCATCCTGGCCAGCATGTCCTGGGACGACACCTGGCGCCGCATGCGGGACATCCTGGCCCGCGTGAGGCGGCGCCGCACGCCGATCCGCCGCCGCTACGATTACCTGATCGTGGGCGCGGGCTTTGCGGGCAGCGTGCTGGCGGAGCGACTGGCCGCCGGGCTGGGCAAGAAAGTGCTGGTGATCGACAAGCGTCCCCACATCGCGGGCAATGCCTATGATTACCATAACGAGGCCGGCATCCTGGTCCACAAGTACGGACCGCACATCTTCCATACGAACTGCGCGAAGGTGGTCGGCTACCTTTCCCGCTTCACCGATTGGCGTCCCTACGAGCATCGGGTCCTGGCCAGCGTCGACGGGAAGCTGGTGCCCATGCCCATCAACTTGACGACCTTGTCCCTGCTTTACGGGCGCCGTTTCACCTCCGGGGAGGCGACGGCCTTCCTGGCGGCCCGCGCGGAGCCCGTGGGGCGTTTCAAGACGTCGGAGGATGTGGTTGTCGGAACGGTGGGCCGGGAACTGTACGAAAAGTTTTTCCGCGGCTATACCCGCAAGCAGTGGGGGCTCGATCCCTCGCAACTGGACAGCTCCGTGACCTCCCGCGTGCCGACGCGCACCTCGCAAGACGACCGCTACTTCACGGATGCCTTCCAGTGCATGCCGCGGCGCGGCTATACGGCCATGTTCGAGAAGATGCTGGACCATCCCAATATCGAGGTCATGACCGGCACGGACTATAAGGATGTGCGGGACCTCGTGGATTTCGGGCACCTGATCTATTGCGGTCCGATCGATGAATTCTTTGACTATTGCTATGGGAAACTGCCTTACCGGTCGTTGCAGTTCCGGCACGAGACCCTGGACCAGCCGCGTTTTCAACCGGTTGCCGTCGTCAACTGTCCCTCGGAGGACGTGTCGTACACGCGCATCACGGAGTACAAGTACCTGACCGGCCAACAGCATGACCGTACCAGCATCACGTACGAGTTCCCCAGCGCGCAGGGTGATCCTTATTATCCTGTGCCCCGGCCCGAAAATGCAGCCTTGTACCGGCGTTACCAGATGCTGGCCGACCGCAACCCCGGAGTGACCTTCGTGGGCCGGCTGGGGTCTTATCGTTACTACAACATGGACCAGGTGGTGGCTCAGGCGCTGTCGGTCTATGAGCGCCTGGCGCGGGGACGGAAGCAGGCGGCGCACGCGCAGCTCCAGCAGCAGTATGCAATGTGAACAGGGGTGCGGGAAGCCATGGATGACACGGTATTTCACAGTTATTTCATGGGCGGCTTCGAATGTTCGACCAAACAGCGCTCGGACGGAGTCCGCCTGGACCTGCTCGAAGGCACGAAGCATGCGCGCCATGCCTGTTCGGATTATCGGGCCATGCTCAGGCATGGCCTGGCGACCGTGCGCGACGGGTTGCGCTGGCACCTGATCGAAGCCAGCCCTTACCGGTTCGACTGGAGCAGCTTCCTGCCCATGTTGCGGGCCTCGGTGCAGGCGGGCGTCCAGCCCATCTGGGACTTGTGCCACTACGGCTGGCCGTCGCACATCGATATCTGGTCCGACGAATTTCCCGACCGGTTCGCGCGTTTCGCAGCGGCGGCAGCCAGGCTGGTGCGCGACGAAAGCGATGCGCCCCCGCTTTACTGCCCCATCAACGAGATTTCGTTCTGGGCATGGGCGGGGAGCGATCTGCGCCTGTTCGCGCCCTGTGCCGGGGGCAGGGGGCCGGAGCTGAAGAGGCAGCTGGTGCGCAGCGCCGTGCGCGCCATACAGGCCATCAGGAACGTCGAACCGCGAGCGCGCTTTGTCCAGGCGGAGCCCGTCATTCATATTGTCGGCCAGCCGCCGCACAGCCAGGCCGAGGTCGAGGGCCTGCGTCTGGCGCAGTATGAAGCGTGGGACATGCTGGCTGGCATGCGGGACCCGGAACTGGGAGGCGGGCCCGACTGCCTGGACATCCTTGGGGTGAATTACTACCCGTACAACCAGTGGTTCCATCTGGGTCCTCCGCTTGACCGCGGCGATCCCGCCTACCGGCCGTTCCGGCAATTGCTGGAGGAGACCTACAGGCGGTACGGCAGGCGCTTGATCGTGTCCGAGACGGGGGCTGAGGGAGACATGCTCAGGCCGTGGTTCCGCTACGTGTGCGATGAAGTCTGGGCCGCCCGGCAGCGAGGGGTGCCCGTGGACGGCGTCTGCCTCTATCCGGTCACCGACTATCCGGGTTGGGATGACGGCCGTCATTGTCCTTGCGGATTGCTTGGCTATCCCGACGAAGGCGGCGGGCGGCCGGTCAATAAAGAAATGGCCGCGGAGCTCGCCTTGCAGCAGCAGCGATTCGGCGCGCCGTCCCGGTTGCGCACATCTGGACATAAGGCGTTTCAAGCTAGCACTTATTTTTAGGCCCGCAGGGCCATACTAACCGTACCGCATGCTGCGGTATGACCAGGAGAAACCGATGGCACTTGAACAATCGACTGAAAAACTCAAAGGCGCGATCGATGAGGGCATGGACACGGCCGAGCAAGCTGGCCGGGAGTTCGCCGCCAGAAGCTCTGAAGTCGCTCAGCGTGCTCGCATCGTTGCACAGGATGCGGGTGAAGTGGGACGCGACGCCTTGGAAAGCGCGCTGGCTTGCGGCAAGGATGTCATCCGCGCCAACCCCATCACGGCCGTGGCCGTGGTTGCCGCTCTTGCCTATCTGTGCGGTCGCATGAAGTCGTGACGCCCGGCTCCCGCCGTAGCCCCGGCTCCGGCGGGGCCTGCCTGAACAGGCCGGCCCTGCATGGTTTTCACCGATTCTGCGGGAGGGGGAGGCCGTGAGCGAACTGGCCCGGGCCCAGCAGGCGGTCGTGACCGCCCTGGTGCGCCATTCGACCTACAGTCACCGCGCGTCCACGGCGGCGGTCAATCGCGTCTGGAACGAGGTGGAGCAGATCGGCCAGGATGTGCTGGATGACCTGCCTGAATTGCTTGCGGCGCTGGGACCGGCCGAACGGCAGGCGTTCATTCATGAAGACCTGGAGGCGGCCGGCCTGCAGCCCTTGCTGGCGCGCATCGACCAGGCCGTGGCCGACATACAGGCCGTGGTCAGCCGCGAGTGGAGCAAGAGCGCCGCCGAGCTGGCCGCCTACGAAGCCGAGTATATGGGCAAGGTCCTGGAGCGGGCCGTGGACGGGCTGCCTCCTATAAAAGCGGATGGCGCACGCATCCTGGAGACGGCCCAGGCGACTCCCGTACTGGATGACATCGTACAGGTCGAGGACCTGTTGGCGGAGATTGCCGCCCAGGCTAGGCTGCGGCTTGTGGGCGCCTTGCGCGAGGGCATGCAGGCGGGCAGGGCGGACAAGGACAGCGTCCGGCTGCTGCGGGGCAGCGCCCGGCTACGCTGGCGCAATGGGCTCTGGCAGCGGGGCAGGTTCGATGTGGAACGCATGATACGCACGGCGCGCCACCATGTCGCCATTACCGCGCATGAAGCCGTCTACGAACAGGCGGGAGTCAGGTATGTCGTGGTGACAGCCGTGCTGGACGGGCGTACCAGCAAATATTGCGCCGCCATGGACGGCGCCCTGTATCAGCGCGGCACGGCTTATCCGCGCCCGCCCTACCATATCCAGTGCCGCACGCAGCTGGTGCCCAGCTTTGACGGCAGCCTGGCCGGCAATCGGCCGTTCGTGCTGGCGCTCAAGGTGCGCGGCTCCTATCGCCTGGGCGAAGAAGGCGAGCGCGTGCCCCGGCCGGCGGCCTACCGGCCGGTGGAGCGGATGAGCCCGGCCCAACGCAGGAAGGCGGGGGTGAAGAGAGGTGAAGTCGGCCTGGAGACGAACTACAGCCGTTGGTTTTCTCGCCAGGATCCGCATTACCAGAAGGAATGGCTGGGACCCGCGCGCTACAAACTCTACAAAGAAGGGTATTACGAACTCGACCGTTTCGTGGACCCGCGGGGCAAGACCTACACGCTTGCCGAGCTGCGCGCCCGGGACGAGGAGACGTTCAAACGCCTATTCGGCCAGTGAATGCCGGGACGATATGCAGGAGGGGCGGGCATGCGGCCGCCGCGGGGCCATTTGAAAGCATGCTAGAATCAGCCGCAGCCCTTGCCGGGGCCGGCGGCTTCACGCCGGAACGCTCCGGCACGCGCCTGTTTTTCTGCAATTTCTTCAGCGCCGCTTCTTGCAAGCGTTTCTTGCGCATTCAGGGATAACCGAAGCTCTGCCTCGAAACCCGATCGGTTTGTTCGGCCGTGTCGGGACGCCATGACATGGCCATTCACGTTCAGAGGATGGAGTGCATGGATCCCCGAATCTTTCTTTTCGCCCTGGCCACTTTCGTGACCGGCACCGCCGAAAACATCATCGTCGGCCTGGTGCTGGATGTGGCCGGCAGTCTTGACGTCTCCGTGGCGCTGGCCGGCCAGTTGACCGCGATCTTTTCCATCAGCTTTGCCTTGACCGCGCCCTGGGCGCCCTTGCTGGCGGCGCGCCTGGAGCGCCGGCGGCTTTACCTGGGCGCGCTGGCGCTGTTCGTGGCCGGCAATGCGCTGGCTGCCTGCAGCCAGGTCTATGCGGTGCTGTTTGCCGCCCGGATCCTCATGGCCGGCGCCAGCGCCTTGGTCTGCGTGCTGGCCACCACCCTGGCCACCGAGCAGGTGGCGCCGGAGCTGCGCGGCCGCGCCATCGGCATCATATTCATGGGCATCAGCGGATCCCTGGTGCTGGGCGTGCCGGCGGGCATGCTGCTCAGTCAATGGAGCGGCTGGAGAGGCGTGTTCTGGGCGCTGGCCGCCGTGGCCGCCCTGGTGCTGCTGTCGTCCATACTGTTCGTGCCGCGGGCGCGGCCCTCGGATGCGCCTCGCCTGTACTACCGGTGCCATCTCGCCAATGGTCGCCTGGTGGCGGCGCAAGGCGTGTCGGTTCTGATGATCGCCGGGCATTTCGTCCTGTTCGCCTACCTGTTGCCTTACCTCGTGCATGCCGCGGACCTGGACGCCGCCGACGCGGCGTATGCCTTCGTGACCTTCGGCGCGGCCGGCGGCTATCTGGGCGGGCGCATTGCCGACCGGCTGCTGGCCGGGAAGGCGCTGGTGCTGGTGCCAGCGGCCTATTTGCTGGTATTGCTGATATTGCCCTGGCTGCTGAGCAGGTTTGCCTGGGCGGCAGCTCCCGTGGTCATGATCTGGAGCTGCATCAGCTGGATGATCTCGCCGGTGGTGCAGGGCTTTCTGCTGCGCATGGACGCGCCGACGGCCCAGGCGGGCATCAGCCTGAATTTCTCCGCGATGCACGTGGGGGTGGGCCTGGGCACCTTCGTGGACGGCCTCACCCTGGATCGGCTCTCCGTGGCTTACCTGCCAGCGGTCGCCGCCGTCCTTGCGGCCGGGGCCGTTTGCCTGGCCGTGGGCGCGGCCTGCCCGGGCAGCCGGTCCGGATGAAATTCCGTTGTAAAGAAATTGGAACAGAAGATTGAATTTCCGCTGATTTTTCAATCCATTAAATATGTGAATAAAAGTATACAATTTAATTGTTAAATATTGTTTTAAAAGATGGCCAGGACGCTCGGCATCATTAAAATCCCCGTTCTGTTCAAACTGAAAAAAAGAGAAGAGTGATGGCTTTTCGTTTTGGTGCATTGGCCGCCGTATTGGCCGTGGCGGGTTTGACCGCCGGTTGCAAGACGATGGACGTGGGCGGCATGGTGGGGGCGGGCAGCAAGGCGCTGCAAGCCTACAACCTGTCTGATCAGGAAGTGATCGCCCTGTCCGATCAGTCCTGCAAGCAGATGGACGCACAGAACAAGGTGGCCAGCCCCAACAGCAAGTACAACAAGCGTCTGCAGCGCATCGTCAAGCCGCTGAGCAAGTCGCTCAATGGCCAGACGCCGAACTTCAAGGTGTACCAGGTGCAGGAAGTCAACGCCTGGGCCATGGCCAACGGCTGCATCCGCGTGTACGCCGGCCTGATGGACAAGATGAACGACGACGAGCTGCGCGGCGTGATCGGTCACGAAATGGGCCACGTCGAGCTGGGTCACAGCAAGAAAGCCATGCAGACCGCCTACGGCCTGTCGGCTGCGCGCGATCTGGCGGCCGCCTCGGGCAATGGCGTGGTCACGCAGCTGAACTCCAGCCAGCTGGGCGAGCTGACCGAAGCCTTGCTGAACGCGCAATTCTCCCAGTCCCAGGAATCGGCCGCGGACGATTACGCCTTCGATCTGCTGACCGAACGCAAGCTCAAGACCCAGGGCCTGGTGACGGCCTTTGAAAAACTGGCCGAGCTGGACGGTGGCGAAAGCAGCGTGATGAGCTCGCACCCCGGTTCCAAGGAGCGCGCCCAGCGCATGCAGCAGCGCATCGACGCCGCCAAGTAAGGCGCCCGTCCTGCTTGAAGAAACGCCCGCGCCGCGGGCGTTTTCTATTGCATCAAATGCGCGCAACGCCTGAAAAAATAGATGCCTCGAGAACGGCGCCGCTGTAGTTGGCCCAAACGGCGGAGCGTTCGCGCAAAAGCCGTACAGCGTATCAGCCATCCGCTGAATTTTCTGTTTGGTATGGATGGCCTAGGGCCGGGTCGATGCCATCAGCGTTTTGAGCCGTTCAAGAAACCATTTTCGGCATCGACTTGGCAAATTGGCTCCTGGATTTCTTCGAAGAAAAACCTGCTTCAATTCGCGTTTTATTTTTCTTTCTTGCTTTTTCGAGTCCAAGAAATAGCAATGGCGACAATATTTTGCGCCGCATCTGTTTGGAGTCCGGGCTGATCCGCCCATCCGCCAAGGGCTTGTCAATTATTGAAGATTGCTTCATGGACAGGCGCAAACGGGCCTGTCTAGAATTCGTTCTTCTTTGTACTGATGAGGGCAGGCGGCCATGACTTTGACGAAACGTTGCGGTGCGGAATTTTTTGGGACCTTCTGGCTGGTTTTTGGCGGCTGCGGCAGCGCGATCTTTGCCGCGGCCTACCCGGAACTGGGCATAGGCTTTGCCGGCGTGGCCCTGGCCTTTGGCCTGACCTTGCTGACCATGTGCTATGCCATCGGGCCCATTTCGGGCTGCCACATCAATCCGGCCGTGACTTTCGGCCTGGTGGCGGGCGGTCGTTTCCCGGCCCGTGAATTGCTGCCCTACGCGGTGGCTCAGGTGCTGGGCGGATTGGCAGCCGGCGCCGTGCTCTACCTGATCGCCAGCGGCAAGGCTGGTTTCGACGTATCCGCGGGCTTTGCCTCCAACGGGTACGGCGCGCATTCGCCTGACGGCTATCCGCTGGCTTCCGCCCTGGTCGCCGAAGTGGTGCTGACGGCATTTTTCCTGTTCATCATCATGGGCGCCACCCACAAGCGCGGCCACGCCGGCCTGGCGGGCGTGGCCATCGGTCTGACCCTGACGCTGATCCACCTGATCAGCATCCCCATCACCAACACCTCGGTCAATCCGGCACGCTCCACCGGCGTGGCGCTGTTCCAGGGCAGCTGGGCCATCGACCAGCTCTGGCTGTTCTGGCTGGCGCCCATTGTCGGGGGCGTGCTTGGGGCTCTGGTGTTCCGCGCCTTGCAGTCCGACGAGGCGTAAGCGCCGCGGGCTGCGGCTTTCTGAGCCGCATCGCCGATGAACGGGTCCGGGCCTTATGCGCCCGGGCCCGTTTTTCGTGGTTTTCAAGCCTGGCGGCGGTTGCGGGCGGTCTTCTCGTAGTAGTCGCGCTTGGCGTCGTACATGCGCTGGTCGGCCAGGCGTAGGACGGCTTCCAGGCAGTTGGGCTCGTGCGCCGTCGCTGCGCCGATCGACAGGGCGATCTTCGGGCCGTTGTAGAACTGATTGTTCAGTTCGGCCAGCTTGCCGATGTTCTCGGCCAGGGCGTGGGCGGCGGCCTCGTCGGCGCCGGGCATCAGGATGATGAATTCGTCTCCGCCCACGCGGGCGGCGTGCCAGGGTTTGTCCACGGCCTGCAGCAGCACCTCGCCCACGCGCTGCAGCAGGGCGTCACCGCTGATGTGGCCCAGGCTGTCATTGGTCTCCTTCAGGTGATTCAGGTCCAGCACCATGACGGAGGTGGGCAGGATGTTCTTGCGGCTCAGGCGGTTGAGTTCATCCACATAGAAGGCGCGATTCTTGAGCTTGGTCAGCACGTCGTGCTTGCCCAGGTACTCCAGGTAGGTCTCGGCCTTCTTGCGGGCGGTGATGTCGGTCAGGGCCAGCAGCACCTGGTTCCAGTTGTCTTCATGACCCTGGAATACGGAGAACTGCAGGTGGATGTTCAGCGGCATGCCGTCCAGGGTGTGGTTGAGCACTTCGCGCTGCTGCAGCAGGCGCCCTTCCCATAGATCGATCAGCTGCTCGCGGAAGCTGGGAATCATTTCCTCCCGGAACACCTCGGGCAGGCGTGTCAGCAGTTCATCCCTGCTGCCGGCCTTGAACATGTCCAGGGTGTATTGGTTGACGTCCAGCACCTTGATCTCCGCCATGCAGCGCTCCACGAATTCAGGGTGTACGTCGGTGAAGGTGCGCAGGTCCGTGATGCCGTGGCTGCGCAGTTCATCGAGCAGGCCGCGTATGGTGCTGAAGTCTTCCACCCACAGGGAGACGGGCGCCTGCTGGAACAGGCTCAGCGCATGCAGGGCGCTGTCGCGGGCGCGGCGCCGGGCCTGTTCCAGTTCGCTCACGTCTTCGATGACCACCAGCACGCGGTCGCCATGGCGTTCGTGGGCGGGCAGCAGCACGCCCTTGAGCAGGATGTCCAGGCGCCGGCCGTCCAGCGTGTAGTTGACGCTGCGGCCCTGGAAGCGAGCCTGCCCGGACCAGAGTTGCAGCAGTTCCTGGATGAGGGACTCGAACGTATCGCCGCGCAGCACTTCGTCGAGCCTCTCGGATAGTTCGTCGACGCTGCCAGCGGCGTACAGCGCCAGGGTGGCGGGGTTCACATGCAGCAGCCGGATGCGCGCCGAGCACTGTGCCGCCAGCTGAGGGCGAGCTTGCAGGAAAGCGCCCAGATCGCTTATGCCTTGCGCCCGCCATTGGTCAAACAATTCAAAGACGCCGCTGTAATCCTCCAGCCACATGGATACGGGGGAAGCGTCAAAGAGGGTCAGGGAAGCGTCGAAGCCCGGGATGAGGGCTGGAGTGGTCCGGAGGGGAAGTGGCATGATGGCGCGCGGAAAGAGGAGTCGCCTTGCCGTAAGGCGGCAAATGCGACAAATAGTAGCGTGCAGTCGGGGTCTATGGAAGGGGGCATGCCTATGTCCAGGCCGCGGGGCGCCCGAGTGTTGCGCAGAGGGGAAGGCGCGCATGCTGATCGCCCGGCTGGCCGGGCACTTGGATGAGCCTGGCGGCGTTCGAGCTCCAGTAGCGCTACACTGGCGCGGTCGCGGCCCCGGCCGCCTGTCTCGCGTATATATGGAACATGGCCAAGATCCTGCCCATTCTGATGCTGCTGGCATCCAATGTGTTCATGACCATCGCCTGGTATGGACATCTGAAGTTTCCTCACAGTCCTTTGCTCAAGGTCGTCCTGCTCAGCTGGGGCATCGCCCTGGTGGAGTATTGCCTGGCCGTGCCCGCCAATCGTCTGGGGCATACGGTCTACACGGCCGCCCAGCTCAAGACCATCCAGGAAGTCATCACGCTGGCGGTTTTCGCCGTGTTTTCGGTGCTCTACCTGAAAGAGAGCTTCACCCTCAACCATCTGGTGGGGTTCGCCCTGATCTGCGCCGGGGCCTTTTTTGTGTTCTATGGGCCGTTGAAGTAGGACGCCAGCTGGCGGCGGGCGAAAAAAAGTCCCCCAAATCATGGGGGACCTGAAGCCGGACGTACGGGGAGGTGAATGCTTACGCCCGGGATGTATTCATACTAAGGGCATCCAGCCCTCCGACGGTGTGTCCGAAGCGGGCATTGCGTAACCGTTTATGGCCATTGCCACTGTTTCCCTCGGCTTTGTACTGTATGGTTACCATATCGTGTCGGCGGGTGTCGCGGGCCATGAAAAAACCGGCCCGCAGGCCGGTTGGGGCTGAGCGCCAGAGTGCTCAGGGCCGTACGACCTCGCTCTCCACGACCATGTCCAGCACGTCGGCATGCTTGGAGGCGTCCGCAGGAACGTTCTTCAAGGTGTAGCGGTTGACCCGCAGCACGTTGCGCACCCCAGGTTCGTGAGTGTAGCCCTCGATGTCGCCGTAGTAGTACATCCATTGGCCGGTATGGGTCTTGACGCCATTGCCGTCATACTGGATCTCGCGCACCTTCAGGCACTGGTAATTGGGCATCAGCGGATGCGAGCAGGCTTCGCGCTGCGGCGCCACTTCCAGAAAGACGCGTTCGGGCTCGCTGCCGTAGCGCGTGGATGCGGTAGGCTCGCCCTTCATGCGCCATTTGGTGCCGTCCTGGAAGGTCAGGGTCAGGACGGGCGCCGGATTGTCAGGCGCGGAATCGGCCTTGGCCATGCTCCAGTCGGTTGCGGTCGGCAGCAGTTGACCCACAGCATGTTCGTCGCGCATCAGCTTTTCGTCGGCGCAGGCCTTCATGGTGCTCACCGGGTGCGTGATGCTGATCCTGGAGCCGTTGACGACATAGCCGCCGCTGAGCAGGTTGCACAGGCCGTCCACGGACACCTGGCGGTCCGTGAAGTTCAGGGTCACCTGCTTGCCGTCCGCGCCCGGGATGGCGGGCAGCGGCTGCCCATCCTTGCCGGTGGTCGCGAACAGGCGCCAGTGATAGGCCTCAAGGGAAATCTCTTTGTCCATTTGACGTTTCGAAATAGGGGCGTCAGACGCGGTTTGCGGAGCCGTGCAGGCGACCAGACCCATTAATGCCAGCGAGCTGGCAGCCAAAGTCAGTGTTTTTTTCATGGGTTTCTTCCTTGTTGAGTCATCAGGACGGGTGAAGCATGCACCCGGGAGAAAAAACAGGCATGCATTGTGGGCGGCTCATGGCCCCCTGACAAGCCTTCTTGACCATGTCTTACGTTTGCGCCTCCGACTGCAGTTGATTTTCCAGACTCTTGCGCAGGGAGTCCGGCAGGGACATCAGGCGCGCCAGCTCGTCCAGGTAGGCGCGTTCCATATAGCTTTGCTCATCGATGACCAGCAGGCTGGCCAGGTAGATCTCGGCCGCCAGTTCCGGCGTCTGGGCCAGGCTGGCCACAGCTTGCGGATCCACGGGCTTGAGCAGTTCCTTTGACAGCCACAGCCGCGCCTGCTCGGGAGCGGAGAGCTTGGCGATTTCGTCTTCGATCAACTGGCGTTCGGGCTCGCCCATGTGCCCGTCGGCCTTGGCGGCGGACACCAGGGCCGCCAGAATCACCATGGCGTGGGTGTCGGCCGCGTTGGAGGGTGCGTTCTGCACGGGCAATGGCGCCGGCGGCACCGCCTGCACGGGCACGGGTTCCAGGCGCTGGCCGGCGTTCTGTTCCTGCCAGTTCTGGTAGACCTTCAGGGCCAGTGCGCCCAGGGCCGCCGCTCCGCCGTAGCCGGCCATGGATCTGCCCATCTTGCGGAATTTCTTGTTCCCCAGCAGCAGGCCCAGCAGGCCGCCAACGACGGCGCCGCCGCCAAAGCCGCCGGCCTGCTCAGCCAGCTTCCCGCCCAGGCCGCGCTCCTGCCGATCGGGACCGGTGCTCTGGCTGTTTTGCAGGATCTGTTGCAGCAGTTGCTGAAGTGACATGGGATGCCTTTCGCAGTAATAAACAGTAGGCTAGTTATAAACTACTTTCCCAGGGGCTCCGGTCCGCAATTGTAAGCAGACCTGGCCAAAGTCCCGGCTTTGCGCACCCGGTGCCGGACTGAATTTGGTATCTTATGCGCTGATCCGTTCATAGAGGCGTGCGCGCCGATTTTTAGGGGGAAGGGCCGCGCCGTCGGCTCCACGAAAACCATGAAGCTGACTCGAACTTTACTTGCCGCATCCGTCCTGCTGGCCGCCGCGGCTGCGCCGGCCCACTCCCAGGTCAAGATCGGAGTGATCGCTTCGGCCACCGGGCCGACGGCGGTGGTGGGGCTGCCGCAGCGCAATACGGTGCCTCTTCTGCCCGCCAAGGTCGGCGACCTGAACGTGGAGTACGTGTCCATGGACGACGCCAGCGATCCCAACCAGACGGTGACCTTGTTCAAGAAGATGATCTCCGAGGACAAGATCGACGCCCTGATCGGGCCCACCGGGTCGCCCAACGCCATGGGCATCATCCAATTCGCCGCCGATTCCGGCACGCCCGTGCTGGCTCCGGTGGGGGCGGCTTCCGTGGTGCTGCCCATGACGCCGGAGAAGAAGTGGGTGTTCAAGACCACGCAGAACGACGACATCATTGCCGCCGCGCTGGTCAAGCACATGGTCGAGCACGGGGTCAAGACCGCCGCCTTCCTGGGCTTCAACGACGCCTATGGTGAAAGCTGGCTGAATGTCTTCAAGGACCTGGCCGCCAGGAACAACATCCAGATCGTGGCCACCGAGCGCTATGTGCGTTCGGACACCTCGGTGACGGGCCAGGCGCTGAAGATCTTTGCGGCCAAGCCTGACGCCGTGCTGGTGGCGGGCACCGGGGCGGCGGCCGTGCTGCCGCAGGTCACGCTGGTCAAGCAGGGCTACAAGGGACAGATCTACCAGACCCACGGCGCGGCGCTGCCGGCCTTCCTGCAACTGGGCGGCGCCCAGGTGGAGGGCACGGTGCTGGCCGCCAGCCTGATGCTGGTGCTGCCCGAGATCGCCGACAGCAATCCGTCCAAGCCCATTGCCCAGGACTACATCCAGCGCTACACGGCCAAGTACGGCACGGCCCCGGCCACCTTCGGCGCCAATGTCTACGATGCTGGCCTGCTGCTGGAAAAAGCGATTCCGCAGGCGGCGGCCAAGGCCAAGCCGGGCACGCCCGAGTTCCGCGCCGCCTTGCGCGACGCCCTGGAACAGACGCGCGAACTGGTGGCCACGCAGGGGGTCTACAATATGTCGCCCGAGGATCACAGCGGCTTTGACGAGCGCGGGCGGGAGCTGATCACCGTGCGCGACGGCCAGTGGCGCTTGGTCAAGTAAAAAGCGCAGGTCCACGAAAAAACGCGGCCAGGCCGCGTTTTTTTTGCTTCGGATGGAATGCCCCGCCGCGGGGCGGATCATGGTCAACCCGGGCTGGCCGGCAGGCTCAGCAGGAAATGAGGTTCCTCGCCTTCGATCTCGGTTTTCAGGTATTTGGCGCCGAAGCGGCTGAGCGCCACCACGAGCTTGGCCGGGACGCCATGCAGAGTGATGTAGTAATCCTCCAGGCCTTGCTCGATGCGTTGTACGACCTCAGGCTGCGAACGTTGCCAGCCCGCTCCCCCCAGATGCGTGATGCGTTCGTAGGGGTCCCGACTCATATCTTTTGTGACGTATGAAACCTCGGTCATTTGCCACCTCATGAAGTGCTTGCAGGGACTTCTATGGTTGGGCAAAAATGCCCGCCGCTCCATTAGGGATATCGCGAGGCTGTCCGGTTCAGGCCTGGGCTTTCAGCGCCTTGATCAGGTAGGGGTCCAGGTCGGGCTGGCGCAGCAGCCAGTTCTTGTAGTCCTGCGGCACGTCGGCGATCGCCATGCCCTTGTGCTTGCCAAAGCGCAGCACGGTGGGGATGCGGGCTTTTTCCGACAGTTGCCAGAGCTGCTCCCAGGTGTGGACGTTCTGGGTATGGCTCAGGAGAAACTGCAGCAGCGACAGGCAGTTGCGCACGTCCGCCAAGGCGGAGTGGGCCTGGCGCAACCGCTCGCGCGCATTGGAGCGATCAATGTGGTAGATCAGAGCGGACTGGCTGTAGCTGTCCAGTCCGGGCAGCAGGTGGCGGGCCAGCGCCAGGGTGCAGATGCGCTTGATCTCCGGGCGACCGGCGCAGCCCCAATCGTAGTCCACGTTGTGGCCTATCAGGTACTGGGTGTCCGCCGGCAGGGCGAAGTCGGTGTGCGGAGGGCAGTCTTGCAGTTCTTCGTCGTAGATGTGATGCGTGGCCAGTGCGCCCAGAGCGATGGCTTCATCGGGGCGGTAGCGTTGCTCGAATTCTTTGTCGACGAGCAGGAAGATGGGGTCGCTCAGGCGCTGCCAGGCGGCTTCGATGATCTGCGGCTGGGCGGTGCCGGTGGTTTCGGTATCAAACAGCAGGGCGGACATACGGGAACGGGTAACAGGTAAAGCAGTCATGGTAGTTCATGCGCTGCGCTTTGCCTACACGGCGCAGGCGCTGGTCAAACGATGACGGGAGCGATGCGGGCCGCTGCAAAACCTTGCCACTGGCCGGCCGTGGGACGCCGGTCGGGGATTCTCCCCAGGGTTACCCACATTTTTTGTGGATAAGTGCGGATTCTACAGGGGCTTGAGCCGGAAGCCTTCAGGCACGCCCCAGCGGTTGGTGCGCAATAGCCAATGTGTCTGGCAGCGTTGGCAGCGATACTGGGTTTCGTGAGAACCGTCGCGGGCGGGCGGATGCAGGCCGAGCAGGCGCAGATCGGCATGCGGTTCCACCGTGGCCAGCCCTTGCGGCAATTGCAGGCAGGCTTCGCACAAGGTCGAGCTTTGCACCTGTGGCATGTACGCCCCTGTAAGGTTTTCTATTGATACACAAGTGTCATTTCTGTTACCAGAACAGTCAGGCGTCCGCTGGGGGATCCGGCCAGTCGAAGGAGTGGCTGCGGTCGCGGCCGGCATGCTTGGCCTGGTAGAGCGCCTTGTCCGCCTGGCGCAGCAAGGACTTCAGGTCGGGCGTGTCGGCTCCCAGCGTGGCCACGCCCAGGCTGGCGGTCAGCGCCAGCTCTTGCCCGTCCTCGAGCAGCACGGGTTCGCGGGCAACGCTCTGGCGCACGCGCTCCGCCACCGCATGGGCCTGCATGGGACTGCAGTCGGGCAGCAGGATGCCGAATTCTTCGCCGCCGAGCCGGCCGCACAGATCAGTGTCGCGCAGCACGGTCTGGATGCGGTGCGCCACGGCTACCAATGCCTGGTCGCCGGCATGATGTCCATGCGTATCGTTGACCGGCTTGAAATGGTCTATGTCCAGCAGCAGCGCGCTGACCGGCGCATGGCTCAGCCTGCATTGGATCAGCAGGGCCTGGCCTTGCTGGTGGAAGGCGGGCTTGTTGAGCATGCCGGTCAGTGCGTCGTACAGGGCCAGGCGCTGCAATTTTTCCACCGCTTCGTTGCGTGCGGCCATGATGCAGGCGGCGGTGATGGGCGCCAGCGCGATGGAGGCGATGCCGATGCGCATGGACAGTGAATTCAGCGAAGACGAGAAGTCATTGGGCACCAGGCCGGCTGTCTGCCACACCGCGAACAGGGACCACAGGATGTAGAAGAGGGTGAGCAGGGCGGTGCCGAACAGCGGATAGCTCAACGCGCACCACAGCAAGGGAAGCACGGGAAAGGCCAGCGAGCCCGGCCCGCCGATGAACAGGCTCAGCAGGCAGCTGAGCAGCAGCAGGGCGGCGGGCGCCAGATCGGCCAGCGTCAGGGTGTGGGGCTCGTTCCAGTACTGACGCAGACGCTTCAGGGGCTCGGGCGGCGCAGTCAGGAGCACGGGCAGGATCGCGGTGTAGGTGAGCAATCCGGTGATCAGCCAGGACAGACAGGCCGAGAGCAGATCCTGCCGTGTGTACAGGTGATGGGCCAGTCCGCCGGGCAGCGACGAGGCGAAGGAGGCCAGCGCACAGTAGGCGACCGGCGCCAGAATGGCCTGGGGACGGCGCAGCGACAGGTCCACATAGGGGCTGCGAGTCAGCAGGCGGTAAGCGAGGCCCAAGCTGAGCATATTGGCTCCCGCCAGCATGGCCGAGATGAGGACGGGGCTTTGACTGCTCAGCTCGGCGCACAGATAGGCCAGGGCGGCGGCCAGCCAGTAAGCGGGGCGGGCGCCCCAGTCGCGGTGGCGCAGGAACATCCCCAGCGCGATGGCGTCGGACGGCCGGAAGGTCGCCAGCATGTCGTGGCGCCGCGTGGATATGCCCAGCAGCGTCAGCATGTAGATCAGTCCGAACAGGCAAAGACCGGTGAGGATGGTCTGGCGCCAGGGAGGACGTAACCAGGGAAGTTGCGTCGAAATAAAACCCATTGCCATTTACGCGCGCGCGTGTGAAAGACGCCTGGCGGCGCCGGGTAAGTTTTAAGCCGCAACTATTGTAAGTCGAAACCGGCAGATTTTTTACGGTTTGTAATATTTCATGCCGTTAAAGGAAGGGAGGAAGGGGCGGGCGGCGCCGCGCGCCGCCACGGGCCTCAGTTCAGATGATGGCCGGCGTGGCGCGGGGCCACGTGATGCACGTCCTGCAGGCGAAAGCGGAACCGTACCTTGGGACCCTGGCCTTCGGTCAGGCTGTCGGCCGTGTAGGTGGTGCAGCCATGCACTGGCGAGCTGAAAATGACGGTGCCGGCCATGCGCGGGCCGTTCTTGGGTTGCAGATAGACCGTGTCGCCGATGCGGATGTCGGTCTTGTTCAGGGCGATATGGTCGGGACGCGAAATCAAACCGGTTGGATAGATGTTCTTCATGTATTTTTTTCCTTTTCGTATGGCGCCATTACATCGTGTTCTTGTTGAAGTTTTATGACACCGGGGCGGACCGCGCTCTGGTGAGCAAACAGGCCTCATGCTTTAAAAATCCGCCTGAAAGGCGGACGCAGGCCGGCAACAGGACCGATGCGACGCATCGATGCGGCAGGCGGTCTCGTGTTGGGTCGGGAGCGCCGGTTGCACAGCTGGTTTTGTGTGCCGCCTTTGGGAAAAGGTTCCCTGTTCGGGCGGCATGAAAAATGATTATGAAAGTTTTGGCACGCAAGTGCCTCGGTATTTACCCAAGGTCCGATGGCAGCAGCCATGGACTTCAAGCATGGCTGACTGGGGTAAGGCCATGCGCTTGGATTCGATCGCAAGTTCTTAATGTAATGGATGATTTGTGCGATCAAAAAACTATTAAGTCATAAGTTAAATGTTTTGTCAAGTGGTGCTTGTCCGCGGGGCGCCACGTCAAGCGCAGCGCTTGCTCATGGCCACGAGCAGCAGCCAGCATGCGGACGGTCGGGCTGATGCTCTAGAATGTGCCATTGCCCATCATCTTGCTCTGCATCGTCATGATCACCATTACCGGCCTGTACACCTATCCCATCAAATCCTGCGCCGCCCAGGCGCATCCGGGCGGAGTGGGGGTCAGCACGGCGGGGCTGGATCACGATCGGGAATGGGTCGTGGTGGACGAGGCGGGGATCTTCATGACGCAGCGGCGCTGGCCGCGCATGGCCCTGATCCGGCCGCAGGTGTCCGCAGGATGCATCACGGTCCAGGCGCCCGGCATGCCGGCGCTGTCCTGGTCGCTGGACGGCGCGGACCGCGCGCAGACGCCTGTGCCGGTGCGCATCTGGAGCGCGGATACGCTGGGACGGGACGAGGGCGACGAGGTTGCGCAATGGTTCAGCGCCTTTCTGCAGACGCCGTGCCGTTTGTTGCGCCGCCACGACGCGGCGCGGCGCTACGTGCAGCCCGAACGCGTCCAGCCCTGGCTGGACAAGGCAAATGGCTGGCGGGACGTGGGCCGCCAGGAACAGGGCTTCGCCTTTGCCGACGCCTTGCCGTTTCTGTTCGCCAACCAGGCGTCCCTGGATGAGCTCAATCAGCTTGTGGTGCAGTCCGGCGAGCAGGCCGTGCCCATGGACCGCTTCCGGGCCAATATCGTGTTTGA
Organism: Pseudomonadota bacterium; assembly: GCA_023425645.1. Taxonomy (GTDB): domain Bacteria; phylum Pseudomonadota; class Gammaproteobacteria; order Burkholderiales; family Burkholderiaceae_B; genus Alcaligenes. The sequence continues at coordinate 21,603 of JAFACG010000034.1, forward strand.
AGGCCTGCCCGCCTACGAGGAAGATTATGTGCTGGGCGTCAGCGCGCCGGGCCTGAGCTTTGCCTTCATACGGCCTTGTACGCGCTGCCCCATGCCCAATGTGAATCAGGCCACCGGCCAGGTCGGCGTGCAGCCGGGGCTGGCACTGGCGTCCAGCCGGCAGTTTCCCCAGGGCACCTTGTTCGGCATGCAGGCCATGCTGGCGCAATCCGAGCCGCAGCGTCTGATGCCGGGCCGCACGCTGGACGTGGAATACGAGTTCTAGCGCCTTGGACGGGTTCCAGGCCCGTCCGGGCGCTCAAGCGTAGTCCAAAGGCAGGCGGGTGGTGTATTTGATCTGTTCCATGGCGAAGCTGGAGCTGACATCGGTCAGCTCGATTTCGCTGATCAGGCGCTGGTAGACCCGGTCGAAGCTCCTGATGTCCGGCACGACCACGCGCAGCAGATAATCCGTGTCGCCGCTCATGCGGTAGAACTCCACTATCTGTGGGATGGCGTCCACCACCGCGGAGAACTGCCGGTACCACTGCTTGTTGTGCTGATTGGTCTTGATGGCCACGAACACCGTTACGCCCACGTTGAGCTTTTCCTGGTTCAGCAGCGCCACTCGTTTCTCGATATAGCCGTCCTGCTCCAGGCGCTGGATACGGCGCCAGCAGGGCGTGCTGGACAGGCCCACGCGATCGGCGATGTCCTGGATGGACAAAGTGGCGTCGTTCTGCAGCAGATCAAGAATGTTTTTGTCGAATTTGTCTAGCATGAGCAATTATTTTCCTGTTTTCAGAAAGTAACAGGAATTTGATTATCTTAATTGTGGCTCCAGGGGCAGAAAAACGCAATATTCCTCCTGGCGTTTTGCGTAGACTGTTCCTATCGGTCCGACATGGGCCGGTCACCGACAGGAAAACAGCATGCACAATTGTGAAGACACCCGATTGACCCATCTGGGCCGCGACGCGGCGGTATCGAACGGTTTCGTGAACGTGCCGGTTTGCCGGGGCTCGACCATTCTGGCCGATACGCTGGAACAGTGGACCGAGCGCAAGGAGCCGGACAATCCCTATGCCTCCTACGGCCGCTTCACCAATCCCACCTTGCAGACGCTGGCGCAGGCCGTGGCCGAGCTCGAGGGCGGACACCGTGCCTGGCTGTTTCCTTCAGGTCTGGCGGCCTGCAGCCATGCCTTGCTGGGCGTGCTGGAGCAGGGCGACCATGTGCTGCTGCCCGATTCGGTCTATGGGCCCATGCGCGCCTTTGCCCTGCAGGTGCTGGCCGGCCGCATGGGCGTCCAGGTGCAGTTCTACGAGCCCTCCATCGGCGCAGGGATCGCCGCCTTGATCCGGGCCGACACCAAGGCGGTCTATGTGGAGTCGCCCGGTTCGGGCACGTTCGAGATCCAGGACATTCCCGCCATCGCCCGCTGCGCGCACGCGGCCGGCGCCTATGTGATCATGGACAATACCTGGGCCACGCCTTTGTTCTTCAGGCCTTTCGAGCATGGCGTCGACATTTCGGTGCAGGCCGCCACCAAATACCTGACCGGTCATTCGGATGCCCTGCTGGGCGTGGCTACGGCCAACGAGCGGGCCTGGCCCTTGCTGCGCCGCGCCGCGCATGACTTCGGCCAGACTGCCGGTCCCGACGATGCCTTCCTGGCCTTGCGCGGCCTGCGCACGCTGGGCGTGCGCCTGCGCCAGCACCAGGCCAGCGCCCTGCAGTTGGCGCGCTTTCTGGAGCGGCAGCCGCAGGTCTTGCAGGTGCTGCACCCGGCGCTGGAGTCGCACCCGGGGCATGCGCTCTGGAAACGGGATTTCCTGGGTTCCACGGGCCTGTTCGGCGTAGTGCTGGAGCCCTTGTCGACCGAGCAGTTGTCGCGCTTCTTCCGCAGCTTGAGGCTGTTTGGCATCGGCCTGTCCTGGGGCGGATTCGAAAGCCTTGCCTTGCCATTGGACATGCCCCGGCGCGATGGCCGGCCGCTGTTCGGGCAGGGGCAGCTGCTGCGCCTGCATGCCGGCCTGGAAGATGTGCAAGATCTGCAGGATGATCTGCAGGCGGCGCTGGCGCAGGCCTACAGCGTGGGCGAGCTGTGCCGGGCCTAAGGGCCTGCCATGCAAAGAGCGCCTGCGGGCGCTCTTTTTCTGCTTTTCTTCAACGCCATGGCCAACGCCGGCCACAGCGTCGTCGTTCAGTTAGGCTTGCCTCCCAGCAGGCTCAGCTGCTGGTTTTCCTGGCGCGCCATCAGGCGGCGCGCCTGCTCTTCATTGATGTTCAGGAACGGGTCGTCCAGCGAAGGCTGTTCGGGGCTGGAGATGCGCTCGGCGATGCGGTTCCAGCGCAGGCCCAGCTTGCTGGGCGTGGCGGGGCGGCGCCGCGTGCGCACCGGCGTTTCATGCTGGTCGGGAGAGTACTGGCTCAGGTCGAACTGGCCGGTGACGATGCCGATCTGCTTGAGCAGGATCATGGCCTGCAAGGGGCTCTTGAAGCTGCGCGGGTCCTTGCTGCGCGCCGTCACCAGCACGGCCTGGCCGGCGCGCGTGGCGATCTGCACGAAAAAATGGTTTCCCTGGCCCTTGATCGACACGCCCAGAATGCCTCCCGCCTGGGTGGCGGCGCGCAATTGCTGCAAAGTGAAAGTGACGACAGCGCCTTGGCTGGGAACAGAGGACATAGATAACCGGCAAATGAAGAAAGCCCGCCTTTGCGGGCCGGACTGGGCGTGGAGCCGCGGCCGCCGCACTGGCGGCCAAAGGCAGTCATTATGCCAAAAAACGCATCGTCACGGGGTGTTCAGACGGCCGCCAAGCGCGGCAGGATGTGTTCTTCCAGCAGCGGGGCCAGGGGCAGTTCGCGGGCCTGGGCCGGGTCGACCCAGCGCGCTTCTTCCAGTTCGGCGGCGGCCTGGATGGCGCGATCCAGCGTCAGGGTGAAGACGTGCGCGTGCACCACATGCCCCGGTTCGTTGGCGGCCGGGCATTCGAAGAAGCCTTCGTAGCGGGCGTGGGCGGTTTCGGAGCCGGCCAGGCCCAGTTCTTCTTCAAGTTCGCGCTGCAGGGCCTGGAGCGGGGTTTCGCCGGCTTCCAGCTTGCCGCCGGCCTGCATGAAATACGGGCTGCCGCGCTTGCGGACCAGCAGGATCTGGCCAGATGGGTTGGTGATGAAGGCGGCGGCCAGCAGGATGACGGGAGCGGACATGGGACTGAACGAGAATTCGAGCAAAAACGCTAGTGTAAATCTTTTTGGATGCGATCCGGCGCGGCGACGGGGCCGCCCGCTTCCAGGGTCTTGCAGCGCAGCAGGTACCAGGTGGCGCCCGCGCCGGGGATCAGCAGCAGCACGCGCAGCCAGCCGGCCTGTTCGGCCAGCCAGGCCGAGAGCGCCAGGGACAGCCACAGCAGCGCCAGGGCGCGCCGCTTGGCCTGCCGGGTCAGGCCGCGGCCGTCCTGCCAGTTGCGCAGGTACGGCCCCAGCCAGCGATGCTCCAGCAGCCACAGATGGAACCGCGGCGAACTGCGCGCAAAGCACCAGCCGGCCAGCAGCACGAAGGGCGTGGTGGGCAGCAAGGGCAGGATGGCGCCGGCCACGGCCAGCGCCACGCACACAAAGCCCGCCGCCAACAGGACGATGCGCATGGACCTCAGCGCGGAACGCGCCCCAGCAGGTGGAATTCATCGTTGCAGCGCATGGACATGAAATTGGCCATGCGGTTGCTCAGGCCGAAAAAGGCGCTGATGGCCGCGATGTCCCAGGCGTCCTCGTCGCTGAAGCCATGGTCGCGCAGGTTCTGGAAGTCGGCCTCGCCCAGCTCCTGCGAGCGTTGCGAGACCGTCATGGCGAAGTCCAGCATGGCCTTCTGGCGCGGGCTGATGTCCGCCTTGCGCCAGTTGATGGCCACCTGGTCGGCGATCAGCGGGTCGCGGGCGCGGATGCGCAGGATGGCGCCGTGGGCGATGACGCAATAGTGGCACTGGTTGGCGGCCGATGTGGCGACCACGATCATTTCGCGCTCGGCCTGGCTGAGGCCGCCGGGCTTGTCCATCAGGGCGTCATGGTAGGCGAAGAAGGCGCGGAATTCGTCGGGACGGTGCGCCAGGGCCAGGAAGACGTTGGGGATGAAGCCGGATTTCTCCTGCACCGCCTCGATGCGGGCGCGGATGTCGTCGGGCAGGTCGGCCAGCGCCGGCACTGGATAGCGGCTGATGGAGGGCAGGGTGGGGGTGTCGGGCATGAGCATTCTCCACGGAAAAGGTGGTTCGCGCGCGCCGGGTGGTCAAATCCCTCCAGGGCGAGGGTGTCCAGTGCCGGTCCTGACGATATAATGACATATTGACCTTGTCCCGGGCAGGGCCGCCACGCGGTCCGGCGGGCGGGCACGTACTTGCACACCACTACTGACTCGATAATGACAACCATCCTCGAATCCATTCCTGTCGGCCAGAAGGTCGGCATCGCCTTTTCCGGCGGCCTGGACACCAGCGCCGCCCTTCTCTGGATGCGTAACAAGGGCGCCATCCCTTACGCCTACACGGCGAACCTGGGCCAGCCCGACGAGCCCGACTACGACGCCATCCCCCGCAAGGCCCAGGAATACGGTGCGAAGGTCGCGCGTCTGATCGATTGCCGCCAGCAACTGGTGGCCGAAGGCATTGCCGCACTGCAGTGCAATGCGTTCCACATCTCCACCGGCGGCGTCACCTATTTCAACACCACGCCCATCGGCCGCGCCGTGACCGGCACCATGCTGGTGGCCGCCATGAAGGAAGACGACGTCCATATCTGGGGCGACGGCAGCACCTACAAGGGCAACGACATCGAGCGCTTCTATCGCTACGGCCTGCTGACCAACCCCGACCTGAAGATCTACAAGCCCTGGCTGGATCAGACCTTCATCGACGAGCTGGGCGGCCGCGCCGAAATGTCCGAGTACATGCGCGAAAACGGCTTCGACTACAAGATGTCGGCCGAAAAAGCCTACTCAACCGACTCCAACATGCTGGGCGCCACCCATGAAGCCAAGGACTTGGAGCACCTGAACGCCGGCATACGCATCGTCAAGCCCATCATGGGCGTGGCCTTCTGGCAGGAGGCCATGGCCGTGCCCGCCGAAGAAGTGCGCGTGCGCTTCGAGGAAGGCCAGCCCGTGGCACTGAACGGCGTGGAATACGCCGATCCCGTCGAACTGATGCTGGAAGCCAACCGCATCGGCGGCCGTCATGGCCTGGGCATGAGCGACCAGATCGAGAATCGCATCATCGAAGCCAAGAGCCGCGGCATCTACGAAGCTCCCGGCATGGCGCTGCTGCACATCGCCTACGAACGCCTGGTCACCGGCATCCACAACGAAGACACCATCGAACAGTACCGCATCAACGGCCTGCGCCTGGGCCGCCTGCTCTACCAGGGCCGCTGGTTCGACCCCCAGGCCATCATGCTGCGCGAAACCGCCCAGCGCTGGGTGGCCCGCGCCATCACCGGCGAAGTCACGCTGGAACTGCGCCGCGGCAACGACTATTCCATCCTGGATACCGTCTCGCCCAACCTGACCTACAAGGCCGAGCGCCTGAGCATGGAAAAGGTCGACAGCATGTTCTCGCCGCGCGATCGCATCGGCCAGCTCACCATGCGCAACCTGGATATCGTGGACACCCGCAACAAGCTGTTCACCTATACCCAGACCGGCTTGCTGGCGCCTGCGGCCGGTTCGGCTCTGCCCCAGCTCAAGGACGGCAAGCAGGACTGACCGCCTTGTCGCGATGAAAAAAAAAACCGGGAACATCGTTCCCGGTTTTTTTTCGCATGGCGTCTTGACTCTTTCCTGTGCGCAGCCTGCGTCTAGGGGTTTTCCATATACCCCTGGGTAGTATATTTGATATACTGGGGGCATGTATGTTCAGGGAGCTCTCCGTGCCACACACGCCAGAAGAAAAGAAACGTGTTCTTTCCCGTGTCCGTCGCATACGCGGGCAGCTCGATGCCCTGGAACGGGCGCTGGAGCAGGGGGAAGAGTGCGGGCCCGTGCTGCAACAGATCGCCGCCGTGCGCGGCGCCGTCAATGGACTGATGGCCGGCGTGCTGGAGAGTCATCTGCGCGAGGAGCTTGCTCCACTGGCCAGCGAGGACGATGCCCGGCAATCGTCCGTGGATGACGCCATCGCTCTGGTGCGCGCGTATCTGCGCTGATCCGCCTGGCCGCGGATCGCTTCCTGGACATCTCATTCTTACGCTCACCAACCAAAGGACAGTTACATGAAATCACGCGCAGCCGTCGCCTTCAAAGCTGGAGAACCACTGCAAATCGTCGAGATCGACGTCGCCCCGCCGCAAAAAGGCGAAGTGCTGGTGAAGATCACGCATACGGGCGTCTGCCACACCGACGCCTTCACGCTCAGCGGCGACGACCCTGAAGGCGTTTTTCCCGCCGTGCTGGGCCATGAAGGCGCCGGCATCGTGGTGGAGGTCGGCGAAGGCGTGACCAGCGTCAAGCCCGGTGATCACGTCATCCCGCTGTACACCGCCGAATGCGGCGAATGCCTGTTCTGCAAGAGCGGCAAGACCAATCTGTGCACCGCCGTGCGCGCCACGCAGGGCAAGGGCCTGATGCCCGACGGCACCACCCGCTTTTCCTACAATGGCGAACCCATCTATCACTATATGGGCTGCTCCACCTTCAGCGAATACACCGTGGTGGCCGAAGTTTCGCTGGCCAAGGTCAACCCCGAGGCCAATCCCGAGCATGTCTGCCTGCTGGGCTGCGGCGTGACCACGGGCCTGGGCGCGGTCAAGAATACCGCCAAGGTGCAGGAAGGCGACACCGTGGCCGTGTTCGGCCTGGGCGGGATCGGCCTGGCGGCGATCCAGGGCGCGAAGCTGGCCAAGGCCGGCCGCATCATTGCCATCGATACCAACCCCGCCAAGTTCGAACTGGCTCGCACCTTCGGCGCTACCGATTGCGTCAACCCCAACGATCATGACAAGCCGATTCAGCAAGTGATCGTGGAGATGACCGGCTGGGGCGTGGACCACAGCTTCGAGTGCATCGGCAACGTCAATGTGATGCGCGCCGCATTGGAAAGCGCGCACCGCGGCTGGGGGCAGAGCGTCATCATCGGCGTGGCCGGCGCGGGGCAGGAGATTTCCACCCGTCCGTTCCAGCTGGTGACGGGCCGCAAATGGATGGGCACGGCCTTCGGCGGCGTGAAGGGGCGCAGCGAACTGCCCGGCATGGTGGAGGACGCCATGGCCGGCCGCATCCAGCTCGAGCCTTTCGTCACGCATACCATGCCGCTCACGCAGATCAACGAAGCGTTCGATCTGATGCACGAAGGCAAGTCCATTCGTTCGGTCGTGCATTACGCCTGATACCGGTTGGCGAGGGGATTGCATCCGCAGCGCGCCCGCAGGAAAAGCCCGTGCGGACGCGCTGCGCGGCATGGATCCATCACGATAAAAAAAACCGCCGCAGGTGATTCCAGCGGCGGTTTTTTTCAGGCGCCAGAACGTTCCCCCCCATGCAAAAAAAAATGCCCCCGAGGGGGCATTTTTGGTCTCGGGGCGGAGCTGGTTCAGCTTTGCTGGCGGCCCAGGATCAGGAATTCCATCAGGGCTTTCTGTACGTGCAGGCGGTTTTCGGCCTCGTCCCAGACCACGCTTTGCGGCCCGTCGATGACCTCTCCGGTGACTTCCTCGCCGCGATGCGCGGGCAGGCAGTGCATGAAGATGGCTGAAGGGTCTGCCGCGGCCATCATTTCCTCGTCCACGCACCAGTCGGCGAAGGCCTTGCGGCGTTCTTCGTTTTCAGCTTCGTAGCCCATGCTGGTCCAGACGTCCGTGGTGACCAGGTGCGCGCCCTTGCAGGCCTGCAGCGGATCGTCGAACTCCTGCAGTACGGAGGGGGCGGGATTGCCGGTGCGGGCCGGTTCCAGGCGGTAGCCGTTGGGGGCCGAGACGTGCAAGGTGAAGCCGAGGATTTCGGCGGCCTGCAGCCAGGTGTAGGCCATATTGTTGGCGTCGCCGATCCAGGCCACCGTCTTGCCGCGAATGTCGCCGCGGTGCTCGATGAAGGTGAAGATGTCCGCCAGGATCTGGCAGGGATGGAATTCGTTGGTCAGACCGTTGATGACGGGCACGCGCGAATGGGAGGCGAAGCGTTCCAGGCGGGTCTGCTCGAAGGTGCGGATCATGACGATGTCCACCATGCGCGAGACCACGCGGGCGGTGTCTTCGATGGGCTCGGAGCGGCCCAGCTGCGAATCGGTGGTGGTCAGATGGATGACGGAGCCACCCAGCTGGTACATGCCGGCTTCGAAGGAGACGCGGGTGCGGGTGCTGGCTTTTTCGAACACCATGGCCAGGGTGCGGTCGTGCAGCGTGTGGTGCGGCTGGTAGCGCTTGAACTTGTCCTTGATCAGGCGAGCACGTTCCAGCACATACAAAATTTCTTCGTGAGAAAAGTCGCGAAACTGCAGAAAGTGCCGAAGCGGCCCTGCTTGCACGGTGGCATCCATAAAGAATCCTGCGTAAAAGAAAAACATCTTACCCTGTCCCGGCTGTTAGAGCAAAGTCGGGGCTGTTCCCCGCTTTTGGGCCCGGCTTGGCGGCAGGCAGGCAAAAAGGAGGCTCGGGCCCGCTTGAACGCCGCTTGTCAAGCGGCTTAATTTGGGAGTGGAAAGCATACGGACCCGTCCGATCGGATACAATGCGGGGCGGGGGAAAAAACGGCGCAGCCTATCCGGCCGGCGCGATCAGTCTTTAATTGTTATGACAGAGCCAGTTAAGCAACTTGTAATCCATGGTGTGACCCGGCAGGACCAGCGTTTCCGTCCCAGCGACTGGGCAGAGCGCCTGGCCGGGGTGATGTCCCAGTTCCGTCCGGCGGGCGCGGCCGGCGGTCACCTGACCTACTCCCCTTATGTGGTGCCTCGCCTGATCGACGGGGTGCGCTGTGTGGTGGTGGACGCCCGCCTGCGCGAACTCGAACCGCTGGCCTGGAAGTTCGTGTGCGGATTTGCCCAGGACAACAACCTGAAAACCAGCGGCATCGATCCCACCGACATGAGCAAGACCGAGTCCTGATCTGCAAGCAAGCCCTGTCCGTGACAGGGTTTTTTTTTACTCCGCCGGCCCTACTCGTGGAAAGCGACCGGGGTCAGCAGGGTGCCGGTCCGCTGGAAATGCAGGATATTGTCCAGGGTCAGGCGCAGCATGGCGTCGCGCGTTTCGCGGGTGGCGCTGGCCACATGCGGCGTCAGCACCGCCTGGTCCAGGCGCGTCAGTTCTTCGGGTACGCCCGGCTCGCTTTCGAAGACGTCCAGCCCCGCGCCGCCCAGCCGGCCTTCCTGCAGCGCCTTGACCAGGGCGCGTTCGTCCACCACGCTGCCGCGCGAGATGTTGATGAGGATGCCCTGCGGGCCCAGGGCGTCCATGACGGCGCGATTGATCAGGCCGCGCGTCTCGTCGCCCCCGACGGCCGCGATCACCAGGATGTCCGCCCAGTGGGCCAGTTCGATCAGCGAGGGCTCGTAATGCCAGTCCACATCCTTGCGGGGCCGCCGATTGTGGTAGCGCAGCTCCATGTCGAAGCCGCCGGCCCGGCGCGCGATGACCTGGCCGATGCGGCCCAGCCCGACGATGCCCAGCTTCTTGCCGCTGACGCGCGTAGCGAGCGGAAAGCTGTTGGCCTGGCGCCATTGGCCGGCGCGCACGTAGCGGTCGGCTTCGCTGACCCGGCGCGCCGTGTCCAGCATCAGGGCCCAGGCCATGTCGGCCACGCAGTCATTGAGCACGTCGGGCGTGTTGCTGACGGCAATGCCGCGCTGGTGCGCATGGCGGCGGTCGATGGCGTCGTAGCCCACGCCTATGCTGCAGATGGCCTTGAGTGCGGGCAACTGGTCCATAAGGGCGGCGGTGACGGGTGTCGTGGCGGTTGCCAGTATGATCTGGACGCGCTGGGCAAGGCCGGAAGGAAGCTGGCCCGGATCGTTGACCTGGACCCGTTCATAGTGTTCGTCCACACGCTGCAGGGCAGGGTGGTCAGCCAGGGGGACAAGCTGGAGCAGAATAGGTCGAGTCATGGTATTTAACGCAGGCGCATTCAAAACCATAACTTAGCATGTTTGCCTTGCAGGGCAAGGCATGGATTTGCGTGCCGGCGCACGGGTGGCCATGGCGTTGAATACGCCGTATTCCGGTGCCGCGGGATATGTCCGCACGGGCCCGCGCCTGTAAGGGGACGCCGGCCTCGCAAGGCGAGGCGATGGTTTTTCGACCAATGAAAAAGGGGTGCCTGGCACCCCTTTTTGTCTGGTTTTTTAGGCCAGGGCCGATTAAACCATTAAAACCGTCTGCGATCAGGCAAGAGCCTTGATGGCGGCGGACAGGCGGCTCTTGTGGCGAGCGGCCTTGTTCTTGTGGATGATGTTCTTGTCAGCCACGCGATCGATGATGCTGGTGGCCTTGCGGAAGACTTCGTTGGCAGCTGCCTTGTCGCCGGCGTCGATGGCCTGGCGAACACGCTTGATCGCGGTACGCAGCATGGAACGGATGCTGGCGTTGTGTTTGTTGCGGGCCACTGCTTGGCGGGCGCGCTTGCGAGCTTGTGCGGAATTAGCCATATGTATTTACTAAGTTTTAAAGTTTAATCGGCAAAGACAGTAATTCTAAGTCATCAACCCCGCTTTGTAAAGTAAGAGGGTCGAAAACCCAACACAAACAGCACGCCCAGATAGACGGCTCCGCTCGCCGCCAGCACGCCGGCCAGCCACAGCACGCGCAGCAGGGGCGCGGTCCCCAGGGCGATCCAGTCGATGTGCCGGTCGGCCAGCACCAGCACGGCGGCCAGCGCCAGCAGGGCGGGCGCCAGGCGCAGCAGGAAGGAGAGCCAGTTGCGTTGGGGGCGGTAGATGCCGCGGCGCACCAGCAGCGTCAGCAGCGTCAGGGCGTTGACGGTGGCGCCCAGCCCGATGGACAGCGCCAGGCCGGCGTGCGCGTAGTAGGGCACCAGCAGCAGGTTGAAAAGCTGGGTCAGCACCAGCACGCCTATGGCGATCTTGACCGGCGTGCGTATGTCCTGCTTGGCATAGAAGCCTGGCGCCAGGATCTTGATGGCCAGCAGCCCCACCAGGCCCACGGAATAGGCGCCCACCGCCAGCCGGGTCTGGGCCACATCGGCTGCGCCGAAGGCGCCGTAATGGAACAGCGTGGCCACCAGGCCGTCGGACAGCAGGGCCATGCCCACGGCGGCCGGCAGGCCCAGCAGCAGCACCAGGCGCAGGCCCCAGTCCAGCAGTGCGTTGTAATTGTCCGCATCGCCCCTGGCGTGCGCGGCCGACAGCTTGGGCAGCAGCACCGTGCCCAGCGCCACACCCAGCAGGGCGGTGGGGAACTCCATCAGGCGGTCGGCAAAGGACAGCCAGGTCACGCTGCCGGCCTGCAGCCAGGTGGCGATATTGGTGTTGATGAGCAGCGAGATCTGCGCGACGGATACGCCCAGGATGGCGGGCAGCATCTGCCTGAGGATGCGTCGCACCGTGGGATCGCGGCGCGCCTGGCCTATATTCAGCGAGAAGCGCGGCAGCAGGCCCAGGCGGGCGAGCGCCGCCCATTGCACCGCCAGTTGCGCCACGCCGCCGGCCATGACGCCCACCGCCAGGGCGTAAATCGGCGTTTCCATGTGCGGGGCCAGCAGGACGCTGGCCGCGATCATGGACAGGTTCAGCAGGATGGGCGTGAAGGCCGGGATGGCGAAGCGGCTCCAGGTGTTGAGCACGCCCGAGGCGAAGGCCACCAGCGACATGCAGATGATGTAGGGGAACATCAGCCGCGTCATGGCCACCGCCGCGCCGAACTCGTGCTGGCGCTCGGGCGCGGTCATGCCGCTGGCCATGGCGCTGACCACCCAGGGAGCGGCCAGGATGCCGACGGCGGTCACGGCCATCAGGGCGACGGTCAGCAGCAGGGCCACGCGGTCCAGCAGCTGGCGCACGCCCGCCTCGTCGTTGTCCTTGCGGGCCTGCCCCAGAATGGGTACGAAGGCCTGCGAGAACGCGCCTTCGGCGAACAGCCGCCGCAGCAGGTTGGGGATGCGGAACGCCACCCAGAAGGCGTCGGTGAGGGGGCCGGCGCCGAAAGCGCGGGCAATCAGGATATCGCGCGCCAGTCCCGTGATGCGGGACAGCAGCGTTAGGCCACTGACCGTGGCCGCCGAGCGGAACAAACCCATTGGTGCGAAGGTGAGAAGTTACTTGGGGCCCATCCGGATGGCGCCGTCCAGGCGGATGGTCTCGCCGTTGAGCATCTCGTTGGTGATGATGCTGTGCACCAGCTTGGCGTAGTCGTCGGGACGCCCCAGACGGGAGGGGAAGGGAATGCTGGCGGCCAGGGAATCCTGGACTTCCTGGGGCATGCCGAACAGCATGGGCGTGCCGAAGATGCCGGGTGCGATGGTCATGCAGCGTATGCCGGTCTTGGCCAGGTCGCGCGCCAGCGGCAGGGTCAGGCCGACCACGCCGGCCTTGGAGGCGCCGTAGGCGGCCTGCCCGATCTGGCCGTCGTAGGCCGCCACGGAGGCGGTATTGATCAGCACGCCGCGCTCGCCGGTGGAGTCGGGCGTGTTGGCGCTCATGGCGGCGGCCGCCAGCCGGCACATATTGAAGGTGCCCACCAGATTGATCATGACCACTTTCTGGAACAGTTCCAGGCTGTGCGGGCCGTCGCGGCCCACGGTGCGGGCGGCGGGCGCCACGCCGGCGCAGTTCACCAGGCCGAACAGCGGCCGTTGCGCATCCTGGGCGGCGGACTCGACCACGGCGCGGGCGTCGTCCTCGCGGGTGACGTCGCAGCGCAGATAGCGCTGGCCCAGCTCCAGGGCCAGCGCCTGGCCGGCCTCGTCCTGGATGTCGGCGATGACGACGTGGGCGCCGTGCTCCACCAGCATGCGCACCGTGCCTGCTCCCAGGCCGGAGGCGCCGCCGGTCACGATAAAGGTCTTGTTGCTGATCTGCATGACGTTGTCTCCTGCGAAAGAAACAACCGGCCCCAGAGGGCCGGTTGAGTCAGGTCTTATTTTTGCAGTGCGTCCAGGATGCGCTGGCGGATTTCCTCCACGCTGCCCACCCCGGAGATCTTGCGGTAGGCGGGAGCCTGGGCGTCGCCGGTGGCCGACCATTGCGAGTAGTAATCGACCAGGGGCCGAGTCTGCTCGCGATAGACAGACAGACGGTGGCGCACGGTTTCCTCGCGGTCGTCGTCGCGCTGCACCAGGGGCTCGCCGGTGACGTCGTCCACGCCGGGCGTCTTGGGCGGATTGAAGGTGACGTGGTAGCTGCGGCCGCTGGCCGGATGCACGCGACGTCCGCTCATGCGTTCGATGATGCTCTCCTCGGGCACGTCGATCTCCACCACGAAGTCCAGCTTGACCTGGGCGTCCTTCAGGGCGTCGGCCTGTGGAATGGTGCGCGGGAAGCCGTCGAACAGGTAGCCTTGTTCACAGTCGGCCTGCTGCAGGCGATCGCGAACCAGGCCGATGATGATGTCGTCCGAGACCAGACCGCCGGCATCCATGATCTTCTTGGCTTCCAGGCCCAGGGGGGTCTGGGCCTTGACGGCCGCACGCAGCATGTCGCCGGTGGAAATCTGGGGGATGCCAAATTTCTCGGTGATGTAGGCTGCTTGGGTGCCTTTGCCGGCACCGGGGGGACCGAGCAGTATCAGTCGCATGAATTCCTCCAGGAAGTGCTTGTATCCGATTTTCGCTCGATTATGACGCAATGCAGCATATTTCGCGCATTTCTTGTTCGGACAAGCAGAAAAAAGATCTTTTATAACCGATTTGCGAAGTGAGCGCGTACTCTTTCCAGGTCTTGCGCGGTGTCCACGCCCGCTGCGGGAATCTGTTCCAGGCGGTGCACCATGATCTGAAAACCATTTTCCATGGCGCGCAGCTGCTCCAGTGACTCGTAGTGTTCCAGCGGTCCGCGCGGCAATTGCGCAAAGCGCTGCAGGAAGCGGTTGCGGTAGGCGTACAGGCCGATATGGTGCAATGCGGGAAGCCCGTCCGCCAGGCGCCGCTCGCCCTGGGCCAGCGCGTCGCGCGCCCAGGGTACGGGCGCCCGCGAAAAGTACAGGGCGCGGCCCTGCAGATCGCAGACGACCTTGACGGCGTTGGGATTGAACAGGGTGTCCGCATCGCGGATGGGAGCGGCCAGGGTGGCGATGTCGGCTTGCGCATGGCGGGCCAGCAGGTCGGCGGCGGCATCGATGTGCTCGGGCGCGATCAGCGGCTCGTCTCCCTGCACGTTCACCACGATCTCCCCGTCCTCCAAGGCCAGCAGGCGCGCGGCCTGGGCCAGGCGGTCGGTGCCGGTGGGGTGGTCGGAGTCGGTCAGCAGGGCCTGGAAGCCGTGCTGGCGCACCGCCTGGGCGACGCGCTCCGAATCGGTCGCCACCAGGACCTGGCGCGCGCGGGACAGGGCGGCTTGCCGCGCACAGCGCACCACCATGGGCTGGCCGGCGATGTCGGCCAGCGGCTTGTCGGGAAGGCGGGTGGATCCCAGGCGGGCGGGAATGATGACGGTGAAGCTCATGTCAGGACGCGGGGCTGTCCTGGGCGTCCAGGCGGCGGGCTTCGCTCTCCAGCATGGTGGGGATGCCGTCGACGATGGGGAAGGCCAGCTTGTCGGCCTTGCAGATCAGTTCCTGGTGTTCGCGGTCGTGGCACAGCGGTCCCTTGCACAAGGGGCAGACCAGGACTTCCAGCAGGCGTGTTTGCATTGTTTAGCTCCGGGTAGGGGAAGGAGGGACGGCGCGCCGCGTGCGCAGCACGCCGTCCAGCTCCTGGATCCAGTGGGGTCGCGAAAAGACCGGCAGCACGTCCACGACCCAGAGTCGCGGATCGTCCATGCCCTGACATTTTACGGCGTCTTTGCGGGTGATCAGTATGGGCCCGTCATGCAGGCCGGTGAAATCCTGCGGCGCCAGGGCGGCGTGATCGGGGCGCGAACGTGTCGCGGACAGGTTCAGGCCGTTCAGGCGCAGCATGGAGAAAAAGCGTTCCGGCTGGCCTATGGCGGCCAGGGCCTGGACGCTGCGGCCGCTGTATTGCTCGCGCCAGCGCGTCCATTCCAGGTTCAGGCCCGTGGCCAGCTGTTCCATGCGGCAGGGGGCCAGCGTCATGGTCAGGCAACGGGCGGGGTCGGCGGGATGCGGCGTGCGGGGCGCGGGCTGGTCGGCATTGAGCTGGGTGACCAGCCAGTCCGCCCGCAGCAGGCGTTCGGGCGGCTCGCGCAGCGGGCCGGCCGGCAGCAGGCGGCCGTTGCCCACTCCGCGCGCGTCCTGCACCACGACTTCCAGGTCGCGTTCCAGCGCCAGATGCTGCAGGCCGTCGTCGGAAATGATCAGGTCCACGGCGGGAAAGTCGCGCAGCAGGGCCTGGGCCGCCAGGGCGCGGCGCGGGTGCACGGCAATGGGCGCCTGGGTCTGGGCGGCGATCAGGGCCGGCTCGTCGCCGAACTGGCTGGCGGGCAGGGAGCCTTGCCCCACGCGGGGCTCGGCGCCCACCTTGACGCCATAGCCGCGGCTGATGATGCCAGGGGTCCAGCCCAGTTCACGCAGATGCCGCGCCAGCGCCTGCACCACGGGAGTCTTGCCCGCCCCGCCCACGATGATGTTGCCCACCACGATGACGGCCACGGGGCTGCGGTAGGCGGCGTGCGGCTCGCGCCTGTAGCGCGCCTGCTTGCGGCGCACGATGAGGCCCGCCAGCCCCGACAGGGGGCTGAGCAGGGTACTGAACCATCCGCGGTGCTGCCATTGGCGATGCAGCCAGCGGGCGAGACGGGCGTGTTGGCTCATGGGGCCTGGGTGGCGAAGTGGATGCGGACGATGCCCGCCTGGCGCGCCGCCTCCATGGCCTGCACCACGGCGGCATGGGGCGCCTGGCCGTCGGCCAGTATGAGCAGGCTGTCCTGGGCGTCGCGCGGGGCGGCCGCCAGGGCGCGGCTCAGGGGCGCGGGGCTGTCGGCTTCCAGCCAGTCGCCGTTCAGGGCGTAGCGGCCATCCTGGCTGATGGCCAGCAGCAGCTCGGCCGGCCGGGGCGCCTGGGCCTGGGCCTGCGGCAGGGAGACGTCCAGCTGCCGATGGCGCACGAAGGTGCTGCTGGCGGCCAGGAAGATCAGCACCACCAGCAGCACGTCGATCAGCGGGACCAGGTTCAGTTCCAGATGGTCCTGGTCGCGGGCGCGGCGAAAACGCATCATCGGGTCCTTTGGCCCAGCAGCCGGTCCAGCGCGCCGGCTTCGCTTTCCAGGCGGTGCAGCAGGAAATCGGCGCGGCTGCGGAAATAGCGATGGAAGATCAGCGCGGGCACTGCGATCAGGATGCCGAAGGCGGTGTTGTACAAGGCCACGGAGATGCCGCGGGCCACCAGGCTGGGGTCGCCGCCGGCCGGATCGTAGGCGGCGAAGATGTCTATCATGCCGATGACCGTGCCGAACAGGCCCAGCAGCGGGGCGATGACCGCAATGGTGCCCAGGGCGGGAATGTACTTGTTCAACTGATAGCCCAACTCGTTGCCGGCGGCCTCCGCGGCGGCCTGGCGCAAGGCGGCGTCCTCGTGGCGATGCTGCAGCACCGTGGCCAGCACGCGGCCCAGGGGAGAGCTGGCGTGCAGGCGCGCCAGGGAGTCGTCCTGGATGCGGTTCTGCAGGGTCAGCTCGCCGATCTGACGGGCCAGCCCCGGAGGCAGGATGCGACTGGTGCGCAGTGAGACCAGGCGCTCCAGGATCAGGGCCAGGGCCAGGATGGAGCAGGCCAGCAGCAGCCAGACGGGCCAGCCGGCGGCATCGATAAGGGCAAGCACGGGTCGGTTTTCCGGTCGTGAAAATGGATCAGCATCTATTGTAGGGCCGCCGCCGCGATTCGGGGAGCGGCGCGGTACACTTTGGATCCGGATCGGGCTTCGGCGGTCGGGACAGGCTGCGGGCGGCACGGGCCCTGGCTTGGACAAGAGTATCCACAGAATCTGTGGATAATTCTGTGCACAAAAAGCCTGTCAGGGCCGCCGTTGGTGGTCTGGCGGTTCACTGGTTAATTTTTTACCACTTGCCTGGTTTTTTAAATATCGTTTTATTTCAAAGGGTTATGATTTCATCGTGAAGTGAAATATGACGATTTGAGCGGAAGTTATTGTGCAGTCAGCAATTTGACAAAACCATGACATTTGTGGATACGATGCGGTGGAAAACCCGGCCTGGACGAGCGGCGAAGAGGAAAATGTGACGTATTATCAAGAAACTAAAGCGCCCGTCGTCTGGACGGTCGCCCAGTTGAACCGGCGGGTCAGCCAGTTGCTGGACGAGCACATGCCGGTGGTCTGGGTGCGCGGCGAAATCTCCAATTTCACTCAGGCGGCCTCGGGCCACTGGTATTTTTCCATCAAGGACGACAGGGCGGCCGTGCGCGCCGTGATGTTTCGCGGCCGGGCCCAGGCGGTGGGGTTCGTGCCCAGGGCGGGGGAGCGCTTCGAATTCCGCTGCGCCGTTTCGCTGTATGAGCCGCGCGGCGATTTCCAGGTCCAGGTGGAGGGCATGCGCCGCGCAGGTCTGGGCGATCTGCACGAAGCTTTTCTGCGCCTGAAGAGCCAGCTGCAGGACGAGGGCCTGTTCGATCCGCAACGCAAGCGGCCCATTGCGGCCTTGCCGGGCTGCGTGGGCGTGGTCACGTCGCTGGCGGCGGCCGCCCTGCGCGACGTGCTGACAGCGATGGCGCGGCGCGCGCCCCACGTGCGCGTCATCGTCTATCCCGCGCCCGTGCAGGGAGCCGATGCGCCCGCGCGCCTGCGCCAGGCGCTGGAGACGGCCATCGCCCGTGCCGAGGTGGACACGCTGCTGCTGGTGCGCGGCGGAGGCAGCCTGGAGGATCTCTGGGGGTTCAATGACGAGGGCCTGGCGCGCGCCATCGCCGCCAGCCCGATTCCCGTCATCAGCGGAGTGGGGCACGAGACCGACTTCACGATCGCGGACTTCGTGGCCGACCTGCGCGCGCCTACGCCCACGGCCGCCGCCGAGCTGGCCTGCGCGAGCCGGGCGGAATTGCTGGACCAGCTTGGCGCGCGGCTGGGAGCCCTGAATCACGGCATGCGGCGCCACGTGGAGCGCGCCTCGCTGCGCCTGGACCGCGCCGTGGCCATGCTGGTCTCGCCGCAGCAGCGCATCGCCCAGCAGCAGCAGCGCCTGGACGGCCTGGTCCAGCGTCTGCGACGCCAGGCCCTGACCCTGCCGGAACGTCCTCGCCAACGCCTGGAGACCGTGCTGTTCCGCTTGCAGCGCAGCATGCCGCAGGTGGCTCCGCGCCAGCAGAGCCTGGATTCGGCGCGCCGTCGCATGCTCCAGGCGGGCGAGCACGGGCTGGTTCTGCGCCGCCAGCGGCTGCAGGCGGCACAGCAGACCCTACAGGCTTTGTCGCCTCGTCTTATAGTGAATCGCGGATATGCTATTGTCAGGAATGCCACAGGGAAAGTCGTGCAAAATGCGTTAGACTTAAACGTTGGTGAACGACTCGATGTCGAGTTGAGTCGCGGCAGCGTTTCGGTGGATGTTGTGCGTGCGCACGATTTGCTCTAGGCCGCGTCCGTTTCGGATACCAAGCACGGTTTTTTTAGAAGGAATTGAAATGGCATTTACTCTTCCCGCTCTTCCCTACGAACTCAACGCACTTGAGCCTCATATCTCCCAGGAAACCCTGGAGTTCCACTACGGCAAGCACCACCAGGCTTACGTCACCAACCTGAACAATCTGGTGGCCGGTACCGAATTCGAAAACGCCTCCCTGGAAGACGTGATCAAGAAGTCCTCCGGCGGCGTGTTCAACAACGCAGCCCAGGTCTGGAACCACACCTTCTACTGGAACAGCCTGTCCCCCAACGGCGGCGGCGCTCCAACCGGCAAGGTGGCCGACGCCATCAACGCCAAGTGGGGCAGCTTCGACGCCTTCAAGGACGCCTTCACCAAGTCCGCCGTGGGCAACTTCGGCTCGGGCTGGACCTGGCTGGTCAAGAAGGCCGATGGCTCCCTGGACATCGTCAACACCAGCAATGCCGGCACCACGCTGACCTCTGACGACGTGGCCCTGCTGACCTGTGACGTGTGGGAACACGCCTACTACATCGATTACCGCAACGCCCGTCCCAAGTATCTGGAGCATTTCTGGAACCTGGTGAACTGGGAGTTCGCCGCCAAGAACCTGGGCTGATCCCCTGTTCAGGCTGCGCGGCCCGCTGGCCGCGCACAGACTGGAAACCGCCGGCAGCAACTTGCCCCCGGCGGTTTTTTATTGCCTGTTCCCGCACGGCCGGGGCGGTGTGCAAGCAGGGCAGGAGGAACGGTCAGCGTGGCGCTTGAATCGGCCGTGCAGCGGACATGCCTGCATCGGGTATCCGTCATTGCGCAGGCGGCGTATTATCATCGTTGGATTGGCCTCAAGCCATGGCTTGCGGGCCTTGTGCGCGATTTTATTCTTGTTTTAGGATGAGTTTGATGAGTCAGGACGCCTTTATCTGCGACGCAATTCGTACACCATTCGGACGTTATGGCGGCGCCTTGTCCGCTGTCAGGGCGGATGAGCTGGGCGCCGTGCCCATGCACGCGCTGATGCAGCGCAATCCGCAGGTGGATTGGGCTCGCCTGGATGATGTGATCTACGGCTGCTCCAATCAGGCCGGCGAGGACAACCGCAACGTGGCGCGCATGTCCGCGCTGCTGGCCGGCCTGCCTGTGGACGTGCCGGGCGTCACACTGAACCGTCTGTGCGGCTCGGGCCTGGACGCCATTGGTTCGGCCGCCCGCGCCATCCGCTCGGGCGACGCCGCCTTCATCCTGGCAGGCGGCGTGGAGAGCATGAGCCGCGCGCCTTTCGTCATGGGCAAGGCCGAAACGGCCTTCGCCCGCAATGCCGCCATCTACGATACGACCATAGGCTGGCGTTTCGTGAACAAGCGCATGAAGGAGCAGTACGGCATTGATTCCATGCCCGAGACGGCCGAGAACGTGGCCCGTCAGTTCCAGGTGTCCCGCGAGGACCAGGACCTGTTCGCCCTGGCCAGCCAGACGCGCGCCGCCGCCGCCCAGCAGGCCGGCTACCTGGCGCAGGAGATCACGCCGGTGCTGATCCCCCAGCGCAAGGGCGATCCCGTGGTGGTGGATACGGACGAACATCCGCGCCAGACCACGCTGGAGTCGCTGGCGCGCTTGAAGCCCGTGGTGCGGGCTGACGGCACGGTCACGGCAGGCAACGCCTCGGGCGTGAACGACGGCGCCTGCGCCTTGCTGGTGGCCAGCGAAGCCATGGCTCGTGAGCAGGGGCTGGCCCCGCGCGCGCGCGTCGTGGCCATGGCCTTCGCGGGCGTGGAGCCGCGCATCATGGGCATAGGCCCGGCGCCGGCCAGCCAGAAGGTGCTGGCCTTGGCGGGCCTCACGCTGGACCAGATGGACGTGATCGAGCTGAACGAAGCGTTCGCGGCGCAGGGCCTGGCGGTCACGCGCCTGCTGGGGCTGGAGGACAATGATCCGCGCGTCAATCCCAATGGCGGCGCCATCGCCCTGGGCCATCCGCTGGGCGCCAGCGGCGCGCGCCTGGCCATGGCGGCCGTCAATCAATTGCATCGCACGGGCGGCCGCTACGCCTTGTGCACCATGTGCATCGGCGTGGGGCAGGGCGTGGCCCTGATCCTCGAGCGCGTCTGATCAGCGCGGCAGGCCGACGACGCGTTCGCCGGCCTGCTTGTCTGCCTTGGCGAACCAGCCCTGCTCCATTTCCAGCGCATAGCGGATGGGCCGCACCGGGCAGTGCGACTGCAGATCGAACGGCTGCATGGCGGCGATGTTGGCGATGAATCCTTCCTGGTCGATGAAGGCGATGTCCAGGGGCAGAGGCGTGTTCTTCATCCAGAAGCAGGGCATGCCTTCCTGTTCGAAGACGAACAGCATTCCGTGATCGGGCGCCAGGCTCTGGCGATCCATCAGGCCCATGGCGCGCGTCTCGGGCCGGTCGGCCACCTCGGCCTGGATGGTACGTTCGCCCAGCGTGAGGGTGCGCATGGGCAATGGGTCCTGCGCCTGGGCGGCGCCGGCCAGCAGCAGGGCGGCCAGGGAGCAGGCAAAAAAAACAGGGCGCCCGGGCCCTGTGGTGATACGTGAACAATGCATGTGTAGCGAGTCTGCTTTTTGTTAGAATTGAGAGTGCAGGATTTTAAGGGGAAGTAATATTCAGTGCCTGCTTGCCTTTAGGGCCCTGGGCAACTTCGTACAGGACTTTCTGGCCCTCCTTCAAGGTCTTGAACCCGTTCATCTGGATGGACGAAAAATGGGCGAAGAGGTCTTCTCCACCATTGTCTGGCGTAATGAATCCAAAGCCCTTGGCGTCATTGAACCATTTGACGGTGCCGGACAGTTTCTGGTTGTCTCCAGTGTTTGCGGTGGTGGTTGTTTCCGACATGCTTCCTGCCTCTCAACTATAGTGTAAGGTTGATACTTTTTCGGCCCCTCCCCGGGCCTGCGATCACTTCATGTCGGTTTTTTCCGAAATTGACGCGATCAAGCGGATGATGCTTAATTTCGTTACCCCCAGTCAACCTATGGAAAGCACCTAGTCTGTACTATGGCCATTCAGATCGACAAGCAAGGCGAGACGACCGTCGAGCGCCAGTCGGCGCGGCTCGCGCCTCCGCCCATGTATCAGGTCATCCTGCTCAACGATGACTACACCCCCATGGAATTCGTGGTGGGCGTGCTGGAGCGGGTCTTTGGCAAGTCGCCCGAGGAAGCGGAAAAGTTGATGCTCAAGGTGCACTACGAAGGCCGGGCCGTCTGCGGCGTGTATCCGCGCGATATTGCCGCCACCCGCGTGGAGATCGTGCGACAGCTTGCCCAGTCCCGCCAGCATCCATTGCAGTGCGTCATGGAACCGGCGCCGGACGCCTGAAACTAATGGTTTACCGGGTTGTTCAGATCAGGCAAATTAGTCATAGAATAGAAGCAACCACCCAAGTTTTACTCTCGCCGTGTAGGAGGAAGCGTGATCTCCGAAGAACTTGAAGTCAGTCTACACATGGCCTTTGTCGAGGCTCGTGCCGCGCGCCATGAATTCATCACGGTAGAGCATCTGCTGCTGTCCCTGCTTGACAACGCCTCGGCTGTTGAAGTGTTGAAGGCGTGTGCGGCCGACATTGATGCGCTGCGTCAGAATTTGCGCAAATTCATCAACGAGAACACGCCCACCTTTCCCGGAGAAGGGGAAGTGGATACCCAGCCCACGCTGGGCTTTCAGCGCGTCATCCAGCGCGCCATCATGCATGTGTCCTCCAGCAACTCCGGCAAGAACGTGGTGTCGGGCGCCAACGTGCTGGTGGCCATGTACGGCGAAAAGGATTCCCATGCGGTGTACTACCTGCAGCAGCAGGGCGTCACGCGCCTGGACGTGGTCAATTTCCTGTCCCACGGCATCACCAAGTCCAATCCCGAGCCCACGCCGCCCGAGGTTCCCAAGGCTTCGGCCGCGCCCGAGCCCGATACGCGCTCCGACTCGCAGAAGTCCCCGCTGGACCTGTACGCCACGGACCTGAACGCCGAAGCCAGCCAGGGCCGGATCGATCCGCTCATCGGCCGCGAGAAGGAAGTCGAACGCGTCATCCAGGTGCTGTGCCGGCGCCGCAAGAACAACCCGCTGCTGGTGGGCGAGGCGGGGGTGGGCAAGACCGCCATCGCCGAGGGCCTGGCGCTGCGCATCCAGCGCGCGGAAGTGCCCGACATCCTGGGCCAGGCGCGCGTCTACGCGCTGGACATGGGCGCCTTGCTGGCCGGCACCAAGTACCGGGGCGATTTCGAACAGCGCCTGAAGGCCGTGCTCAAGCAGCTCAAGGATACGCCGCAGGCCATCTTGTTCATCGACGAGATCCATACCCTGATCGGGGCCGGCTCGGCTTCGGGCGGCACGCTTGACGCTTCCAATCTGCTCAAGCCGGCGCTGTCCTCCGGCCAGCTCAAGTGCCTGGGCGCGACCACCTACACGGAGTACCGCGGCATCTTCGAGAAAGACCACGCCCTGTCGCGGCGCTTCCAGAAGATCGACGTGGCCGAACCCACGGTGGAGCAGACCGTGCAGATCCTGCGCGGCCTCAAATCGCACTTCGAAGAGCACCACGGCGTGCGCTATTCGGCTGCCGCCCTGACGGCCGCCGCCGAGCTGTCGGCCCGCTACATCAACGATCGCTTCCTGCCTGACAAGGCCATCGACGTGATCGACGAGGCCGGCGCCGCACAGCGCCTGCTGCCGCGCTCCAAGCAGAAGAAGGTCATCGGCAAGACGGATATCCAGGCCACGGTGTCGCGCATAGCGCGCATCCCGCCCCAATCCGTGTCCACGGACGACCGCAACAAGCTGGCCACGCTGGCGCGCGATCTCAAGTCCGTGGTGTTCGGCCAGGACGCCGCCATCGACGCGCTGGCCGCCGCCATCAAGATGGCGCGCTCCGGCCTGGGCCTGCCCGACAAGCCCATCGGCTCTTTCCTGTTCTCCGGTCCCACCGGGGTGGGCAAGACCGAGGTCGCCCGCCAGCTGGCCTTCGTGCTGGGCGTGGAGCTGCTGCGCTTCGACATGTCCGAATACATGGAACGCCACACGGTCTCGCGCCTGATCGGCGCGCCGCCCGGCTACGTGGGCTTCGACCAGGGCGGGCTGCTCACCGAGGCGGTCACCAAGCAGCCGCACTGCGTGCTCTTGCTGGACGAGATCGAAAAAGCCCATCCGGACGTCTACAATATCCTGCTGCAGGTCATGGACCACGGCACGCTGACGGACAACAACGGGCGCAAGTCCGACTTCCGCAACGTGATCCTGATCATGACCACCAATGCCGGCGCCGAGGCCCTGAACAAGACCGGCATAGGCTTCACGCAGCCCGAGCGCACCGGCGACGAGATGCAGGACATCAAGCGCCACTTCTCGCCGGAGTTCCGCAACCGGCTGGACGCCATCATCGGCTTCAAGCCGCTGTCGCGGGAGATCATCCTGCGCGTGGTCGACAAGTTCCTCATGCAGCTGGAAAACCAGCTGCACGAGAAACGCGTGGAAGTGTCCTTCACCGATGCGCTGCGCGACCACCTGGCCGCCAAGGGCTTCGATCCGGCCATGGGCGCACGCCCCATGCACAGGCTCATCCAGGACACCATACGCCGCGCGCTGGCGGACGAACTCCTGTTCGGCCGGCTGGTCGACGGCGGCCATGTGGAGGTGGGGCTGGACGCCAACGACCAGGTGGTGCTGGAGTTCCCCTCCGCCGGTCCAGATGCGCCGGACAGCAAGGCTTCCTCCTCGCGTCCCGAACCGGAGCTGGTCGACTAAACCATGGGGGCTCGCCCGCTTGTAGCCTGTACGCATTGTGACACGGTTCACGAGCGGGTTCCCCTGCAGGGCGCGGGGCTCGCGCGCTGCGCGCGTTGCGACGCCGAGCTCTATCGGCACAGCCGCTTTTCGCCGCGCCAGTGGCAGGCGGTGGTGCTGGCGGTTCTTGTCCTGTTCCTGATCGCCAACCTTTTTCCCGTCGTCCACCTGGGCATGGCGGGCAAGACCGTATCTCCCACCTTTCCCAAGGCCTTGCTGCTGATCTGGCAGCAGGGCTATTTCGGCCTGTCCATCATGGCGGGGCTGGTTGGCTTCTGGCTTCCCCTGTTCCAGCTTCTATTCCAGTTCTGGGCGCTGGGACTGATCGCCCGCGCGCGCCCCTTGCCCGGCGATTTCGGCCTGGGCCTGCGCGTGCTCAGCCACCTGGAGCACTGGTCCATGACGGCCGTGCTTTTCCTGGGCGTGCTGGTGGCCATCGTCAAATTCGCCGGCATCGGCCGCCTGACCGTGGCGCCCGGTCTGTACGCCTTTTTCGTGCTGACCTTTTTGCTGACGGGGCTGAGCCGGCTGACGGCGCGCCGCCTGTGGCTATGGGCCGAGGATGCGCAGTTGGCGCCCATGGCGCGCGCCGGAGTGCTGGAGCGGGCGGGAGGCTGGTGCGCCTGCGATCATTGCGGCCTGGTCCAGACGGCCGAGGCGCAGGACTGCGAGCGTTGCGGCGCCGCCATGCACAAGCGCAAGCCCAACAGCCGGGCGCGTACCGCCG
Organism: Pseudomonadota bacterium; assembly: GCA_023425645.1. Taxonomy (GTDB): domain Bacteria; phylum Pseudomonadota; class Gammaproteobacteria; order Burkholderiales; family Burkholderiaceae_B; genus Alcaligenes. Next base: position 46,753 of record JAFACG010000034.1, read on the forward strand.
CCCTGGTGTTCACCGCCTGCATCTTCTACATCCCCGCCAACGTGCTGCCGGTGATGGAGCTGCGCAGCATCATGGGCAGCAGCGCCCACACCATTCTGGGCGGCGTCATACAGCTCTGGGAACTGGGTTCCTGGGATCTGGCCATCATCGTGTTCGTGGCCAGCATCGTGGTGCCCATCACCAAGCTGCTGGCGTTGGGTGTATTGCTGCTGGGCCGGCGCTGGCGCGGCAATGCCGTTCAACGCCAGCGCAACCGCCTGTACGATATGGTCGAGCTCATCGGGCAATGGTCCATGCTGGACGTGTTCGTGGTGGTGCTGATGGCGGCCCTGGCCAATTTCCCCGGCCTGTCGCAGATCATCCCCGGCCCCGGCGCGCTCAGCTTCGGCCTGGTGGTGGTGCTGACCATGCTGGCCGCCTTGAGCTATGATCCCCGCGATGGCTGGGATCGCGACACCGACACGGCCAGATCCCCGTCTTTGCCACACGCTTCTTGAGGACACAACGTGGACGATAACGACAACAAGAAGGCGGCGAACCCGCCGGAGCCGACCGGGCAGCCGCAGGGGCCGGCCCAGCCCCGCGTCGTCCTGGCGCAGCGTTCGCGCTTTTCCTGGATCTGGATCCTGCCCATCGCGGCGGCGCTGGTGGGCGCCTCGCTGGTGGTGCGCAACTGGGTGCTGACCGGCCCGCGCATCACCATCAGCTTCGATTCGGCGGACGGCCTGGTGGTGGATCAGACCAAGCTGCGCTATCGCGAGGTGAACGTGGGCACCATCTCCGACATCCAGGTGGCGCCGGACCGGCGCCGCGTCATCGTGACCGCCCAGCTCGAGCGCGAAGGCTCCGAGTTCATCACCCAGAAAGGTTCGCGTTTCTGGGTGGTGCGGCCGCGCCTGGGCCTGAACGGAGTGTCGGGCCTGGGCACCTTGCTGTCGGGCGTCTATATCGGCGTGGATGCGCCGCATACCCTGGAAAAGGGCGAGAGCGCCTTTGACTTCACCGGCCTGGAAAGCCCTCCCGAGGTCATCAGCGGCCGCCCCGGCAAGCGTTTCGTGCTGACCGCGCCGGCACTGGGCTCGCTGGATCTGGGCTCGCCCCTGTATTACAAGGGCATACAGGTGGGGCAGGTGATCAGCTATGAACTGAACGATGCGGGCGATGGCGTGCGCGTGCAGGTCTTCGTAGACGCGCCCAATGATCAGTTCGTCACGCAAGGCTCGCGCTTCTGGAATGTGAGCGGCGTGAACATGTCCCTGGATTCCAACGGTTTCAATGTGCGCACGCATTCCCTGGTGTCGGCCCTGGCCGGCGGGCTGGCGTTCGAGCAGATGCCCGGCGAGCCCGCCGTACCGGCCAAGAGCAACGCGGAGTACGAGCTGTTCTCCACCAAGGAGCAGGCCATGGCGGAGCCGGACGGCCCCGCCGTGGACCTGAACTTCCATTTCCATCAGTCCATCAAGGGCTTGAAGGTGGGCTCCAAGGTGGAGTTCCGCGGCCTGGAGCTGGGGCAGGTGGACGACATCGACCTGGAATATGATTTCGAACGCAAGCGTTTCTTCGCCCTGGTCAAGGCGAGCATCTACCCGCAGCGCTTCGGCCGCATCTATGAGCAGGTCGCCGCCTCCGCCGTGAAGGGCGAAGATCCGGTGCGCTCGCTTTTCCGGCCCATGGTGGAGCGGGGCTTGCGAGCCCAGATGCGGCCGGCCAGCCTGATCACCGGCCAGCAGTACATCGCGCTCGAGTTCTTCGACAAGGCCGCCAAGGTGGATTTCAATCCAGATGCGCATCCCCTGGTCGTTCCGGTGATCGCGGGCGACTTCGATCGCCTCCAGGAGCAGGTCAGCGATATCGTCACCAAGATTTCGGCCGTGCCGTTCGACCGGATCGGCAAGGATCTGCAAGGCGGCCTGACGGACCTGGGCAAGGTGCTCAAGCAGTTCGAAAAAAACACCGTCCCCCAGCTGAACGGCACGCTCAAGGCCATGGACCAGGCGGTGCAGAAGCTGAGCGCCATGCTGGAGTCCGATTCGCCCTTGAATTCCTCGGTCGACCAGACCCTGCGCGAGCTGAACCGTTCCTTGCGCTCCCTGCGCGATCTGACCGACATCTTGCAGAGCCAGCCGTCCTCCTTGTTGCGGGGACGCTCGCCCGACGTCCTGCCGGAGCCCAAGCCATGATGCCCCGTCCCATTCCCTTGCTGGCCAGCCTGGGCCTGCTGGCCGCATGCGCCGGCGCCCAGCCTACGTACTACACCTTGCTGGCTCCGCTCCCGTCGGCGCCGGCTGCCGCGCCCGTGCAGGGCTGGGCGGGCTTCCAGGTGCGCCGCGTGGAAGTTCCCTCGCAGCTGGACCGTCGCGCCGTGGTGCTGACCGTGCCGCCGGGCGCGCAAGTACGCCTGCTCAACGACAGCCAATGGGCTTCGCCCCTGCCCGACGAGCTCTCGCTGGCCCTGGCTTCGGGGCTGCAAAGCCGCCTGGGCGTGCCGCAGCTGGCGGATACGGGCGGCAAGGCCGCGTTCTGGCGCCTGGACATGGCCGTGCAGCGTTTCGAATCCATTTATGGCGAGCGCGCGGCGCTGGAGTTGAGCTGGTCCTTGCGTCCGGTAGGCTTCAAGGCGCCGGCCTACCAATGCCGCTGGCTGGATTCGGAGCCGGCGTCCTCGGTGTCCGAACTGATCGATGCGCATCGCCGCCTGCAAGGCCGCCTGGCCGATGCGCTGGCCGCGCAGATGCAGGGCAAGACCGTTCCCATGGAGTTGGTTAACTCACTTTCCTGCATGGGTTAACTTTTTTAAATTCGGGTTAACCTTAATAGGTGTCTGGGTTAACCGGCAGTAGTATTTCGGCAATCCAATGCAACAGCATTTTTACCGGGATACGGGCATGGCGAGCACTACCTTAGGCATCAAGGTCGATACGGAATTGCGCGAGCGTTTGCGCAGCGCGGCGGACAAGCTGCAATGCACGCCGCACTGGCTGCACAAGCAGGCCCTGCTTTCCTACATCGAGAATATCGAACGCGGGGCGATTCCCGGTGAATTGGCCTATCTGCCGGGCGCTGAAGCTGTGGCGGCCGACGACCCCGTGGAGGCGCCGCAGGCTCCCTTCTACGCCTTTGCTCAGGACGTGCAGCCGCAAAGCGTGCTGCGCGCGGCCATAACGGCGGCGTACCGCCGTCCCGAAACCGAATGCGTGCCTTTGCTGCTGAGCGCGGCGCGCGCTTCGCAGGATCCGCGTGCCCAGGAACTGGCCGCGCGCCTGGTGAACGCCCTGCGCGCCAAGCGCACCGGCGGCGGCGTGGAGGGACTGATCCAGGAATTTTCCCTGTCCAGCCAAGAGGGCGTGGCCCTGATGTGCCTGGCCGAGGCCTTGCTGCGCATTCCCGATCGCGCCACCCGCGACGCCCTGATCCGCGACAAGATCAGCCATGGCGACTGGCGCGCCCATGTGGGCGAGTCGCCGTCCCTGTTCGTGAATGCCGCCACCTGGGGCCTGATGCTGACGGGGCGCCTGGTCAGCGTGAACAGCGAGAAGAACCTGTCGTCGGCGTTGACGCGCATGATAGGCAAAGGCGGCGAGCCTCTGATCCGCAAGGGCGTGGACGTGGCCATGCGCATGATGGGCGAGCAGTTCGTGACCGGCCAGACCATCGCCTCGGCCCTGGCCAACAGTCGCAAGTTCGAGGAAAAGGGCTTTCGCTATTCCTATGACATGCTGGGCGAGGCGGCCACCACGGCCGAGGACGCGCAGCGTTACTACCAGGCCTATGAACAGGCCATCCATGCCATCGGCAAAGCCAGCCAGGGTCGCGGTATCTACGAAGGTCCCGGCATCTCCATCAAGCTGTCCGCCCTGCATCCGCGCTACAGCCGCGCCCAGCGCGACCGCGTCATGGGCGAGCTGTATCCGCGGCTGCTGGAACTGGCGCAGCTGGCGCGCCAGTACGATGTGGGCCTGAACATCGACGCTGAAGAAGCCGACCGCCTGGAGCTGTCCCTGGACCTGCTGGACCGGCTGTGCTTCGACGCCTCCCTGGCGGGCTGGAACGGCATAGGCTTCGTGGTGCAGGCCTATCAGAAGCGCGCGCCTTTCGTCATCGACTACCTGATCGACCTGGCGCGACGCAGCGGCCACCGCCTGATGCTGCGCCTGGTCAAGGGGGCGTACTGGGACTCGGAGATCAAGCGCGCCCAGGTGGACGGCCTGGAAGGCTATCCCGTCTATACGCGCAAGGTGCATACGGACGTGTCCTATCTGGCCTGCGCGCGCAAGCTGCTGCAGGCGCCGGAGGCCATCTATCCGCAGTTCGCCACGCACAATGCGCAGACCCTGTCGGCCATCTACTACATGGCCGGCCAGAATTATTATCCCGGCCAGTACGAGTTCCAGTGCCTGCACGGCATGGGCGAGCCGCTCTACGATGAAGTGGTGGGCCCGGTCAAGGCGGGCAAGCTGAACCGCCCCTGCCGCATCTACGCGCCGGTGGGCTCGCACGAGACCCTGCTGGCCTACCTGGTGCGTCGCCTGCTGGAAAACGGAGCCAATACATCATTCGTGAACCAGATCGGCGATGCCGACCTGCCGGTCGAGCACCTGATTGCCGATCCCGTGGCCCAGGCCCTGCAGCTGCAGCCGCTCGGCCGTCCGCACGACAAGATCCCGCTGCCGCGCCAACTCTATTGGGAGGCGGAGCAGCGCCTGAACTCCGCGGGCCTGGATCTGAGCAACGAGCATCGCCTGGGCTCGCTGGCGGCGGCCCTGATGCAGAGCGCCGCCCAGCCCTGGCGCGCGCAGCCCCTGCTGGCCCAGGACATGCCTGTCTGGGACGATTCCCGGGCCCGCGCCGTGCTCAATCCCGCCAATCACCAGGATGTCGTGGGGCAGGTCATGGAAGCCGGCGAGGCGGACGTCGCGCACGCCCTGGAAGCGGCGGCGCACTATGCCCCGATCTGGCAGGCCACGCCTGTGGACGAACGAGCCGGCGCCCTGCAGCAGGCGGCCCAGTTGCTGGAAGACCAGATGCAGGAACTGATGGGCCTGCTGGTGCGCGAAGCCGGCAAGTCCTACGCGAACGCCATCTCCGAAGTGCGCGAGGCCGTGGACTTCCTGCGCTACTACTCGGGACAAGTCCTGCGCGAATTCGACAATGACCGCCAGCGTCCGCTGGGCGTGGTCGTCTGCATCAGCCCCTGGAATTTCCCCCTGGCCATCTTCCTGGGCCAGGTGTCGGCCGCGCTGGCGGCAGGCAATGTGGTGCTGGCCAAGCCGGCCGAGCAGACCCCGCTGATCGCCGCGGCCGCGGTGCGCCTGCTGCACCGCGCCGGCGTGCCTGAAGGCGCGCTGCAGCTGCTGCCGGGCGACGGGCCTACCGTGGGGGCGCCGCTGGTGGCCAGCCCGCAGGTCAACGGCGTCCTGTTCACCGGCTCCACGGCCGTGGCCAAATCGCTGGCGCGCCAGTTGGCCCAGCGCCTGACGCCGGACGGCCAGGTGGTGCCGCTGATCGCCGAGACGGGCGGCCTGAACGCCATGGTGGTGGACAGCTCCGCGCTGGCCGAGCAGGTGGTGTTCGACGTGCTCAATTCGGCGTTCGATTCGGCCGGCCAGCGCTGCTCGGCCCTGCGTCTGCTGTGCATCCAGGAAGAAGCGGCCGAGCGCGTGCTGGGCATGCTGCGCGGCGCCCTGAAGGAACTGCGCGTGGGCAACCCGGACTTGTTGAGCACGGATGTGGGGCCGGTCATCGACGAAGAGGCTCGAGCCGGCATCGAGCAGCACATTGCGGCCATGCGCAGCGCCGGCTTCCAGGTGGAGCAGGGCGAGCGGCCCGCCGGTCTGGCCGGGACATTCGTGCTGCCCACGCTGATCGAGATCAATCAGGTGCAGGACCTGGAGCGCGAGATATTCGGCCCGGTGCTGCATGTGATGACGTATGCGCGCAAGGACCTGGACGCCCTGATCGACCAGATCAACGAACGCGGCTATGGGCTGACCTTCGGCGTGCATACCCGCCTGGACGAGACCGTGCAGCGCGTGGTGTCGCGCGTGCGCGCCGGCAATGTGTATGTGAACCGCAATATGGTGGGCGCGGTGGTGGGCGTGCAGCCCTTCGGCGGCGAAGGCTTGTCGGGCACCGGACCCAAGGCGGGCGGCCCGCTGTACCTGCGTCGCCTGCTTGGCCGCTGCGCGCAGGACCTGCCCCTGCAGGCCTTGCGCAAGAACGGCCAGGTCCTGCCCGGGCCCACCGGCGAATCCAATGTCTATCAATTGCATCCGCGCGGTCGCGTACTGTGCATGCCGGCCAGCGAGGAGGGCTGGCGCGCACAGATGCAGGCCTGCGCGCTCAGCGGCTGCCAGCCGGTTCTGCTGAACCGCGCCGGGCTGGACGGCTTGCCCGAGCAGGGCGTGGAGCAGATTGATCTGTCAGAGCTGGGCTGCGCGGATTATGATGCTGTCTTGTTTGAAGGCGACGGTGATGAGCTCGAGCAACTGGCCATACAGGTGGCGCAGCGCGAAGGCGCCATCGTGGGGGTCCAGGGGCTGTCCACGCAAGAGTTGCGCCGGGGCGCGGCCTATGCGGCCGAACGTCTGATGCGCGAAGTCTCGGTCAGCACCAACACGGCGGCTGCCGGGGGCAACGCCAGCCTGATGATGGTGGGTTAGGCGCGCTCGCCTGCGCGCCGCGCCGACTCGTACCCGGAGTCGGCGGCCCGGTAAATTTCACAGCAGTAAGGCCGGCCATAAGCCCGGTCCCATTAAAACTAGGGAGAACAACCATGCAGTCCATGAAAAACATCAAATTGGGTCTGGTCTCGGCCGCGGTGCTGGCCGCTTTTGCCGCAGCGCCGGCTTCGGCTGCAGAGAAAGTCATCAAGCTGGGCTTTGCCGCCCCGCTGACCGGTCCGCAGGCGCACTACGGCGAGGACATGCGCAACGGGCTGACCCTGGCCCTGGAAGAGGCCAATGCCCAGAAGATCCAGATCGACGGCGAGACCGCCCGTTTCGAACTGGTCGCCAAGGACGACCAGGCCGACCCGCGCACCGCCGTGCAGGTGGCCCAGCAGATCGTGGACGATGGCGTGGACGGCGTACTGGGCCATTTCAACTCCGGCACCACCATTCCGGCCTCGCGCGTCTACAACGACGCCGGCATTCCGCAGATCGCGATGGCGACCTCGCCCGAGTACACCCAGCAGGGCTACGACAACACCTTCCGCATGATGACCAGCGACACCCAGCAGGGCGCCGCCGTGGGCCAGTTCATGGTGAAGGATCTGGCGGCCAAGAAGATCGCCCTGATCGATGATCGCACGGCCTACGGCCAGGGGCTGACCGATCAGGTGGCGCGCGCCGTTGAAAAGGCGGGCGGCCAGATCGTGGCCCGCGAGTACACCACGGACAAGGCCAACGACTTCACCTCCATTCTGACCAACATCAAGTCCAAGCAGCCCGACGCCATCTTCTTCGGCGGCCTGGACGCCCAGTCCGGCCCCATGAAGCGCCAGATGCAGACCCTGGACATCAAGGCGCCCCTGGTCTCGGGCGAGATGACCCGCAGCGACACCTTCCTGCGCCTGGCCGGCGGCGCCGCCGACGGCACCTACGCGTCCCTGGCCGGCGTGCCTCTGTCCACCATGGCAGCCGGCGAAAAGTTCGCCCAGGACTACAAGAACCGCTTCAAGGCCGATCCCGGCGTCTACGCGCCCTATGCCTATGACGGCGCCTGGAACATGATCACCGCCATGAAGGAAGCCGGCTCCTCCAAGGCCGAGGACTACCTGCCCAAGCTGGCCGGCCTCAAGCGCAGCGGCGCCACCAGCAGCAACATCGCCTATGACAAGAACGGCGACCTGAAGGAAATCGCCGTGACCATCTACGAGGTCAAGGACGGCAAGTGGACCATGGTCAAGACCATGGTGAGCCAGGCCAACTAAGACCTGCATCTGGTGCCTGAGCCGCGCGTTGCCGTGCGGCTCTTCAGCCGGCCTCCCGGGGAGGCCGGCGCCCGCTGTTCCGTGGCCATGCCGCGGTGCATGCCCGGGAAACGACAGCGAGTCCTTGTCGATGGAAATTCTGATACAACAACTCATCAACGGCCTGACCGTGGGCAGTGTCTATGCGCTGGTGGCGCTGGGCTACACCATGGTCTACGGGATCATAGGCCTGATCAATTTTGCCCACGGCGACGTGGTGATGGTGGGCGCCATGCTGGCGACCACGGTGGTGCTGTCCCTGGTGGGGGCGGACCCGGCCGGCATGTCCGCCTGGCTGGCCGTGGGGCTGGCCCTGCTGGCCGCGATCCCGACCTGCATGGCCATAGGCTGGACGGCCGAGCGTTACGCCTACCGCCCCCTGCGCCGCGCGCCGCGCCTGGCCGCGCTCATCACCGCCATCGGCGTGTCCTTCATTGTCCAGAACATCGCCATGATGGTCTGGGGCCGCAACTACCTGAGCTTTCCGCACATCATCGAGCCCATGGTGTTCCAGCTGGGCGAGGCGCGCATCAGCCTGCTGCAGCTGCTGATCATCGGCGGCGCCGCCCTGATCATGGTCGGCCTGATGGCGCTGGTGCACCGCACCCGCCTGGGCACCGCCATGCGCGCCACCGCGCAGAACCGCGAGGTGGCCGGCCTGATGGGCGTGAACATCAACACCGTGATCTCCGCCGCCTTCCTGATCGGCTCGGCCCTGGCGGCCGTGGCCGGCGTCATGATCGTCACCTACTACGGCGTGGCCCAGTACACCATGGGCTTCATGCTGGGCCTGAAGGCCTTCACGGCCGCGGTGCTGGGCGGCATCGGCAACCTGGGCGGCGCCATGCTGGGCGGACTGCTGCTGGGGCTGATCGAGGCCTTGGGAGCCGGCTACATCGGCGACCTGACCAATGGCGTGTTCGGCAGCAACTACCAGGACGTGTTCTCGTTCATCGTGCTGATCCTGGTACTGATTTTCCGTCCATCCGGCCTGCTGGGTGAACGGGTGGGAGACCGGGCATGATGGACGCCAAGAAGAAACCCGTTCCCGTGCGCGTCTGGCTGGGCGCGCTGCTGATCGGCGTGGTCCTGGCGGTGCTGCCCTTCGTGCTGGGCATGGCCGGCCAGAGCTGGATCCGCACGTTGAACTTCGCGCTGCTGTACGTGATGCTGGCCCTGGGCCTGAACATCGTGGTGGGCTTTGCGGGCCTGCTGGACCTGGGCTACATCGCCTTTTACGCCGTCGGCGCCTATGTCTGGGCCATGCTCGCCTCGCCGCATTTCGGCCTGCACCTGCCGTTCTGGGTCGTGATGCCGGCCGGCATCGTGCTGGCGGCCTTGTTCGGCGTGCTGCTGGGCTTTCCGGTCCTGAAGCTGCGCGGCGACTACCTGGCCATCGTCACGCTGGGCTTTGGCGAGATCATCCGCATCTTCATGAACAACCTGGACGCGCCGGTCAACATCACCAACGGTCCGCAGGGCATCAACCGGGTGGACACCTTCAAGGTGGGCGAATTCGTCTTCGGGCGGGCCGAGACCTTCTTCGGCATACGCGTCACCGGGCCGGAAAAGTATTACTACCTGCTGCTGGCGGTGACGCTGCTGATCGTGTTCGTCTGCGTGCGCCTGCAGCATTCGCGCATCGGGCGCGCCTGGGAAGCCATCCGCGAGGACGAGATCGCAGCCAAGGCCATGGGCATCAATACCCGCAACGTCAAGCTGCTGGCCTTTGCCATGGGCGCGACCTTCGGCGGGGTGGCCGGCGGGCTGTTCGCCTCCATGCAGGGCTTCGTCAGTCCCGAGAGCTTCAGCCTGACCGAGTCCATCTCCGTGCTGTGCATGGTGGTGCTGGGCGGCATGGGCCATATTCCCGGCGTCATCGTGGGCGCCCTCCTGCTGTCGGTCTTTCCAGAGCTGCTGCGCGCCGTGGTGGTGCCTCTGCAGCAAAGCGTGTTCGGCGAGGTGATCCTGGATCCGGACGGCATACGCATGCTGCTGTTCGGCTTCGCCCTGGTGCTGGTCATGATTTACCGGCCCGAAGGGTTGTGGCCGTCGGCGGTGCGCCGCCGTGAACGCAAGATGAGGGAGTCCCAGGCATGAGCACGATGGCAACAAGCAAGACCGCGGGAGGCGGCCAAGTGCTGCTGCAGGCCAGCGGGCTGTCCAAGCGTTTCGGCGGCCTGCAGGCCTTGTCGGAAGTCAGCTTCAGCATCCGCCAGGGCGATATCTACGGACTGATCGGTCCCAACGGCGCCGGCAAGACGACGCTGTTCAATGTCATGACGGGGCTGTACGTGCCCGAGTCGGGGCGCTGCGAGTTCGCCGGCCACGTGCTGACGGACTACAAGCCGCACCAGATCGCCGAGGCGGGCTTTGCGCGGACCTTCCAGAACATCCGCCTGTTCGGCAACCTGTCGGCGCTGGAGAACGTCATGATAGGCCGGCATGTGCGCACCCGCGCCGGCGTGCTGGGCGCGGTGCTGCGCAATCGCGCCACGCGCCGCGAGGAAGAGCAGATCGAGGCGCGCGCCTACGAACTGCTGGAGTACGTGGGCATCGTCGAGCGCGCCAACGACATCGCGCGTTCGCTCTCCTACGGCGACCAGCGCCGTCTGGAGATCGCTCGCGCCCTGGCCACCGATCCCAAGCTGCTGGCGCTGGATGAGCCGGCCGCGGGCATGAATCCGTCCGAGACCGTGGTCCTGCGCCAGCTGATCGAAAAGATCCGCGGCGACGGTGTTACCGTGCTGCTGATCGAGCACGACATGAAACTGGTGATGGGCCTGTGCGACCGGGTGCTGGTGCTGGAGTACGGCAAGGTGCTGGCCGAAGGCAGGCCGGCCGAGGTGCAGCACAATCCCCGTGTCATCGAAGCCTATCTGGGGGCGGGCGCCGCCAAGGAACTGGGCATTACCGCTACGCAGGAGGAGCAGGCATGAGCGCGTCGCCTTGGTTGTTGGATATTCGGGGCCTGGATGTCGCCTACGGCGGCATCCGCGCCGTGCAGGGGCTGAACCTGCAGGTGGGCAAGGGCGAGCTGGTCTGCCTGATCGGGGCCAATGGCGCGGGCAAGAGCACGACGCTGCGCGCCATCTGCGGCCTGGTGCCCGTGGCGGCCGGCCAGGTGGACTATCAGGGCCAGAGCATCGTGGGCGTGCCCTCGCATCAGCTGGTGCGGCGCGGACTGGTCATGGTGCCGGAAGGGCGGGGCATCTTCGGCCAGCTGACCATAGAGGAAAACCTGTCCATGGGCGCTTATACGCGGCGCGACGACGCCCAGGTGCGTCAGGACGTGGAGCGGGTCTACACCCTGTTCCCGCGCCTGGCCGAACGCAAGAAGCAGTCGGCCGGCACCTTGTCCGGGGGCGAGCAGCAGATGCTGGCCATGGGCCGCGCCATGATTTCCCGCCCCGAGCTGTTGCTGCTGGACGAACCCTCCATGGGCTTGGCGCCCATCATGGTCGAACGCATCTTCGGCCTGATCCAGGACATCGCCAAGGAAGGGGTCACCATACTGCTGATCGAGCAGAACGCCCGCCTGGCGCTGGAACTGGGCGATCGCGGCTACGTGATGGAGTCCGGCCGCATCATCCTGGAAGGCCCGGCCTCTCAGTTGCTGCACGATCCCAAGGTGCGCGCCGCCTACCTGGGGGAGGAAGACTTCGCCGCTTGAAGGGCTCAGTTCTTGCCCGTGCTGCCGAATCCGCCCGTGCCGCGCTCGGTCTCGGTGGAGAACTGGTCCACGAACTGCAGGGCCACCTGCACCACGGGCTGGAACATCAGCTGGGCGATGCGCTCGCCCGGCTGGATCACATAGTCCGCGTCGCTGTCATTGGCCAGGATCACGCCTATTTCACCGTGGTAGTCGGCGTCGATGACGCCTATGCCCTGGGCCACGCGCACGCCGTGTTTGAGCGACAGGCCCGAGCGCGAAGCGACGATGGCGACCAGGCCGGGGTCCATCATATTGATGGCCAGGCCGGTCTTGACCAGCATGCGCCCGCCGGCCGGCAGGGTGACGGCCTGCTCGAGGCAGGCGCGCAGGTCCATGGCGGCCGAGCCGTCCGTGGCGTAGCTGGGGGTTTCTATGGTGGCGCCCAGCAGCTCATTGACGATGCGGGCTTCGATACGGCGATGCATGTAGGGGCATCCTGTGAAAAGCAGGGCGGCGCACAGGGCATGGCGCCGCCCGTTGTGATGGAAGGAATGGAAATCAGGGCCGCTCGGAGAGCCGCTCGGCGATGGCCTGCACCAGCTTGCGGGCCGCCTGCAGCTTGTCCTGGGCGGGCCAGTGCGTGTGGCCGTGTTCGTCGCACAGGATCAGCTCGGTGTCCTCGGCATTCATGGCGCGCTGCGCCAGGTTGCCCACCAGCAGGGGCACGTTCTTGCGCCGGCGCTTGGCCTGGGCGTGCTCCAGCAGATGATCGGTCTCGGCGGCGAAGCCGACGCAGAACGGACCCTGGGGCAGGGCGGCGACCTCGGCGAGGATGTCGGGGTTGGGGCTGAACTCCAGTTGCGGCGTTGCCTGGTCGGCGGTTTTCTTGATCTTGCGGTCGCTGGCGTTGCTGACGTACCAGTCGGCCACCGCCGCGACGCTGATGAACACGTCCGCCTGCGTCGCCTGCGCCATGACGGCCGAGTGCATCTGGCGGGCGGTCTCCACGTTGATGCGCTGCACGCCATAGGGCGTTTCCAGGGCGACCGGGCCGGAAACCAGGGTGACCCGGGCGCCCGCCTCGAAGGCGGCTCGCGCGATGGCGTAGCCCATCTTGCCGGAGGAGCGGTTGCTGATGACGCGCACCGGGTCGATGGGCTCGGACGTGGGGCCGGCCGTGATCAGCACGCGCTTGCCGGCCAGCAGCTTGGGCTGGAAGAAGGCGACCAGCTCGGCCAGCAGCTGTTGCGGTTCCAGCATGCGGCCGTCGCCGGTCTCGCCGCAAGCCTGGTCGCCACAGCCCGGGCCCAGGATGTGCACGCCGTCGCGGCGCAGCTGCTCCACATTGCGCTGGGTGGCCGGGTGCAGCCACATTTCGCGATTCATGGCCGGGGCTACCAGCAAGGGGCACAGGCCGCGCGCCACGCACAGCGTGCTGAGCAGGTCGTCGGCCATGCCCTGGGCCAGTCGCGCCATGAAGTTGGTGCTGGCCGGCGCCACCAGGATGGCGTCGGCCTGTCGGCTGAGCTGGATGTGGGCCATATTGTTGGGCACGCGCGCATCCCATAGGTCCGTGTAGACCGGACGCCCCGACAGGGCCTGGAAGGTGACCGGAGTGACGAAGCGCGTGGCCGACTCGGTCATGACGACGTCGATCTGCGCGCCCAGTTCCTGGGCGCGGCGCAGCAGTTCCGCCGTCTTGTAGGCGGCGATGCCGCCGCTGATGCCAAAGACCAGTTTCTTCTTGGCGAGCATGAGGGCTCCTTGCAGGGTCAGGCGTGTTGCCGCTTGTTGCGGCGCATCCGCAGGAACTCGTCCAGGACCAGCAGGATGGCGCCGCAGGTGATGGCCACGTCCGCGAGGTTGAAGGCCGGAAAGTAGGACTGGTTCCAGTAGAACAGCAGGAAGTCCACGACGTGGCCGTGCTGGAGGCGATCCACCACATTGCCCACGGCGCCGCCCAGGATCAGGCTGAGTGACAGGCAGAACAGCGGCTGCCTGGCCGAACGGCGCAGCATGATCAGGATCAGCACCGTGGCCGCCAGGGCGATGGCCACGAAGAACCAGCGCTGCCAGCCCTGGCCGCCCGCCAGGAAGCTGAAGGCTGCGCCCGGGTTGTAGAGCAGCGTGAAGTCGAAGAAGGGCAGGATGTTCCAGCGTTCCTGGTAGAACAGATGGGTGTCGAAGTACCACTTGGTCCACTGGTCCAGCACGACGATCAGCGCCGCCAGGCCCAGCCAGGCCCAGAATTGCCGCGCGGGCAGGCGGGCCTGCCCGGGGCTGGCGGGAGCGAGGTCCTGGTCAGGCATGGTGACGCACTTCGCCGTCGCCGAACAGATTGTCTTCGCAGCGGCCGCACAGGGTGGGGTGCTCGTGGCTGCGACCCACGTCCGGGCGGTGGTGCCAGCAGCGTTCGCACTTGGCCTGCTCGGTGGGGCTCACCTCGATGCGCAGCTCGCCTTCGCCCGCGTGCACGTCGGCGCGCGAGACGATCAGCATGAAGCGCAGGTCCTGGCCCAGCGACTGCAGCCATTCCAGGTCCTGGCCGCCGGCATGGATGTCCACTTCGGCCGCCAGGGACGAGCCCACGGCGCCAGTGCTGCGCACGTCTTCGATGCGGCGCATGACCTCGGCGCGGATGGCCCGCAGGCGCTGCCATTTGGCTTCCAGAGCCTCCTGGTCCCGCTGTTCGGGCAGGTCATGGAACAGCTCGGTGAAGATGGTGCCGCTGGCGACCTGGCCCTGGTGCAGGTCCTTCCAGGCCTCTTCGGCGGTGAAGGACAGGATGGGGGCCATGAGCTTGAGCAGCGCCTGGGTCAGGTGGTAGAGCGCCGTCTGGGCCGAACGGCGCGGCAGGCCGTCGCGGGCCGTGGTGTACAGGCGGTCCTTCAGGATATCCAGGTAGAAGGCGCCCAGGTCTTCCGAGCAGAAGATCTGCAGGCGGGCCACCACGGGGTGGAATTCATAGCGCTGGTAGTTGTCCAGGATCTCGGCCTGCATGCGCACGGTCATCTGCAGGGCGTAGCGGTCGATCTCCAGCAGCTGGTCCAGCGGCACGGCGTTTTGCGCCGGATCGAAGTCGGCCAGATTGCCCAGCAGGAACTTCAGGGTGTTGCGGATGCGGCGGTAGCCTTCCACCACGCGCTTGAGGATCTCGTCCGAGATGGAGAGCTCGCCCGAATAGTCGGTGGAGGCGGCCCACAGGCGCATGATTTCCGCACCCAGGCTGTCGGCGATCTTCTGCGGCACGACGGTGTTGCCCAGCGACTTGCTCATCTTGCGGCCGTTGCCGTCCACCACGAAGCCGTGCGTGAGCAGGGCCTTGTAAGGAGGGCGGCCATACAGCATGCAGCCGGTCAGCAGCGAGGAATGGAACCAGCCGCGGTGCTGGTCCGAGCCTTCCAGGTACAGGTCGGCGGGCCATTGCAGGGCGTCGGCATGCGAGCCGTGCGTGACATGGTCCTTGCCGCCCAGCACGGTGGCGTGGGTGGTGCCGGAGTCGAACCACACGTCCAGCGTGTCGCGATTCTTCTCGTACTGGTCGGCTTCCTCGCCCAGCAGCTCTCGCGGGTCCAGGTTCTGCCAGGCTTCGATGCCGTGCTGCTCGATGCGCTGGGCGACCTGTTCCATCAGTTCGGGCGTGCGCGGGTGCAGCTCGCCGGTCTCCTTGTGCACGAAGAAGGCCATGGGCACGCCCCATTGGCGCTGGCGCGACAGGGTCCAGTCCGGACGGTTGGCGATCATGGCGTGCAGGCGGGCGCGGCCCCAGGCAGGATAGAAATCCGTGCGTTCCACGCCTTCCAGCGCCATTTCGCGCAGGGTGCGGCCGGTGCTGTTCGCCTGGTCCATGCCTGCGAACCATTGGCTGGTGGCTCGGTAGATGATGGGCGTCTTGTGGCGCCAGCAGTGCATGTAGCTGTGGGTGTACTGTTCGGTCTTGAGCAGCGTGCCGGCGTTTTCCAGGGCCTCGACGATCTGGGGGTTGGCCTTCCAGATCATCTGGCCGCCGAACAGCGGCAGGCTGTCGGCGTAATGGCCGTTGCCCAGCACGGGCTTGAGGATGGCGTCATCCTTCATGCCGTTGGCTTTGCAGGAGTTGAAGTCCTCGATGCCGTAGGCGGGCGCCGAGTGCACCACGCCCGTGCCGCTGTCCAGGGTCACGTAGTCGCCCAGGTAGACGGGCGAGACGCGGTCGTAGCCGGCGTGCGCGCCGGCCAGGGGATGGCGGAATTCCAGATGATCCAGGGCGGCGCCGGGCGCTGTGGCGACGATCTCGCCTTCCAGGCCCCATTGCTGCAGGCAGGATTCCACCAGGTCCTTGGCCAGGACCAGCCACTGACCCGTGGCGCGCACGGCGTTCAGCTTGACCAGCGCGTACTCGATCTCGGGATGGACGTTCAGGGCCTGGTTGGCCGGGATGGTCCAAGGCGTGGTCGTCCAGATGACGATGGCGCCGTCCTCCACGCTGTCCAGGCCGAAGGCGGCCGCCACCTTGTCCTTCTGGGCGAAGGGGAAGGCGACGTGGATGGAAGGATCCTTGCGGTCGGCGTACTCGACCTCGGCCTCGGCCAGCGCCGAGCCGCAGTCGAAGCACCAGTTCACGGGCTTGAGGCCGCGGAACACGAAGCCTTTCTGCATGATCTGCGACAAGGCGCGCAGTTCGTCGGCCTCGTTGCTGTAGTTCATGGTCAGGTAGGGCCGCTCCCAGTCGGCCAGCACGCCCAGGCGCTTGAAGTCGGCGCGCTGGCGGTCGATCTGCTCCAGCGCGTAGGCGCGTGCCTTGGACTGGACCTCGGCCACGGGCAGGTTCTTGCCGAATTTCTTCTCGATCTGGATCTCGATGGGCATGCCGTGGCAATCCCAGCCCGGCACGTACTGGGCGTCGAAGCCGGCCATGTTGCGGCTCTTGACGATGATGTCCTTCAGGATCTTGTTGACCGCGTGACCGATGTGGATGTCGCCGTTGGCATAGGGCGGGCCGTCGTGCAGGATGAACTTGGGACGGCCGACGCTGGCTTGCCGGATTGCTGCATAGACTTTGTTCTCTTCCCACTGGGCAATCCAGCCCGGCTCGCGTTTGGCCAGGTCGCCGCGCATGGGGAAAGGGGTGTCGGGTAGATTGAGAGTGTCTTTATAGTCCATTTGAGGCGAAATAGTCGCGAGCGCGCTGTGCATCGTTGTCGATGGCGGCGATCATAGTGATGAGGTCGGGGAACTTTTCTTCGTCCCTGACAAATTCCAGAAATTCTATACGGGCAAGTTTACCGTAAGCGTTCAGCTGGCGGTCCAGTAAATGCACTTCCAGCAGCAGGCGGCCCTGGTCCTGCACGGTAGGGCGCACGCCCAGCGAAGCGATGCCCGGCATGGGCCGCGCGTCCAGGCCGTGGGCCAGCACCACGTATACGCCCGAGCGCGCCGCGCAGTGTTCGGGCACGCGGATGTTCAGCGTGGGGTAGCCGATGTCGCGGCCCAGCTTCTGGCCGTGGATGACGTGGCCGCTGATGTGAAAAGGCTTGCCCAGCAGGGCGCGCGCCCGGTCCAGCTGGCCCACGGCCAGGGCGGTGCGCACTTCCGAGCTGGAGATGCGCCGGCCGTCGGCGTCGGGCACGTCCTGCAGGGTTTCCACCTCGAAGCCGTGGCGCCGGCCCGCCTCGCGCAGCATGGCGATGTCGCCGACGCGCTTGTGGCCGTAGCGGAAGTCCTCGCCCACCAGCAGCCAGCCGGTGTTCAGGCCGCGCACCAGGATGTCCTCGATGAAGGCGGCGGCCGACATGTCGGCCATGTCCTGGTTGAAGCGCGCCAGGTAGATCTGTTCGATGCCGCATTGGCGCAGGGCCTCGACCTTGTCGCGCAGGCCGCTGATCTGGGTGGGGATCAGTTCGGGGCGCTGGCCGCGCTGCGCGAAGAAAGCGCGCGGATGCGGCGTGAAGGTCATCACGCAAGAGCTCAGGCCGCGCTGGCGAGCGGCCTCGTTGAGGCGATGCAGGATGGCCTGGTGGCCCAGGTGCACGCCGTCGAAGTTGCCTATGGTGACGGCGCTGCGCGCCGTGCTGTCGCGGCGCGGCAAGGATCGGTAGAGTTTTAGAGCAGATTTCACAAGCGAGAGTTTACAATTTTGGATTCGTTATTTCTCGGGAAACAGGATTTTGACCGATTCCACCCTACCTTGTCGCCTGGTTGTGCTGATTTCGGGCCGGGGTTCCAATATGCAGGCCATCGCCGGACACATCGAGCAGGCCGGCCTGAACGGCCGCATCCAGGCCGTCATCTCGAACAAGGCCGATGCGCCCGGGCTGGACTGGGCGCAGCGCCGCGGCCTGGCCACGGAGGTCGTGCCGCATCGCGAATTTGCAACACGCGAGGCCTTTGACGACGCTTTGGCGCGCGTGATCGACCGCTACCAGCCGGATTATGTTCTACTGGCGGGATTCATGCGCATTCTGACCACGGGCTTCGTCCAGCGCTACGCGGGCAAGCTCGTCAATATACACCCATCCCTGCTTCCCAGTTTCCCGGGCCTGAACACGCATCAGCAGGCGCTGGACGCCGGGGTGCAGTTCCATGGCTGCTCGGTGCATTTCGTGACGCCCGTGCTTGACCACGGTCCCATCATCGCCCAGAGCCTGGTGCCCGTCCTGCAAGGCGACGATGCCCAGACGCTGGCCGGGCGCGTGCTGGCCACCGAGCACCAGGTCTACACTCAGGCGGTGCAGTGGCTGGTCGAGGGCAGGGTGGCGCTGCAGCCGGATGGGCGGGTGCACGTATCGGGCGTGGCGCAGCGCGGCTTTTACTTTCCTGCCTGAGCGGGCGGGTCCATAGGATTTCTTGAGTATTCATGTCTGAACAACGTCATTCCCGGTCGGAGCGCGACCGCTCGGACCGTCAGCGTCCGTCCTCCTCCAGCCAGCGCAACGGCGCAGCCGCCGCGCGCGGTCGTTCCCAGGGACCGGCCCGCGGCAAGCCTTCGGGCCCGCCCGCGCCGGGCGCGCTGGCGCAGCGGCGCATCGAACAGGTGGCCAGCGCCCTGGGCGAGGTGCTGCAATGGAAGCATCCGGCCGATCTCGCGCTGACGCGCTGGGCGCGCACGCGTCCCAAGATGGGTTCGCGCGACCGCGCCGAGATCCGCGAAGCCGTGTTCGACGTGCTGCGCCACCTGCGCCAGTATCGTAACTGGGCCGAGAGCGGCGTAGGCCCGTCGACCCGGCGCTTGGCCATCCTGGGGCTGGCGGCTGCCTTCGGCCAGGACGAGCTGGCGGCCGGCCTGGGCCAGGACGAGCGCCAGTGGCTTGCCCACATCCGCTCCTTGAACGTGGACGGCCTGCCCGTGGGCGTGCGCCTGAGCCTGCCCGAATGGCTGGAAGAGCGCCTGGAACAGATCCCTGACTCCTACAAGCTGATGGAAGCCATGAACGGCCAGGCCCTGCTGGACTTGCGCGTCAATCCCATGAAGGCCGAGCGCGACACGGTGCTGCGCCAGCTGCAGAACGGCCCCATGGCGCGCTTCAAGCCCACCGCCATGCCGTATTCGCCCTGGGGGATACGCATCGAGGGCCGGCCGTCTGTCGCGGTTTGGCCACAGTATGAAAAAGGCGAGCTGGAGATCCAGGAAGAGGGCAGCCAGTTGCTGACGGCCCTGCTGGAGCCGCGCCGCGGCGAGATGGTCATCGACTACTGCGCCGGCGCCGGCGGCAAGACGCTGCTGCTGGGCGCGCTGATGCGCTCCACCGGCCGGCTGTACGCGTTCGACGTGTCCGCCACGCGCCTGAACAAGGCCAAGCCGCGCTTTGCGCGCGCCGGCCTGTCCAATGTGGTGCCGGTGGTGATCCAGGAGTCGGGCGACCAGCGCGTGCGCCGCCTGCACGGCAAGGCCCAGCGCGTGCTGGTGGATGCGCCCTGCAGCGGCCTGGGAACTTTGCGTCGCAATCCCGATCTAAAGTGGCGTCAACACCCCGAAGCCTTGCAGCAGTACACCCGCATGCAGGCCGACATTCTGGAACAGGCCGCCGCGTGTGTGGCTGCGGGAGGACGACTGGTCTATGCCACCTGCAGTTTCCTGCCCGAAGAAAACGAGCAGCAGGTGCAGGCCTTCCTGCAAACCCATCCCGAGTTTCGTCTGCTGGATGCCCGGGAAATCCTGAAGGACAAGAGCCCGGCCCTGGAGCTGGAAGGGCCTTACCTGAACCTGCGCACGGATCGCCACCAGACCGACTGCTTTTTTGCGGCGGCACTGGAACGAAACGCGCAAAGTGCTTGATTTGAAGCAAGTTCAGTCCCAAATAATGCTATTGTTAACCAGGCAAGTGGGCTACACTTTTCTGGTTCCCCTTAACAAAGATCAGGTCTAAAAGGGTCTATGCAATCGTTTCTATCTTTTCTTGCCGATGGCTGGCTGCAACTGTCCTGGTGGCAGCTCACCCTCGTCATTCTCGTACTGACGCATGTCACCATTGTGTCAGTCACTGTCTTTCTGCACCGCAGTCAGGCGCACCGCGGCCTGGATCTCCATCCGGCCCTGATGCACTTCTTCCGTTTCTGGCTCTGGATGACCACCGGCATGGTCACCAAGGAATGGGTCGCCATCCACCGCAAGCACCATGCCAAGTGCGAACGCGAGGGCGATCCCCATTCGCCCGTGGTGTTCGGCCTGGGCAAGGTCTTCTTCCGCGGCGCCGAACTGTACCGCCAGGAAGCTACCAACCCCGAAACCCTCAAGCGTTTCGGCCACGGCACGCCCGACGACTGGCTCGAACGCAACCTGTACAGCAAGCACAGCATGCTGGGCATCACCATCATGCTGGGCATCGATCTGTTCCTGTTCGGCCTGCTGGGCCTGACCGTCTGGGCCATCCAGATGGCCTGGATTCCCTTCTGGGCGGCCGGCGTGGTCAACGGCCTGGGCCATGCGATCGGCTATCGCAATTTCGCCAGCCCCGACACCAGCACCAATGTGTTCCCCTGGGGCATCATCATCGGCGGCGAGGAGCTGCACAACAACCACCACGCCTACGGCACCTCGGCCAAGTTCTCCAGCAAATGGTATGAATTCGACCTGGGCTGGTGCTACATCTCCGTGTTCAAGGCCCTGGGCCTGGCTAAGGTCAAGAAGGTCGCTCCCAAGCTGCGCCTGGAGCCCGCCGTGCCCTCGAGCTCTTCCGTGGACACCATCAGCCTGGCCACCCTGCAGGGCGTGATCACGCACCGCTATGAAATCCTGGCCCGCTATGCCGACATCATCAAGACCACGGCCGCCGAGGAAATCGCCCGCCTCAAGCCCCAGATGAACCACGACAATCCCAATTGCTCGTGGTCTCTGCTGCAAAGCTGCAAGGACTGGATCGGCCGCGGCGACGACGTGCTGGCTCCCGAGCAGCGCGCCGAGCTCGAAACCGTGGCCGCCGGCAATTCCCGCCTGTCCATTCTGGTACGCATGCAGCGTGAATTGGCCGGCATCTGGGAAAGCTCCAGCTCCTCCAGCGAGCAGCTGCTGTCCGACCTGCGCGCCTGGTGCCAGCGGGCGCAGCAAAGCGGCATCGAAAGCCTGGAGCAGTTCGCCCTGCGTCTGCGCCGCTACGCGGCATGATAGAGCGTCTCAATCCCCAGCAGCGCGCCGCCGTCACCCTGCCTTCCGGTCAACACGCCCTGGTGCTGGCCGGGGCGGGCAGCGGCAAGACCAGCGTGCTGACCTCCCGAATGGCCTGGCTCATCCAGACCGGGCAGGTCAGCCCATATGGTCTGGCAGCCGTCACCTTCACCAACAAAGCCGCGCGCGAAATGCTGACGCGGCTTACTTCTTTATTGCCCATCGATACGCGCGGCATGTGGGTGGGCACGTTCCACGGCTTGTGCAACCGGTTGCTGCGCATGCACTATCGCGATGCAGGCCTGATCCAGACCTTCCAGATCCTGGACAGCGCCGACCAGCTGGCCGCCATCAAGCGCCTGGTCAAGGCCAACAATATCGACGACGAGAAGTTCCCGCCCAAGGACATCCAGCATTTCATCAACGCCTGCAAGGAAGACGGACAGCGCCCCGGCGACCTGGACGGCTTCGACCCCCACAGGCGCCGCCTGATCGATCTCTACCAGCTCTACCAGGAGCAATGCGAGCGCGAAGGCGTGGTGGACTTCGGCGAATTGCTGCTGCGTGCCTATGAACTGCTGTCTCGCAACGCCCCCATACGCGAGCATTACCAGCGCCGCTTCAAGCACATCCTGGTGGACGAATTCCAGGACACCAACGTGCTCCAGTATCGCTGGCTGCGTCTTCTGGCCGGCGATCAGGCCAGTCTGTTCGCGGTCGGAGACGACGATCAGTCCATCTATGCCTTTCGCGGCGCCAACGTGGGGAATATGGCGGATTTCGAGCGTGACTACGCGCGCGGCAACGTCATCCGCCTGGAGCAGAATTATCGTTCCTGCGGCCATATCCTGGACGCCGCCAATGCGCTCATCGAGCACAACAGCGGCCGGCTGGGCAAGAACCTCTGGACCGACAGCGGCGAAGGCGAGCTCATCCGCATCTGCGAGCAGCCCTCCGACGCGCTGGAGGCGCAATGGATCGTGGACGAGGTCCGCGCTCTGATTGCCGAAGGCAAGCCGCGCCGCGAGATCGCCATCCTGTATCGCAGCAACGCGCAGTCGCGGGTCATCGAGCATCGCCTGTTCTCCCAGGGCCTGCCCTACAAGGTGTACGGCGGGCAGCGCTTCTTCGAGCGCCAGGAGATCAAGCACGTGCTGGCCTACCTGCGCCTGATGGACAACCCTGACGACGATACCGCTTTCTTGCGCGTGGTCAATTTCCCCACGCGCGGCATAGGCGCGCGTTCGGTCGAACAATTGGCGGACCTGGCGCGCGAGCGCGGCACCAGCCTGCTGCGCGCCGTGCTTTATGTGCAGGGCAGGGCGGCCGCCGGCCTGGCCCGTTTCGCGGCCCTGATCCAGGACATGGCGCATCAGGCGCAGGTTCTGTCCTTGCCCGAATTGATCGAGCACGTGGTGCACGAAAGCAGCTTGCTGGCGCATTATCAGGCCGACAAGGAAGGCGCCGAGCGCCTGGAGAACTTGCAGGAACTGGTCAACGCGGCCACGGTGTTCGTGGGCGAAGAAGGCTTTGCCGAATTGCCGGCCGGCCGCGTGCCGGACGCCCCGCAGGGCGAGCAGGCCCAGGCGCCGGAAGGAGCGCCGGCCACGCTGGCGCCCATGTCCCCGCTGGGCGCCTTTCTGACGCATGCCTCGCTGGAGGCGGGCGACAACCAGGCTCAGGCCGGCCAGGATGCGATCCAGCTCATGACCATCCATGCCGCCAAGGGCCTGGAGTTCGACGCAGTCTTCATTACCGGGCTGGAAGAGGGGCTGTTTCCCCACGAGAACAGCCTGTTCGACGCGGGCGGCCTGGAAGAGGAGCGCCGCCTGATGTACGTGGCCATCACCCGCGCGCGCCAGCGCCTATACGTAACGCTGGCGCAGAGTCGCATGCTGCACGGTCAGACCCGCTACGCCCTGCGCTCGCGCTTCCTGGACGAGCTGCCCGATGACCACGTCAAGTGGCTCTCGGCCCGTTACGCCAGCGCGCCGGCCCAGCCGGCGGAGCCCTCGTTCGGCGGCGCTTTCCGGCGCGGCCAGACCTGGAAGGCCACGGGCTCGGGCAGCAGCGCCACGCCCTATGGCGGGCGCAGCCAGACCAGCGTGCTGGAGGTCAATGGGCAGTCCTTCCGGATCGGGCAAGGCGTGCGCCATGCCCGTTTCGGCGAAGGTACCATTGTCAGCCTGACGGGGCGCGGCGATGACGCCCAGGCGCAGATCCACTTCCGCGAGGTGGGCAGCAAGACGCTGGCGCTGGCCATCGCCAAGCTCGAAACCGTCAGCTAGGCAGGCAGCGCAGTCTGCACCATGCGCCAGAGAGCCCCCGGATCTTTCCGGGGGCTTTTTCATGATCCTTATGTACCGTCGTGCGATGCAAGCCTTGAACAGCCGATGCTGACTGGCGTCGAGCAGAGACATGACGACAGACATGCGGGCGCTGGATACCGTTCCAGCATGATGTTTTGCGTTCGATTCGAGCAGCGCATCCGTCCCTGTTTGTCCTGCGCATGAATGCCTATGGATCCAGCCAGGCCCTGAATTCATGGGGCTGTCGAGCCAGGCAGGGCAGAAATACAGCTCAAGCTGGACCGTTATGTACTAGGGTTATAAATTCTGGTTATAAGCTTATTGCCTTCATAAAATCGAAGCCTAAATTAAATGGATACATGCAAAACACATGGAGGCGAGAATGGAACCCAGCAATCTTTCACGGCGACGCATGCTTCTGTCCACGGGGGGAGTCGTGGCGCTGGCCGGTGCCGGCGGCTTGACGCCGCTGTCCCAGGCCCTGGCGCAGGAAAAGGCGAAATCCGAAGCCAAGGCCCTGCCGGCCTATGCGTCCTGGAAGCATGCCGACAGCCTGATCGTGCACAGCGCCAACACCATCGAAACCAAGCGCAGCGCCTTTGGTTCCGGCCTGATCACGCCGCTCGATCGCCTGTTCGTGCGCAACAACGTGGCGCCTCCCTCGGAAAAGATCGTGGCCGATCCGGATGCCTGGGTCGTGTCGATCAAAGGCGTCAAGCAGCCCAAGGACCTGACGGTGGCCGACCTCAAGCGTCTGGGACTGGTAGCCGTGCCCATGGTGCTGCAATGCTCGGGCAATGGCCGGGCCTATTTCCCCGAGAAGCCCAGCGGCACCAAATGGACGGTGGGCGCCGCCGGCTGCGTGGTATTTTCCGGCGTGCCCATCAAGGCCGTCCTGGAAGCGACAGGCGGCATGGAGCCGGGCGCCAAGTACATGACGGGCACGGGCGGCGAGGAAATCCCGCAGGGCCTGGATCCCAATACCGTCATGGTGGAGCGCTCGATTCCGGTCGAGGCCATCGAGGATGCCATCCTGGCCTGGGAAATCAACGGCGAGCCCATTCCGCTGGCCCATGGAGGACCGCTGCGGCTGGTCGTGCCCGGCTATACCGGCGTGAACAATGTCAAATACATCAAGCAGTTGGCCTTCGGCAAGGAGCAGTCGGCCGCCAGTATCCAGCAGAACAGCTACCGCATGACGCCGCTGGGCGAGAAGACCAACGTCAACCAGGAATCAGTCTGGGAGATGCCCGTCAAGTCTTTTGTGACCAGCCCCACGGGCGAGCCGGGCGAGGAAATCAAGGCCGGCATGGTGCAGATCCAGGGACTGGCGTTTGGCGGCATGTCGGCCGCCAAGGAAGTCGAGGTGTCGGTGGACGGCGGCAAGACCTGGAAGAAAGCCGCTTTCGTCGGCCCTGACCTGGGCAAGTACGCCTGGCGCCAGTTCGTGGTGGGGATGGACTTGAAGCCCGGCAAGTACGAGATCGCCAGCCGCGCCACCAGCCAGGCCGGCACCGTGCAGCCCGAGGAACGCGCAGCCAACAGCCACGGCTACCTCAACAACAGCTGGCGCGACCATATGCTGGCTGTCACCGTAGTCTGAGCATGGAATGTTGAATCCGCCCCGGCGCGCCGGGGCGGTTGTGAATGGATGATCATGAAGAAATACCTTGTAGCAGCAGTATGGATGCTGGCGGCAGCCGGCCAGGCCCAGGCCGACGACAATACCCAGGGCAAGGAATTGTTCCTGACCGGAGCCAAGCCGATAGCCTGCGCGGTCTGCCACACCCTGGATAACGCGGGGTCGGCCGGAGCCATCGGCCCCAACCTGGACGAACTCAAGCCCTCGCGCGAGCAGATCCTGAAGGTCATGCAGGAAGGCATGGGCGCCATGCCCTCGTTTGCCCAGACGCTCAGCGATGAGGAGCGCCAGGTCGTGGCCGGGTATGTCAGCTCGGTGGCCGGGCAGTAATCCTCTTGCCGGTCAGGCGCCAGGCTCCCCCTCGGGGGAGCTTTTTTTTATGGGTGCTTCGTATGCAAATGTATCTTTTTAAAGGGGTTTATTGACTCGCCAGCTCTGCTAGCCTGACCGGGCAATTCAGTCGCCTTAGCCAGCCCCCTTTCACCCAGGGAGTCGAGATATGGTGTTCCTGATGTCATGCAGTCCGCGGCACTTCCCCGCTGCCCAGGCGCCGGCTCCCTGCGCCCTGGAGCTGGAATGGCTGGGCATACGGACCAGCAACTTCATGTTGCTCTACGGCGTGGTCTGGGTCTCGCTGATCATCATGTACATCACCGAGGTACGCCGCACGCAGATCAGCGGTGAAAAGACGGCCTGATAAGACAGCCATGACGTTGCCGCGGTCTCTTTGGCACCGCGGAGGCCGTGCACGGGTCCCAGGCGCGGCGGCCGGGGCGAGCGCCCCGGCGCGGCTTCATTCCTGCCGGTTGATGTCCTCGATGGCTTCCTGCAGTTCCAGCCATTCTTCTTCCAGCGCGTCGCGCTCCTTGCTGCGCTCGCCATGTTCGGCCATCAGCGCGGGACGCTGGTCCTTGTAGGCGTCGGAATAGAAGTCCGGGTCCTGCATCAGGGCATCGAGTTCCTGCAGGCGCGCGGCGGCCTGGTCCATGGCGGCTTCCACTTTCTTCAGCCTGGCTTCCAGCGGCTTGCGCTGCTGGGCCTGGCGCTGGCGCAGTTCCGCCTCCTGGCGGCGCTGGGCCTTGCGGTCCACGACTTCGTTTCCGTCGGCCCGCGTTTCCTGCCGGGCGTCGGAACGGGCCTGGGCGCTGCGCGCCAGCAGCCAGTCCCGGTAGTCTTCCAGGTCGCCGTCGAATTCCTGCAGCCGGCCGTCGGCCACGATCCAGAACGAATCCACGGTGGAGCGCAGCAGGTGGCGGTCGTGAGAGACTAGCAGCACGCTGCCGCCGTAGTCGGCCAGGGCGTCTGCCAAGGCTTCCCGGGTGTCCACGTCCAGGTGGTTGGTGGGTTCGTCCAGCAGGAGCAGGTTGGGCTTCTGCCAGACGATCAGGGCCAGGGCCAGGCGGGCCTTTTCACCGCCCGAGAACGGCGCGGTGGGACTGGCGGCCATGTCGCCGCTGAACCCGAACGAGCCCAGGTAGTTGCGCAGTTCCTGCTCGCGCGTGTCCGGGGCCAGGCGCGCCAGGTGCTGCAGGGGCGAGGATTCCGGGTCGATGGAATCGAGCTGGTGCTGGGCGAAGTAGCCGATGACCAGGCCCTTGGATTCGAGCCGTTCGCCGCTCAGCGGCGCCAGCTTGCCGGCCAGGGTCTTGACCAGCGTGGACTTGCCCGCGCCATTCATGCCCAGCACGCCCACGCGCGCCCCGCCGCGCACCATCAGGCGCACGCCCCTCAGGATGGGAGCCGGGCGGTCCGGGTAGCCCAGGTCGGCCTGTTCCAGCGTCAGCAGCGGATCGGGCGTGTACTCGGGCGAGGGCAGGCGTATGGACACGCCGGACTCCACGCGCAGCGGCGCCAGGGTCTGCATGCGCGCCAGCGCCTTCACGCGGCTTTGCGCCTGCTTGGCCTTGGTGGCCTGGGCCTTGAAACGATCGATGAAGCTTTGCAGGCGGGCGGCCTCGCGCGTCTGGCGCTCGTAGGCGATCTGGCTTTGCTGCACGCGTTCGGCACGCTGCGCCAGGAAGTCGTTGTAGCCGCCCTTGTAGCGGACCAGCTTGCCATGGTCCAGGTGCAGGATGGAGCGGGCCACCGCGTCCAGGAATTCGGTGTCGTGCGAAATGAGCAGCACGGTGCCCGGATAGGAGGCCAGCCAGCGTTCCAGCCAGAGCATGGCGTCCAGGTCCAGGTGGTTGGTGGGTTCGTCCAGCAGAAGCAGGTCGGACGGCGCCATCAGGGCGCGCGCCAGCGACAGGCGCATTTGCCAGCCGCCGGAGAACTCGCGCACCGGCAGCATCCACTGGTCGGGGCGAAAGCCCAGGCCGGCCAGCAACTGTTCGGCGCGCGACGGCGCGGACCAGGCGTCAGCCTCCACCAGGGCGTTTTCCAGCTCGGCGATGCGCTGGCCGTCCGAGTCGGGCGTATCGGCGCGCGCCTGCTGCAAGGCGCGCAGGCGCACGTCGCCGTCGATGACGAATTCGCGCGCCGCACGGTTGCGGTCCGGAATGGTCTGGCGCACGCTGGCGACTTCCCAGGCCTCGGGGATGCTCAGGTCGCCCGCGTCCAGGTCCAGCTCGCCTTGCAGCAGGGCGAACAGCGAGGACTTGCCCGCGCCGTTCTTGCCCACGATGCCCAGGCGCTCGCCGGGATTGACGATGAATTCGGTGTCTTCCAGCAGCACCTTGACGCCGCGCCGCAGCGTGATTCCAGTTGCGCGTATCACGGAGCCAGTTGCTCCCGGGTCAGCAGCAGGATCTGGTCCTCGGCGGTTTCGGTGCTGAGCCACACCGGATCCAGTTCGGGGAAGGCGGCCAGGAAGTTGTCGTATTCATGGCCGATTTCCAGCACCAGGACGCCGTTGGGCGCCAGGAAGTCGGGGGCGGCATCCAGGATGCGGCGCACCAGGTCCATGCCGTCTTCGCCGCCGGCCAGCGCCAGCCGGGGCTCGTGCACGTATTCCGCGGGCAGCGCCTGCATGGACGATTCGTTGACGTAGGGCGGATTGCAGATGATCAGGTCGTAGGCCGCATCGGGCAGTTGGTCCAGCAGGTCGCTCTTGTGCAGCGTCACCCGTTCGCTCAGGCCGAAGTCCTCGATGTTGGACTGGGCCACGGCCAGGGCGGCGTCGGACAGATCCACCGCGTCCACCTGAGCCTGGGGAAAGGCCAGCGCGGTCAGGATGGCCAGGCAGCCGGTGCCCGTGCACAGATCCAGCGCGCTGTAGACGGCGTCCGGGTCGGCGATCCAGGGCTGGAGCTGCTCGGACAGCAGCTCGGCGATGGGCGAGCGCGGCACGATGGTGTCGGGCGTCACGCGGAAACGGTGGCCCTGCAGCCAGGCTTCGCCGGTCAGGTAGGCGGCCGGCAGGCGCTCGTTGCAGCGGCGGGCGATCAGCGCCAGGAATTGTTCGCGCTCGCTGCGCAGCACGCGGGCGTCCAGGTAGGGATCCAGCGTGTCCAGCGGCAGGTGCAAGGTGTGCAGCAGCAGGTAGGCGGCCTCGTCCCAGGCATTGTCGCTGCCGTGCCCGAAGGCCACGCCGCAGCGGTTCATCTGGCTGACCGACCAGCGCAGCAGGTCGCGCACGGTCTGCAGTTCCTGCTGGGCGTCCAGCAGGGCGGAGGTTTCGATGGAGGGGCTTAGCAAAGCAGGGTTTCCAATGTGCGGCGGTAGATGTTCTTCAAGGGTTGAAGGTCGGCCACGGCCACGTGTTCGTTGATCTGGTGGATGCTGGCGTTCAGCGGGCCGAACTCCACGACCTGGGGGCAGATTTTAGCGATAAAACGCCCGTCCGAGGTGCCTCCCGTGGTCGAGAGCTCCGCCTGCACGCCGGTTTCCGCTGCAATGGCCTGGCTCAGGGCCTGGCTGAGCGCGCCCGATTCGGTCAGGAAAGGTTCGCCGCCCAGCGTCCAGTCCAGCGTGAACTCCAGGCCGTGGCGGCGCAGGATGGACTCTACCTCGGCCTGCAGGCCTGCCGGCGTCTGCTCGGTCGAGAAACGGAAATTGAAGTGGACGTCCAGCTGGCCGGGAATGACGTTGCTGGCCCCCGTGCCGGCATGGATGTTCGAGATCTGGAAAGTGGTCGGCGGGAAGTCCATATTGCCGGCGTCCCACATGCGTTCGGCCAGCTCGGTCAGGGCGCCGGCGGCCAGGTGCACGGGGTTGCGCGCCAGTTGCGGGTAGGCCACATGGCCTTGGCGGCCATGCACGATCAGGTGGCCGGACAGGGAACCGCGCCGCCCGTTCTTGATGGTGTCGCCCAGCTGGCGCGCGCTGGTGGGCTCGCCCACCACGCAGTAGTCGGGCAGTTCGCCGCGTTCCTTGAGCACCCGGCAGACATGCACCGTGCCGTCGATGGCCGGGCCTTCCTCGTCGGAGGTCAGCAGCAGGGCGATGGAGCCGGCATGTTCAGGATTGGCCTGGATGAATTCCTCGGCCGCGTGCATGAAGGCGGCGATGGAAGCCTTCATGTCCGCCGCGCCCCGGCCGTAGAGCTGGCCGTCGCGGATGACGGGCTCGAAGGGAGGCGAATCCCAGGCCTGCTCGGGGCCTGGCGGCACGACGTCCGTATGTCCGGCAAAGACGAACAGCGGCGCCTGGGTGCCCTTGCGGGCCCACAGGTTGCGCACCGGGCCGCTGGGCAGGGACTCCAGCGTGAAGCCCGCGCGGGCCAGGCGCTCGCCCAGCCATTGCTGGCAGTCGGCGTCATCCGGCGTGACCGAAGGACGGGCGATGAGGTCTTGAAGCGTATTCAGTACAGGGTTGTCGGAGTTCATGTTCAGGCGCGAAGCAAATCGTTGATGCTGGTCTTGGCGCGGGTGCGGGCGTCCACGCGTTTGACGATGATGGCGCAGGCCAGGCTGTAGCGCCCGTCCTCGGAAGGCAGGGAGCCGGGCACCACGACCGAGCCGGCGGGCACGCGGCCCTGGTAGATCTTGCCGGTCTCGCGTTCGTAGATCTTGGTGCTCTGCGACAGGAACACCCCCATGGCCAGCACGGAGTTCTCCTCCACGATGACGCCTTCCACG
The DNA here is from genome assembly GCA_023425645.1 of Pseudomonadota bacterium. Lineage (GTDB taxonomy): Bacteria > Pseudomonadota > Gammaproteobacteria > Burkholderiales > Burkholderiaceae_B > Alcaligenes. The sequence goes on from JAFACG010000034.1 coordinate 76,926, forward strand.
ACTTCGGAGCGTGCGCCGATGAAGCAGTTGTCCTCGATGATGGTGGGGCTGGCCTGCAGGGGTTCCAGCACCCCGCCTATGCCTACGCCGCCGGACAGGTGCACGTGCTTGCCTATCTGTGCGCAGGAACCCACCGTGGCCCAGGTGTCCACCATGGTGCCTTCGCCTACATAGGCGCCGATGTTCACGAAGGAAGGCATCAGCACCACATCGGGAGCGACGTAGGCGCCCTGGCGCACGACGGCGCCGGGCACTGCCCGAAAGCCCGCTTGCGCAAAGGCCGCCTGGTCGTACCGCTCGAACTTCAACGGCACCTTGTCGTAGAAGGGGGCGGGTTCGGCGCCCATGACCCGGTTGTCGTTCAGGCGGAAGGACAGCAGGATGGCCTTCTTGATCCAGTCATGCACGATCCAGTTTCCGTCGATCTTTTCCGCCACGCGCAGGGAGCCGTAATCCAGTTTCTCGATGACAGTATGGATGGCGTTGCGCAGTTCCGGGCTGTGCCGGGATGGGGAAATGGAGGCGCGGTGTTCCCACGCATCGTCGATCAGATGTTGGAGATCGCTCATGGTCTAGGCTCTGCGTCGAGTCAGGCCGCCGGCGGCGGAAAGAAGCCGCGCTGGGCGCGGACTTGCCGCCGATGCGGCCGAGGTTTAGGTCGAGCCAACAGGATAACCGAGTCCGGCGCGTCCTCGCCACGATTTTATGCTGCGCTGCAAAACGGATGCGACGCTGGAAGCGGCCCTGGTCCGTGATGCGGAGACTGCGGCGGCAAGGCCGGAATTCTTCACAATTTTCCATTTCTTATTACAGGCATTTGTTCAAGGATGCCCGGGGCTGTGCCTAGAATGAATCAATAATCGAATGCGATGTCGCTGGCTTCAGGCCGCAGTGAAGAGATTCTTTTTTGACACTATGAGGAGGCGCCATGAGATCGATACTTCTATGGTTGTTGGGTGTTCCTATTCCAATCATTATCTTGTTGGCCTTGTTCTGGCATTGAATCGCCGGGCGTCGACATCTTTTTGAAAAGGAAAGACCATGCCTGTTACGCAAATTGCACCTGGTTCGGAACACGCCCCGCGCTGGACGATGGAATCGTCCCGTTCCGCGGTTTCCTGGGGAGCCGTCATTGCAGGCGCTGTCATCAGCGCGGCCCTGACCGGCGCCTTGTTCATCGGCGGCACGGGATTGGGTTTTCTGGCCGTGTCGCCTTGGAGCGGCGACGGCGCTTCCGGCTCGGCGCTGGCCATCGGCACCATAGTCTGGATGTTCGCCACCCATGTCATTGCCTATGGCATTGCCGGGTATGTGACGGGCCGCTTGCGCACCAACTGGATCGAAGTGCCCAATGACGAGATCTACTTCCGGGATACCGCCCATGGTTTTCTGGTGTGGGCGGTCAGCGCCGTCGTCGCCTTGTTCATGCTGGGCTCCACGGCCGCGTCCATCGCTTCGGGAACGGCCAAGGCGGGGGCGAGCCTGGCCGGCGCGGGGCTGGGGGCCGCCTCGGCCGTGGCGGCCGACGCCGGCAGCGACCAGGCGCAAGGACTGAACCTGGATTATTTCACTGACGTATTGCTCAGGCCGGCCGACCCGGCGGTCCGCAGCGGCGATCCGGACAAGGAAGTGGGCCGTATTCTGGCGCGCAGCCTGCAGGAAGGCGACGTCTCCCCGCAGGACAGGGATTATCTGCTGCGGCTGGTGGCCGACCGTGCGGGCGTGCCGCCCGAACAGGCCCAGGAGCGCCTGGACGCGGTTCAGCAGCAGGCGCGGCAGGCCGCGCAGAAGCTGGAGCAGCAAGCTCGCGAGGCTGCGGATGCCGCTCGCAAGGCGGCCGCCGCCTTCGCCCTTTGGGGGTTCGCTTCCTTGCTGCTGGGAGCGTTCGTGGCCAGCCTGGCCGCCACCATAGGCGGCCGGGCCCGGACTCGCTGGTGATCCCGCATCCTGGAAAACCGCCGTTTCGACGGCGGTTTTTTTCGTCTTGAGAGCGGGTTTTCCTGATTTTTTCCGTATGGGGCCTGCCTTTATTGCAGCATCCAAAGGCAAGGGAAATTCCATCGGCGCGCAGCATATTTTCAATTCGCGGCAGGTGTGTATAATTTTTTTGCCTCCAGAATGTTCTGCAAGGGCTTTGCATCGCGTCCTGGATTCCATATCCAGGGGTATCGCGCCCTGTCTTTCCATTGGATGCTTCAATAATAAAAAACGGGGGACATGACAGCATGACGGCAGAAATCGCGGTGGTCCTGTGCACGGCCCTGGTGGCGATTGTCCTGTTTGCGACCGAGAAGCTCAGAATCGACGCGGTAGCCTTGCTGGTGCTGAGCAGCCTGGCCGTGCTGGGCCTGGTCACGCCCGGGCAGGCTCTGGCCGGATTCAGCAATCCGGCCACGATCACGGTGGCGGCCATGTTCGTGCTGGCGGCGGGCCTGCAGAACAGCGGCGCGCTCTCGGGCATAGGCCGATTGCTGGGCAAGGCCCGTTCGCCGCTGCAATTTCTGCTCATCCTGTTCCTGGTGCTGGCGATCATCGCGCCGTTCGTGAACAACACCGCCGTCGTCGCCGTGTTCATGCCCATCGTGATGACGGCCACCGCCAGCATAGGCATGTCGCCTTCCAAGGCCTTGATCCCGCTGTCCTATGTATCGCAGATGGCGGGCGTGTGCACGCTGGTGGGAACCTCCACCAATCTGCTGGTCAATGCGATCGCCCGCGACCTGGGGCATCCCGGCTTTGGCATGTTCGAGTTCACGGCGCTGGGCGTCATCTGCCTGGCGGCCGGCTGCCTGTATCTGCTGACCGTCGGCCGCTGGCTGCTGCCGGACACCCGCGGCGCGGAGCTGGTCGATCATTACGAGCTGGGCAAGTACATCACGGAGCTGCGCGTCATGTCCGATTCGTCCCTGATCGGGACCTCCGTGGGCGAAGCCAAGCTGGGCGAGCAGTACGGCGTCTTCGTGCTGGAGCTGCTGCGCGGCGAAGACAAGGTCTGGGCGCCGCGCGAACAGGAACTGCAGGAAGGCGATGTGCTGCTGGCGCGCGGCGACTGGTCCAAGCTGGACGAGCTGCGCAAAGAGGCCGGCCTGGAGGTGGATCCGCAGTTCAAGCTGCAGCAGCGCTCCTTCGAGGAAGTGGACCAGGTGCTGACCGAAGTGATGATCGCGCCGCGTTCGCGCATCAGCGGCAGCACGCTGGGTACCCTGGACCCGCGCTGGCATCACAAGGCCACCGTGCTGGGCATTCACAGGCGCGGCCAGGTGCTGCGCGAGAAACTGCGCGATGTGCGCTTGCGGGTGGGCGACATTCTCCTGATGCTGACGCCGGTCTCGGAGAAGGCCGCCTTGCGCTCGGACACCAACGTCATCGTGCTGTCCGAGCGCGAGGCTGAAAAGCCCATGGGCTGGCGTGCGCCGTTCGCGCTGCTCACCATGGCGCTGGTCATCACCGTGTCGGCCCTGGGCTGGGTGCCGATCGCCATCACCTCGCTGGCCGGCGCCGTGGCCATGACCCTGGCGGGCTGCCTGAGCGCCGACGAAGTCTATGACGCCATAGACTGGCGCATCATCATCCTGCTGGCGGGCCTGCTGCCGCTGGGAGTGGCCATGAGCGAGACGGGCGCGGCGCAGTTCCTGGTCGAGAACACCATCGGGCTGGTCCGCTCCTCCGGGCCCCTGGTGGTGCTGGCGGTGCTCTACCTGATGGCCCTGCTGCTGACCGAATTCATGAGCAACGCGGCTGCCGCCGTGCTGTTGACGCCCATCGGCATGTCCACCGCCCGGATGCTGGAGGTGGATGCCACGCCATTTCTGATCGCGGTCACTTTTGCGGCCTCCACCAGCTTTGCCACCCCGGTGGGCTACCAGACCAACACCATGGTGTATGGGGCGGGAGGGTATCGCTTTGTCGACTTCATCAAGGTCGGTTTGCCCTTGAACCTGATCTTCTGGGTGCTGGGCGTGACATTCATTCCCATCTTCTGGCCGTTCTGAGCGCACGTTTACGCCTGCCGCCGGCCGGGCTGCGGAGCCGGCAGTTTTCAAGGATTGAACCATGACCAGCCTTTCCCCTTGCGCAGAGGCGCCGCCAATGCTGGATCCGCGTATGGCCGAGGAGATCCGGGCCAGCTTTGCGCGTCAGAACGCCATGGCGCTGATCCAGGCCAGCCTGCCCGTGGTCGAAGCGGGCCGCGTCGAGATCCACCTGCCGCATTGGAGCGGCGTGGAGCAGCAGCATGGATTCGTGCACGGCGGCGTGGTGGGCATGATCGCGGATTCGGCGGCCGGCTACGCCGCCATGACCCTGGCGCCGCCCGGCGCTTCGGTCCTGAGCGTGGAATACAAGGTGAATTTCCTGGCCCCGGCCCAGGGGCAGGCCCTGATTGCGCGCGGCCAGGTATTGCGCCCGGGACGCAACCTGATCATTACGCGCGGGGAAGTGTATGCCGTGCTGCAAGGGCAGGAGACGCTATGCGCCCTGATGCAGCAGACCATCATGGTCATGCATGGCCGCCCCGAGAAGGCGGGGGCGGCCTGAGGCGGCTCAGAAGGCCGGCGGCTTCCTGTAGGTCAGCAGCATCACGCACAGTGCGGCGGTGCACAGGCCATAGATGATGGAGCCGTAGGAAAAGGTGACGCCCATGCCGCATACCTTGGAGAACAACAGCGACTTTTCGCAGATGCTTTTGATCGTGGAGGCGAAGATGCCGATGTGTGCGGCCATGGCGAGCCAGGCGAACCGGACCTTGTCGGCCCAGATCAGGCTGGCGACGGCCAGGACGGACAGCGGCAGGAGAAAGCCGAAAAAACCGGCGCTCCAGCCCGAATAGGCATCCGAGGCCTGGGCCAGGCTGTTGTTGATATGGGCAAAGGGAAGAAACCAGAAAGCGAGCAGCGCTGCGCATAGGCCGAAAATCAGGTTTCTGGTATTCATGATCTGCGCAATCAAGGGATAAGTGTCTATTGCATAGGAAGATTCCAGTGTAACAGAAAATCTCTCTTTATAAATATGAGTTATGTTAGATGGCTTATACATATTCGATTGGTATCTTCTTCGGTATATAACGCAACAATATCTGTCAATTGCTGACCACGCTCGCGGGCACATGCAGGGAGGGCCCGCAGGCGGGGGGCGGTGCTTGAGCCCGTGATCATGCGTATTGCGTCCGGTCCTGTGGCGGCTTCGCCTAGCGGATGTCGACCTGTTTGTCTGCGCAGCGCCCCAGGACTGTAGGTAACGACTTTTACAAGTCCGTTCCTATATGGAGGGGTGCAGGACGGCCGGGCTGCTTATAATCGGTGCGCTGCCGGCGCAACGATGCGGGCCGGCGGCTGCATCCAGTACGAGCGGCATGACCAGAAAGAAAAAAGCAGTATCGACAAGAAAATCATCAGGCAGGAACAAGTCGGGGACGGGAAGCCTCATCCGTTTCCTGAAGTCAGCGGGGGCTTCCGCGCTGGCGGCGTTCGGAGCGGCCAGTTGCGCTCTTCATCCGCAGCTGCGGGACTGGCCGGGCCTGGATCAGGTCATGGCGAAGCTGGAGTGGCCGCAGGCCTCGTCCGTCGTCGCGCCGCCCGCCAATGGCTATGTCCAGACTTCGTTTGCGCAGTGCCCGCAGTTCTTTCCCGGCAAGCCGCCGGTGGTGCCGGCGGCCTACACGCTGCGCGAGTTGTGCTTCAGTTCGTTTGCGATCCTGCACAGCGGCCAGACCAAGACGCCCGTCTTCGTGGCAGAGCGTTTGAACCGTCGAGCCCTGCAGGCCGGACAAGGTCTGCCGCGCACCGACAAGTTCTATGCGGAAGGCCGCCTGCCGGCGTCCGAACGGGCTGAGCTGGCGGACTACCGCGGTTCGGGTTATTCACGCGGGCACATGGCTCCGGCCGGCGACATGGCCGACGAGCAGGGCATGGCGCAGAGTTTCTCCCTGGCCAATATGGTGCCGCAGAATCAGGTTCATAACGGCGGGCCCTGGAATCAGATCGAAGGGGACACCCGCAAATATGTGCAGCGCGCCGCCGGCGACGTGTATGTGTTCACGGGGCCGGTGTTTGCGGCGCGGCCGCCCACCATAGGCCAGGGCAGGGTGGCTGTGCCCAGCCATCTGTTCAAGCTGGTGTATGACGCCACCACCCGTCGCTCCTGGGTGCATTGGCAGGCCAACGATGCCGCGACCAAGGCGGGCCCGCCCATCAGCTACGAGGAATTCGTGCGGCGCACGGGCATGCATCTGCTGCCGGCCCTGGCGCCGTCGTCGTGAACGACACATGCGCGTGGCATTCAATAAATAAATGTTTTTGATTTCAATATTTAATTTGTGCATGGCGCTGCCCTGATTTATCGTGAAAAAGAGCTGATGCCGCTTGGAAGCAGTCCCCGGTTTTTTCGATCGGCGGAGTGCGGCGGCGCTATTTGGAAAGAGAATCGCCATGAATGAATGCCTGTACGTGAACGCCGTCGATGCCGTCGGCCGCCCTTTGTCCATACACGTGAAGGAAGGCCGTATCGCCGCTCTGGAGGGCGCGCTGCCGGCGTTGCCGGGCGTGGATGCCGTGGACCTGGGCGGCAGGGTGGTGCTGCCGGCTTTCGTGGACGGACATATCCACCTGGACAAGAGCTTCGTGGGCGATCGCTGGCGCCCGCATCAGCCGGCAGGCAACCTGCGCGAGCGTCTGGCGGTGGAGAAACGCGAGCTGGCCGGCGCGCTGCCTATCGCGCAGCGCGCCCAGGCTTTGCTGCGCCAGGCTTCGGCCTTCGGCACCCAGGCCATGCGCAGCCACGTGGACGTGGATGCCACGACCGGCCTGGAGCATCTGTTCGCCGTGATGCAGGTGCGCGAGGAGTGGAAGGACCGCATGGACATCGAACTGGTGGCTTTTCCGCAAGCCGGCGTGATGAGCTGCGCCGGCACGGCCGATGTACTGGAAGCGGCAGCGCGCGAGGGCGTGGACGTCATCGGCGGCATCGATCCCACCATGCTGGACGGTGATGCGGACGGCCAGCTCGACCTCATCTTCGGTATCGCCGACCGGCATGGCGCCAAGCTGGATATCCATCTGCACGAACCCGGCCGGATCTGCCGCGAGCAATTGCAGCGCATCGCCGCGCGCACCCGTGCGCTGGGCCTGGAAGGCCGTGTCGCCGTCAGCCATGCCTACGGCCTGGGCGACCTCGATCCCGCGCAGCTGGATGCAGCGGCCCGGGAACTGGCCCGCTCCGGTATCGCCATCATGACCAACGCGCCCGGCAATCACGGTTTTCCGCCTGTCCTGGCCTTGCGCCAGGCGGGCGCCACGGTGTTCACGGGCAATGACAATATCCAGGACGCCTGGTGGCCCTATGGGAACGGTGACATGCTGCAGCGCGCCATGCTGATCGGTTACCGTTCCGGTTTTTATTTGGACGAGGAGCTTGCGGTGGCGCTGGACATGGCCACGGAGGCGGCCGCCCGCGTGCTGGGCCTGCAGGGTTATGGGCTGCGCGTGGGCAACGACGCCAATTTCGTGGCCGTGCCGGCGCCCAATGCCGCCGCGGCCGTGGCGGCGGCGCCCGCCGAGCGCCTGGTGCTGCGCCGCGGACAGCGTATCGACGGGTGCTGACCGCGGGCCGCTGCAAGGCCAAGGCTCTTGTCGGCCTGGAAGGCCGGCGGTCTTGCAGCGGCGTCGGGCAGGCTCAGCGCGGAACGGGGCAGGTGAGGTCCCCTTCCTCGCAGGACGTGTAGCGTTCCAGTTCCTGGACGCGCTGCTGAGTCACGGCTTCCAGGCAGGCCTGCATGGCCAAGGGATAGGCGCTGCCGCCGTCCACCGCCGAGGCCTGGAATTTGCATTCCGCGTCCCGGAACTTCATCCAGGCCCGCTGCGCGTCCACCAGCAATTTCTTGCCGTCCGCATCGTCTTTGAGACGGGCGACGATTTCCTGATACGTCTTGTTGAGCTGCGCATCGACGGCCTTGTAGCTGTCGTTGGCGTGGGCGGCGAAGGATGCCGTCAGGGCGAGCAGTGCAAGCAGGTGCTTATGCATGTATTGTTCCCTTGAAATGGCGCGCCTGAGATGATGGCGCAACGGCGTGTATCGTAACCTGCCGGGCGGCTGTTGCGGCGAGGACTCAGGCGCCGGGCAGGTCCGCGTCGCCCGTGTCCAGGCAGGGGGCCAGGATGTCGGCCAGCCACGTGCTGAAGACCTGGACGCGCCGCGACAGATGACGCCGGTGCGGGTAGACGATCTGCACCGGCATGCTGGGCGCCGGCCAGTCCTGCAGTATCTGAACCAGCTCGCCGCTTTGCAGATGCTCCTGCACGTCGAAGGCAGGGATCTGTATCAGTCCCAGGCCCGCCAGGCAACAGGCGATGTAGGTTTCGGCATTATTGGCCGACACCCGCGTCTGCATCGCCTGGGTGCGTGTCTGTCCATGCTCGCGCCACTCCCAGGGGGCGAGGCGGCCTGCGGCTGGCGCCGCGTAATGGATGGCGTAGTGCTGCGCCAGATCCTGCGGGATATGGGGCGTTCCATGGCGCGCCAGGTAGGAGGGGCTGGCGCAATTGATCATTCTGAACACGCCCAGCGGCCGCGCCACCAGGCTGCTGGCCGCCATCTCGCCCACTCTCAGGGCGCAGTCCACGCCTTCGTGCACCAGGTCCACGGTACGATCGCTGGAACCCAGGTCTATCTGGATGCCGGGATGGCGTTCCAGAAACCGGGGCAGGGCCGGCGCCACCTGCCGCCGCGCAAGGCGGCTGGGCAGGTCCACGCGCAGGCGCCCGTTCAGGCCGCGGATGTCGGGCTTGAACAGATGCTCCAGTTCCTCGCTGTCGTTCACCAGGGCCATGGCGCGCTCCAGCAGTGCTTCTCCATCGCGGGTCAGGCTTACGCGGCGGGTCGTGCGGTTGAAGAGCCGCGCGCCCAGCCGGTTTTCCAGTTGCTGGATCGCCAGCGAGATCGTGGGCCGCGGCAGGCCCAACTGCTCGGCTGCCGCGGTGAACCCGCCGCTGTGGGCGACGCGGATGAAGATGCGGAACTGGTCGATGCGGTCCATGGGATGCATTGGTAGTGATTTCTGGATAGTGTAGATGCAAAGCCTGGATTTATTCGACTTCAATTGCTAAATAAAGTCATCGAATCCCTCATCCCAAAAGGAGATCTCCATGACTCAACACAGTATCGAAGGCAAAGTCGTGCTCGTGGCCGGCGGCGCCAAGAACCTGGGCGGCCTGATCGCCCGCGACCTGGCCGCGCACGGCGCTGCGGCCGTGGCGATCCATTACCATAGCGCGGCCTCCAAGGACGATGCCGAGGCCACCCTGGCCGCCATCCGCAAGACAGGGGCCAAGGCAGTGGCCCTGCAGGCGGACCTGAGTTCGGCGGGCGCCGTCGAGCGTTTGTTCTCCGAAGCGGTTGCCGCTGTGGGCAGGCCCCACATCGCCATCAATACCGTGGGCAAGGTGCTCAAGAAGCCCATTCTGGAGGTCAGCGAGGCGGAGTACGATGAAATGAGCGCCGTCAATGCCAAAAGCGCCTTCTTCTTCCTGAAGGAAGCAGGCCGGCATGTGCAGGACGGGGGCAAGATCTGCACGCTGGTGACCTCCCTGCTGGGCGCCTTTACGCCCTTTTATGCCGCCTATGCCGGCACCAAGGCCCCTGTGGAGCATTTCACCCGCGCCGCCGCCAAGGAGCTGGGCACGCGCGGCATTTCAGTGACGGCCGTGGGCCCCGGTCCCATGGACACTCCATTTTTCTATCCCGCTGAAGGCGAGGATGCGGTGGCCTATCACAAGACGGCGGCCGCCCTGTCCCCGTTCAGCCAGACGGGGCTGACCGACATCGAAGACGTGGTGCCATTCATTCGCCACCTGGTGAGCGACGGCTGGTGGATCACGGGCCAGACCATTCTCGTCAATGGCGGCTACACCACGAAGTAGTTGAATGGCCCGACTGGGCCGCTCCCGGGCTCTTGCCCGGGGGCGGCCGCCTCTTGTTCACGAGCCGGGCGGATCGTTGGGGTCCGGCTGTGCAGGCGGCTCCGGGGGGAGTTCCACGGGGCTGCGGTCGGGATCGATTTCCGGCGGCTGGTCAGGCTTGTGGCCGGGGTAGGGCGTGCGATCCGGGCTGGGGGCGGGCGGTCTGCGGGGATCGGGCTCAGGGCCTGGCGCGAGTCTGGGATCTGGCGTGAGAGGCATGCTTGCTCCTTGTCGAAAAGAAAGTGACGCGGGACTTGCTGCCGTTTCATGCTAGGACCTTCCGGTCGTGCATTTCGCACCAGATGCAAGCATCCGTACGAAAAAATGCCGTCCCGGCCAAGTTCGCGCCGAAGTTGCGCCTGCCGCCGGCATAAAGAGAAACGCGGGCGCGTATCTTACTACTTTTCAGTCTCCAGGGCGTGAGTCGAGGTCAATATGGACTATCACCCGCGCATGAAAAAACAATGTGTAAGCGCCGGTAGTAATTGGATGCCCTTATGCCCGACAAGGTTGCTTGCACCTCGTGCCGGGTTTGATTCCGCTTGGTCGGGGTTCGCGCATCATCTGGCGGGGTTCCTCCTTGCAGAGGGAAGGAGGACACAACACATATAACAGAACGGAGACACTATGGCTTTGAAAACGCCGGTTTTGGCATGCGGTCTGCTGGCCGCAACGCTGAGTATGGGGACTACTGTTTGTGCACAGTCCAGTGTCCAATTATATGGACTTGTCGATGCTTGGACGGGGGTGCATAAACCCGTAGGCGGCCGCGAGCGGGCCTGGACGCAAGGCGGCGGTGGCATGACGACTTCGTATTGGGGCTTGAAAGGCCAGGAAGACTTGACGGGCGGTGTCAAGGCAATATTCGCGATGGAAGGCTTCTTCCGGCCTGAAACCGGGGAATCGGGAAGATTCAATGGGGATCCCATGTTTTCCCGTAGCGCGTATGTGGGGCTGCAGAGCGAGGACGTGGGCGCGCTGACTTTGGGGCGCCTGACCACGCCTTACTTTCTTTCCACTATTCTTTTCAATCCCTTTGGCGATTCCTACACTTTTTCTCCCGCGGTCTTCCACACCTATCTGGGCATGCAGGGACAGGGCGTGCTGGGCGACTCGGGCTGGAGCAATGCCGTTAAATACACCACCCCCAATTTCAATGGCCTGACGGCGAACCTGATCTATGGCTTCAGCAATGAGGCCAATAAATCGGGCTCCAATAAATGGGGGGGCAATGCCATGTATTTCAATGGCGCCTTTTCTGCGACCCTGGCTTACCAGCAAAACAAATTCAACAACAGGGCCGATGACCTGGAGAGCATCATTCCGGGTTTCCGCCAGCAGCGGGCAGCCCAGTTAGGCATGGCCTATGACTTTGAGTTCGTTAAACTGTTCGCACTGTTTCAGTACGTGAAAAATGCCATCCACAGCGGTGACATTTCCATGAAAGGCGGCCAACTGGGGGTGTCCGTGCCCATGGGGGGCGGCAGCGTCCTGGCTTCCTATGGACATACGCGCAGCAGCGGCGCCAGCGAAGTCAAACGCAACAGTTGGGCGCTGGGCTATGACTACAAGCTCTCCAAACGGACCGATGTTTATGCGGCCTACTACAGCGATAAAGTCACGGACTTGAGCCGTGGAGATACATTCGGCGTGGGTATACGCACGACCTTCTAGCAGGCATCCGGTCCTGGATGACGTACAAGCGGCGCGCCCGTGGACGCGCCGCTTGTTTTTCCGGCGATGGCTCAGGCCAGGCGCGTGCGGGCGGTGGCCAGAGCGGCTGCGGCGGCCGAGCGCAGGCACTGTATGTCGCTGCCTATTGCGATCAGCCTGGCTCCAGCCTTGTAGTAGTCGCTGGCCAGGTCCATGTTGGGCGCCAGCACGCCGGCCATCTTGCCGGCCGCCTCGGTCTGCCGGATCCCTTCCACGATGGCGGCCTTGACGCGGGGGTGCTCGGGTTCGCCCAGATGGCCCATGTCGGCGGACAGGTCGGCCGGTCCGAAAAAAAGAATGTCGTTTTCAGGCAGGCTGGTGAATTCGGGGATGGATTCGAGCGCTTGCACGGTCTCGATCTGGATGGCGATCACGATTTCCCGGGCTGCGTCGGCCAGGTAGCCGGGCTGTTGTCCATACCGGGCGGCGCGCCCGGCCGTGGACACGCCGCGCGCGCCTGCGGGGGCATAGCGGGTGGCATGGATGATGTCCTGCGCCTGCCCGACATTCTCGACATAGGGAAAGAGCAGGTTCTTGGCCCCGGCGTCCAGCAGGCGCTTGATGGTGACGCGGTCGTTGCCGGGCGGACGCACGAAGCCGCTTACTTGAGAGGAGTCCGGCACGCGCAGTTGGTCGATGATGTCGCCCAGGCTGTTCGGAGCGTGCTCCATGTCCAGCAGGAGCCAGTCGTAATCGGTGGTGGACAGCACTTCCACTGCCGTGGCGCTGGTCAGGGAGCTCCAGAGGCCGATCAAGCGCTCGCCTCGGTCCACGCGCTCTTTGAGCGTATTGAATTTGCAGGGCATGGCGGCCTCAGTCAATGGAGACCTGGGCCTGGGTTGCGACCGCCTTCCACTTGGCATCGCTCTCGGCCACGAATTGTTTGAATTGCGCAACCGTTCCGGTCGCCACCTTGTCTCCTTGCTGCTGGAGGCGCTCCCGCATTCCGGGATCGCTCATCGCCTTGTTGAAGGCGGTGTTGAGCGTCGTGATGACGTCCTAGGGCGTGCCCGCCGGCGCGAAGATGCCGATCCAGCCGGAGAACTCGAAGTCCTTCACGCCTGCCTCGGTCATGGTGGGCAGGGCGGAGGGGCGTCGCGCCCCCGTGGTGGCCAGAGCCTTGAGCTAGCCCGCCTGGATTTGCGGCAGCACGTTGGGAATGTTGGTGATCGAGAAGGTGGCTTCGCCGTTGAGCAGCGCCAGGGCCGTCTGCGATCCGCCCGCGTAGGGAATGTGTTCGAACTGGACCTTGGCGCTGTCGCGGAAGTACTCGCCGGCCAGGTGGACCAGGGTGCCGTTTCCCGTCGAGGCATAGTTGTATGCTCCCGGCTTGTCGTTCAGGAACTGGATGAATTCGGCCACGGTGCTGCCCGGAAAGGCCTGGCTGGTTGCCAGCACGAATGGCGAGGAGGTCAGCTGGACCACCGGCGCCAGGGCTTTGGCGGGATCGTAGCCCAGGTTCTTGTAGACGGCGGGGGAGATCGAGATGGGCCCCACGCCCGAGAGCAGGATGGTGTAGCCGTCGGGTCTGGCCTGGGAGACGATGCGCCCGCCCAGCGTGCCGCCGGCTCCCGGCTTGTTCTCCACGATGAACTGCTGGCCCAGTTCGGTGCGCAGGCGTTCGGCCGCCAGGCGGGCCACGACGTCGAAGGCACCCCCGGCCACGAAGGGAACGACGAGCGTGACGGGACGCTGGGGATAGCCTTGGGCCTGTGCAGCCAGAGGAAGGGCCAGCGGGATGCAAGCCAGCAAAGCAGCCGCGTTCTTATTGAATACTGACATGTTTTGTCTCTTTATTTGATACTTTTTCTAAGGTCTGAGCATACTAACACCGAAAATTGAGACTAATGGTTCCATTTTGTTGTTTTTCAGGGTAAATGCTAAGGCGGCTTATCGGTTGAACGAGAACCCGGCTGACGTGGCAACTGTATCCATGTGCAAGGCCGCCTCGGTCCCGCTTTTCTTATCTGCTATAAGAACAGGTCAGAGATTCATACAGGGAAAAGAGAGATGATCACGCGACTATTGGGCCGATCCGCCATCCTGCTGGCTTGTTCCGCCGCGCTTGCCGCCTGCTCTTCCGGCGGTTCGAGCACGGTCGGCGGGTCGAGCGGCTCGAGCGGTATTTCACGCTTGTTCAATGAATGCGCCTGGAACCGCAGCAACTGCATGCATGAAGGACGCTATGAGCCCGGCGAGCGCGAGTACGCCGAGCAAGAGGCCAGGGACTTGAACCGGGCGTCCGCCGCCCGCTTGCGCCGGGGGCTGTGAGCATTTAAGGTTGCGGGTCTGAACAATTCGGCAGGAAAGCGGGATGGGCCTGGAAAGAATCCGCGACAGCCTGGAGGGCAGGCAGATCGCGATCTATTTTGGCGCGGCGGCGATTGCCCTCGGCGTGGCCCTGTTCGTTCCCGGCGCGACAATGCTGGAAGCGGCTGTCAATCCCGCTCTGGCCTTCATGCTGTATGTGACCTTCTTGCAGGTTCCGCTCGTGGATCTGGGCCAGGCCTTGAAGCAGACGCGGTTCATGGCCGTGTTGCTCCTGTCCAACTTCGTGTTGATGCCGGCGCTGGTCTTCGCGCTTGCCGGCTTGCTGCCGGACGAGCCCATGCTGCGGCTGGGCGTCATGCTGGTGCTGCTGGCGCCTTGCATTGATTATGTCGTCACGTTTGCCCACCTGGGCCGCGCGGACGCTCGGGCGCTTCTGGCCTCGACGCCGGTGTTGCTGCTGGTGCAGATGCTGCTGTTGCCTCTCTACCTGAAATTCGCATTCGGACGGGATGTTGCTCTTTACATCGACGCCGGCCCTTTCCTGGATGCGTTCTTGTGGCTGATCGCCGCGCCGCTGGTCCTGGCCGGCCTCACCCAGTTCCTGGCCGCGCGCCGCAGAGGATGGAGGCGCGCACAGCAAGTGTTCGGCCTGGCGCCCGTGCCTGCCACGGCATTGGTGCTGTTCATTGTCATCGCGGCGGTGGCGCCGCAGCTGGGCTCGGCCATGGGCGCCGTCCTGCTGGTCCTGCCCGTCTATCTCGCGTACGCCATCATCGCACCGATGTGCGGCTGGTGGCTGGCGCGCAGGGCCAGACTGGACGTTCCGGCCAGCCGGGCCGTCGCGTTCAGTTCGGCCACGCGCAATTCCCTGGTGGTCCTGCCCTTGGCCCTGTCCATCCCAGGCGCCATTCCCGTTCTGCCGGCCGTCATCGTGACGCAGACGCTGGTCGAGCTGCTGGCGGAGCTGGTCTACGTGCGCTTGGCGGCGCGGTGGGGTGCGGGCATGGCCGGGCGTGCGGATCAGCATTTGCCGGGTGATTGAATCGTATCTCGTCCAATGAGAGTACGACCCAGATGTTCTTGACTCGGGGCTTCCGGTGCCGCTCGAGTCTCAAGGCCTTGCCCTCGCATGCACAGGAACGCCAGATGTTCATCGGTTACCCAGACTTGAGATAGCGGCAGTTGCGCCGCGACGGCCACGTGTTTGTTTCTGTGGCGCAGGCCATCAGCGTTCCTGATCCCGGGTCAGGTCCTGAGGTCTGATTTACTCAAGGATGATCATGGTCAATCCAACCCTTAATCCTATTGTTCAGATAGCCGGCCACCAGGAGTTGGTGCTGGAGCGAAAAGATCTGGCGCCTTGTCCCCTGGGGATTGTTGGCAACTTGAGGTATACACCCCAGGAGGGCGGCACGGCTCGTCCCAACTACATTGGCACGCTCCTGTCGGACCTGGGCGATTTTTCGTCCTATCTGGCCTTTTGTCTCACTTGCCCGTCCGAGCAGGCGCGGGCGCGGCGCGATTATCTGGAAGAGCTTCGCACGAATAGCTGGACCCTCGGCAATTTTCTGGGCGAGCTGACGAACCCGATGGAGGAATCCGATAGTCTTTCGAGGCTCGCTCGAAAATTGGAGGATATAAGCAAGGTGCCAGGCTTCGGCTTGAGCTCCCTGCGCGCCGGGGAGCGGTACTGTCTGTCCACTTATATGGATGAATTGAAAGACAAAGACATCAAAGCGCTGCGCAAGGGGACGTTAGGCACGCAGGACGACTGTGAAGCACTGCTGAACCAGATTTCGTTCTTCGGAAATGATCCAGTACGCCAGCAGGCGTCCCGGTTGCTGGAACAGATTAAAGACATTCTGCAGCAGCGGTTGGACAAAGGATCCATGATGGAAGCCTTGATAGAGGTTACCCGGCAGCTGTGCGGGGAACCAATGGATGGTCAGAAACTGAGGGTAGCATTGAATAGACTGGCTGATGCTCTGGAGACCCTCAAAAGGGCGAGTCCGGAGGTCGACGAGGAAGAGCATATCAATGCCCTTCTCCAGGATCTGCCCCAGGTGCGGCTGAAGCTGCAGATTCCTTTCACGCAGAAGGGAAAAAATGAGGATTGCCTATCGCTTATGCGTGGGCAGGCGATGCATGAGGTAGACCGTGCCTACCGTACATTGGACCTTATCAGTCGATTGGTGATCACTTCTCTCTAGGAAGAAGATCTGCCACCTCCCAGCTACCCCTTCCCAAGAAGAAGATTCTAGTCGCCAAGCCGCGCAGGCGCTGCTTTGTCGAGCCGGCAAGGTGTGCAACTCGCGGAACGCCCGGTACTGGCCCGTTACAGAAGTCCAGGGGGGGTGATTCTTTTCAAGGAAGATCATCATGAATATTCAGTCCCTTGACTTGCCGGGTGTCCAGGAGCGGCGGCGGGAGGATCTGGCCGCTGCCCCTCTGGGAATCATCGGCAACCTGCAGGTAAAGCCGGAGCATGGAGGTACCGCGCGCGCCAGCCGCCGTTCCGCGGTGTCGCACTTGCTTGACTTGTGCGCCGACCTGACATTTCGCATCAGCCGCGCGACTCCGGAAGAGCGTCGGCAGCGCGCCGTCAGGATCGAGGTCCATGACAACAGTCGCCGCATCGGCAATCTCCTGGGCAGTCTGACAGGTTCGCCGAAAGACGGGGGAGACTTGTTCAGAATCAAGGGAGAGCTGGAGCAGTTAAGCGGATTGGTGACGCGCGATCTGGCCGATCTGCCAGGGGGCGCGTACGCCTTGTCCACCTACCTGAGTGAATTGACGCGTGTCGATCTCGAAGTGATGCGCGACGGGATGTTGGGCCATCCGAATGCCCGTGCCGCCGTGATGCGCCGGATTTCACCTGACTTGCGAGTCAGGGCGGACAAGGTGCTGAAGCAGGTTGAGAAGGCCTTGAACCAGCGCCTGGCCCAAGTCATCGTGGAGGGGCCACTGCAGCAGATCCGCACGCTGATGCTCGCCCGATTCCTGAGCAAGCGGGAGTTGGCGGCGCAATTGATTTCCTTGTCGACAGACCTGGCTGGGAGGGATCTGAACGAGTCGGAAGACGGCCCTCCGACTATCGCCATGCTGGACACTTACTTCGGTTCTTTGCCCCGGTTTCGTTTGCAGGAGTTCTCGCTCGTGTTTCAGCAGGAAATACTGGACCCCGCACGAGACGCCCTGCGGCGGATCCACGACCCATCGGAAAGGCGGCAAGCCCTGGACATGCTGTACAGCATCCGCCGGTCGCTGGCCCGCGAAATCAGCGCGCGGCTTGAGCCTGTTCTGAGGAGAGCGGACAGAGCCTTGTCTCGAACGGTGAATGCGGAGGATCGGCTTGCTGCATCGAAGGCTTTGCATGAGCTGCATCTCCTGGTGGGCAAGATCGAAAACTTCTACGGATGGCTGCCTGAAAAGGTGATTGAGGACGTGCGTGAAGCAGTCGGCAACAGTCTGTCTTTGTTCCGAGACACTGAGCGAAACCCGTACGGGATGCTGAACATCGCTTCCTTGCATGGGCTGGATGATGCCGTCCTGCTGAATCTGCGCAAAGCCTCGCACTTGCACTCCTTGGGGCTGGAGTTTGACCCCGATGCACTCGATGAAGTGGGTCTGTCGCGAGTCTACGCACATATCAGGGAATTCTTCGAGGAAAGCGCCAAGATCATGTCGAAATATGCGCTGGATACATATTACCTGGTAAAGCTGCAAGACCTTTACCAGACTCTGTCGCTGATCGCCTTTGGCGAAAAGAGGCGGAAGGCTGAAGCTATGTTCAGGGTCATGCGCGCTCGATATACAGGCGAGTAGGGAGCCTTTGCGTCCGTCGCAGGAACGCCAGGTATTCGTCTGTTACCAAACCTCGAGTCGATGGCGGCTGCGCCTTGGCGGCCATGTGCTTGAATCTGTGGCGCAGACCTTCAGCGTTCTTAATCCCGACCCTGGTCAGCTTGCCGGAGTCTCATTTACCCGAGGAGAACGATCATGATTATTCAAACCAGTACTTACCCTGTCGAGGCATATGGCCGGCGGGGGATGGATCGGGGATATCTGAGATTCAATCCACGGATCACCATCGTTAAGTGGTACGACGACCAGGAAAACAGCGATCCGACAGTTGGCAGCCGCATCCGCAAGTCGGCATTGAGCTTATACCGTCCATGTGCCGAACTCAGATTACTCATGCTCTGGATCAGTGATGATCCTCGCTCCGTAGCTGCCAGGCCTTCGTCTACTGCGCGCGCAACTAAACAGGCTGCGTCGGCATATAGGCTATCCAAGGAACGCGAGGCACTGGAGGGTTACTCAAATTTCGAGTCGGCAACTTGCGATATGTAGCGAGCAGGATCGTATCTGCGCCGGCTGCCATCGACTTTTCACGCACCCGCCAAGCGGTATGCAAATCAGGTGCCGCCCTTCAGCGGGGGACTCACTTTTTAAGGAAGTTGATCATGGCTGACCGATCCATTAATTCCTCTGCCAGAATAGCTGATTACCTGCGGCGGGCGCCGCTGGTCCCGGCGCGTGATGAGCTGGGGGCCGGTCCCCTGGGAGGGTACGGCAACCTGCAGTACACAGTGGAGCAAGGCGGCACCCCGGCTTGCTCCATGGCCGGCAGGTATTGGACGCTGGCAGGATATGTGGCGGGCCTCGCGGCATTGCGTTTCACCTGCCCGCCCGAGCAGGTTTGGTTGCCGCGCGTGGCCGCGGCTCGGACCTACAACTTCAGTTGCGCCATGGGTGATCTGTTAGGCATCCTGACCTATCAGCAGGACGACCCCATGGGGCGCGCCTTGATCGTCGGCACGCTGGAGAACATGAGCGCGTCGGTGGAGAATGATCAGTCCAGAATGATAGGGTGGCGACATAGCCTGTCCACTTACATGAGAGAGTTGACAGATGCCGATATCAGAGCCCTGCGCGCTGGGATCCTGGGCAGTCCGAGCGCCAAGGCGGCGGTGCTGAATCAGATCTCTCGCAATAGGAATGATCCGTCACGCCGGCTGGCGTCTCTGGTATTGAGTCAGATTGAGGTAGAACTGCAACGGCGAGTGGCCAGGGATTCCGCGAGGATCAGCTAGCCCGCTGCCTTGTTGTCCACCCAACAGATGCAAGAGCTTGAATCTATGAAGATTACGAAAACTGATTGGGAGGGGGGGCCGTCAATCAGGCCTCTCTCTGCCCAGCCCATACGCCAGATTGGCGATCAAATTGCGGGCCGGCCGCCCGTTGGATGCATAACTGCATGAAGCGGCAATGCTGCGGAAGGGGCCGACGCGGAACTCGATATCATGGTGGATGCCGTATACGCGTCCAAGCTCGAAATTGACCGCTCAGGGCCAGTCATGATGCTCAGTGCGGGACCAGTCTTGTCGAGTCTGAAGGCTGGACGATTGTTGGGATGAACTAGGTAATGAGGTAATGGTGTCGAATATATGTACACGCTACAGAAAGACAACAAGGCGGTGCAATGCGATGTATTCAAACCCCGCAATAAAGAGCCAGAAGTCACTTGTCGCTATTTGAACTGATGCTGGTTGCAGCGTCAGTTATGCATAGCGGGAAGTATCCGCTGATCCATTTCACGGGTTTGCTCTTACCCAAGATTCGATCCTGGCCTTTGGCCTGGCGCAGCTCCTCGCTGCCCGGAGCCTTGGCGTTGGCAGGCTTGTTCATCCCGGCCCACGTGCGCGAGCTGACGAACTGCGCACGGCTGATCTGGCGCTGCAGGTCCCCGATCTCGCCGCCTACACATGGTCGGCAGCCTCGGGCCGGATCCCTGGCGTGCTTCTCACGAACCGTCTTTACTTGCGTAACTCCTTCGTGATCCCGTCAATGTCTCGTGGCGCAGCATCAACGGCTATGCCTGTATAGAATCGCAGCCGGCCACGTCTGTGATTGCCTGCCCGTCTACGATGACGCGCGTCCGGTTCTGCTACATCTGCTGCAGGCGGGTCAGTACGCGTCTCAGTATGCTGCGTTCAGTCATGGCTTGCCTCAATCTGCTTGTTTTGTCTGCTCATCAGTATCTCTCCTTTGGAAGTTGATTCCGGAAGGGGGGGCGAATTGGCAGGGCGTTCGATACGGGTATAGGAACCCTAGGCATTCGATGGTTACTCAGATTTTGATGCGGCATCGTATCCGCGCCGGCCGCCATCGACTTTTCATGCATCCGCCAGGCGGTATGCAAATCAGGTGCCGCCCTTCATAGGGGGACTCACTTTTCAAGACAGTTGATCATGGGTATTCAATCGTTTTCCCTGCAGCCTAAGCGTATGCTGGAGCGCAATGATTTGTGGCCCAGTCCCCTGGGGAATGTCGGCAACCTGCAATATTCCGCAGAGCAGGGTGGGACACCGCGTGTTTCCGTGCCCGGCGCGCTTTGGTCGGTCATATCTCGTATAGTGGGCTTCTGGGCATTTTGTCTTACCTGCCCGTCCGAGCAAGCATCGATGACCCACTCGGCAGTAATGCAGGCCCACTACAACAGTGTAATCACCGGCAATTTGCTGGGCTACCTGACCGCCAGGCCGGACGACTTCGAGAGCCGCGCCAAGCTTGTCGAATGGCTTGCGGAAGCAAGCAGTTGCTCGAACAATGATCTGTCCAGGCTGGTGGGGTGGCGGCACAGTCTGCTCATTTTCATGAGAGAGCTGACGGATGCAGATGTCAGGGCCCTGTGCGATGGGATCCTGGGCAGTCCGAGCGCCACAGCGGCGGTGCTGAATCAGATTTCTTGTGATAGAGATGATCCCTTACGTGGGCTGGCGTCTCAGATGCTAAGTCAGATTGAGACGGAGCTGCAAAAGCGAGTGGCCAGAGACTTCATGAGGGTGAAGTAGCTTGCTACCTTGTTGGTCGTCCAATAGAAGTAATAGATTGGGCATCAGTTCGAGCTTCATGGGCTTACATGCTGATTTTCATCGGCGTTTCTCCTTGAGAGTGTAGAGCTCAGTATTGGGAGCGGCGTTCGACTTCATCGGGATAATGCGCGTGTGCCGTAGACCTGGGCGGTACGCTGCAGGCTGATCTGTTTCTGTAGGGAAGAGGTATGGCCGAGCCGGTAACGCACTCAACGTGCGGGCAAAGGAACGCCAGGTATTCATCGGTTACTAAACCTTGAGTTGACGGCGACCGTGGGGGCGGCTATGTGCTTTGATCCGTGACAAAGGCAGTTAGCGTTCCTGATCCTGGTTTGGGTGCCGGGGTCTCATTTGACCGAGGACGACGATCATGTTTGCTCAAACCTCTAACAGTGCTGTCCCGGTAGATGGCCAGCAGGAGCTGGTGCTGCAGCTGCAGCGGGACGATCTGGAATCTTGTCCTCTGGGGACCGTCGGCAACCTGCAGTTCAATGCAGAGCAGGGCGGGACAGCGCCTGCCCCTAGGGCCGGGGCGCCGTTGTCGGAGTTAAGCCAGCCGCTGGCCGACAGACGCGCTGATTTGACCGTTGACGTCACCGGCGAATCCTCGCAGGCGCGGGCGCAGCGCGAGGCATTGGTCCAGGCCCGTGCTGAGGTCCGCGCCAACAGCCTGCTCATCGGTAATTTGCTGGGCAGCCTGACGGCCAGGGTGGATGAGGAAGGACGGTTCGTCGACGCCGATGACCGCTCCAAATTCGTCCAAGCATTGATGGCGCTGAATGAGTCCGGGGGGAGGGCGGTTTGTACTCGCTAAAGGGAGCGAAGTACTGCCTGCCCACTTATCTGGAGGAGCTAAAAGAATTCGATCTTGTGGCTCTGAGCCAAGGGGGACTGAGCCATGCGCTGGCTGTCAGCGATATTCTGGCCGAGATTCCGACTCCTCCCGACGATACGGTGCGTAGGCAGGCATACCGCTTATTGCGCGATATTACAGAAGCCTTGAATCAGCGAATGCTCCGACTTGGCGTGCATGAGCCTTTGTCGAAGATTCTCGATCTGCTGACTCAGTGGATGAGCAAGACCTGTGTGCGCAATTGTTGGTGCTTACCGACGATCGTAGAATGATTGCCCGCTATTTGAGTGACTTGACTACGGACGGGTTCAAGACGCTGCTGGACGTATTGAAAAAATTGAATGCCATTCAAGGGGCCCTGCAGCATAAGGGCTTGTATTCGGAGGCGAGTCGTCTCGACTTGCTGATAGAGGCGATAGATGACGAGTTTTCTTATAGGCGGGCTCCGCGTAGCCTGTCGGACGGCGTATACAATCTGAGCTTGGCTCTGTTCACGGGCCATGGGCCTGCCGTGTCCGTTGCTTTGCATCGTTTGAGCCTCGCGGTGGATCACACGTATCAGGCATGGGGAGCGCTGCCCAGAGGTTCGGTTGAGCGTGTGCAGCTACTGGTCGAGGGAAGCATGGACCTGTTTCGTGATCATCAGAATAATCCGACTGGTCCACTCAATTGGCATTCCCTGAGCAAGCTGGATGAGGGCATGCGCAAAAATCTCGGCGACGCCGCCGAGGTCTTGTGGGCCTTTGGGTTGGAGCTGGACCCTCAGTTGCGGGTTTCCTAATCGGTGATTCTCCTTGAGGCTATAGTAGTCAGGATTGGGGGCGGCGTTCGGCCCACCGGGATGAATGCGCGTGTGCCGTAGATCTGGGAGGCGCGCTGCAGGTTGATGGAACGTCTTCCCAGAGGTCGCGGCGGACAGACTCATCAAGGAGGCCTCCGGTGCGTGCTTCGCGTATCCATCGGACGCGGTACTCATTGATTACTCGCCGGAACTTGTCGTCAACGAACTCCGTGGCGGGCGCTCGACGGCTATTTCCGTCAACGGACTGGAGCTTCTGGGCCCAATAGCCTGGGTTGATGCCTTGCTGATTGCCGTGGCGCTGAAAGTACTCTTGGCCAGTGCGGAAGAACCCGAACATATCCTCCAGTCGCCAGAGCACGTACGTGCCCATGTCATTCGTGCAGCAGAGGCTCCCCGGCCAGGTGATCACGTCGAAGCGCAGTCACAGTGCGCCGGGCTGGCGAAAGTGGACATGGCGATGCAGGCCGTCTACCTTGATGATGTCCATGACGTGGCTTTCCACGTTCTTCAAGCATGGTTGGGCGGACGCATGACGATCGGCGCGCAGCGGCCAGAGTCGATCATGTTGGCCATGTGGAAGCAAGCCTGCGAGCTAGATGGGAGCAAACTTGTTGAAAAATTGATTCCCGAGGATCAATTGCTTCTGGGTCGTGCATGCAAACCGTTGATTTTTGCTGATTTTTGAGTTATTGATTTCAACGGTTTTCATTCTCTGGTGCGAACGGAGAGACTCGAACTCTCACACCTCTCGGCGCCAGAACCTAAATCTGGTGCGTCTACCAATTCCGCCACGTTCGCAAAACGAAAGAAGGGGATTCTAGCCTGCTTTGCCGGACTAGGCAAGTAAAAGACGCCCGCCGCAGGATGCGGCAGGGTTTGGGGCATCTGAAGGCTGTTTGCTTCTTTTTTAACGACGTTTGGGGTTTTTTGCAATCAGGCCGCGCGCCAGCCAGTCCTGCTGCTGCTCGGCGGTGACGCCCAGGCTGTCCAGGATGTCCTGGGTGTCCTGGCCCAGTTGCGGCGCTGGTCGGCGGATGGCGCCGGGGCTGGCGCTGAGCTTGGGCACGATGCCGGGCACTTTCAGGGGAGTGCCGTCCGGCAGGGCCGCGTCCAGCAGCATGTCGCGCGCCTGGTAGTGCGGGTCGGCGGCGATGTCGGCAATGTCGTACACGCGGCCAGCCGGCACGCGGGCCTGGTCCAGGATGGCCAGCACCTCATCCAGGGTCAGGGCGCTGGTCCAGTGGCCTATCGCTGCGTCTATGACGCCGGCATGGCGGGCGCGGCCGTCGTTGTGCGCATAATCTGGATTGGCGGCCATGTCGGGCCGGCCGATGGCCGTCATCAGCCGCTTGAAGATGCTGTCGCCGTTGCCCGCCACCAGAGCGTACTTGCCATCCTTGCACAGGTAGGCGTTGCTGGGTGTGATGCCGGGCAGGCTGCTGCCGGCCGGCTCGCGCACGGCGCCGAAGACGCTGTATTCCGGCAGCAGGCTTTCCATCATGTTGAAGACGGATTCGTACAGCGCCACGTCGATGTACTGGCCCTGGCCGCCGTGCTGCTCGCGCTGGCGCAGGGCCATCATGATGCCGATGACTCCGTGCAGGGCCGCCAGCGAGTCGCCGATGGACACGCCCACGCGCACCGGCGGGCGGCCGGGCTCGCCGCTCAGGTGGCGCAGGCCGCCCATGGCTTCGCCGACCACGCCGAAGCCCGGCCGGTCCTTGTAGGGGCCGGTCTGCCCGTAGCCGGACACGCGCAGCATGATCAGGCCGGGATTGAGCGCGTGCAGCGCCTCCCAGCCCAGGCCCCATTCCTCCAGGGCGCCGGGGCGGAAGTTCTCGATGACGATGTCGCATTGCCCGGCCAGCTGGCGCACCACCTGCTGGCATTCGGGTTCGCGCAGGTCCAGCGCCAGGGATCGCTTGTTGCGCGACTGCACCTCCCACCAGACCGAGTTTCCTTCGTGCAGCAGGCGCCACTTGCGCAGCGGGTCGCCGCCTTGCGGCGGCTCGACCTTGATGACCTCGGCGCCGAACTCGCCCAGGATCTTGGCGGCGAAGGGGCCGGCGATCAACTGGCCCAGCTCCAGGACCCGGATGCCGGCCAGGGGAGTGCTAGTGTGCATGTCTGTCTTGCGTATGTCGCTGAAAATAAGGGATGATAGCCTTGCGCGGCTGTCTTGTCCTGACCGTGCGCCCCGGCGCCGGGGCCCGTCACAAGAAATAATGATTGATAGATCGTTTGTTTGGATTTACCGTGCTACTTTCCGGTAAAATACCGGATTACCCTTCTCAATTAACCAATTTTATAGGTCTTCAATGCAGCCCGAGGTTGAAATTCTGTCCGGCTTGGAGCGCCGAGTCGATGTGGTCGTTTCGGTGGCCGACGTAGAAAAACAAGTCCAGGCCCAGCTCAAGCGTGTGGCTCGTACGGCCAAGGTACAGGGCTTTCGCCCAGGCAAGGCGCCTCTGTCCGTCATCGAACGCACGCATGGCCCTGGCATCCGCTACGACGCCATCAACGAGGAAATCGGCAAGGCCCTGGACAAAGTGTTCCAGGACGCCAAGCTGCGCGTAGCCGGCACGCCTAACCTGGAAGCCAAGGAAGGCGAGGCCGCTGAAGGCACCATGGCATTTTCCGCCACCTTCGAGGTCTATCCGGACGTGCAGGTCCCCGACCTGTCCTCCCTGGAGATCAAGCGCGCCACCGCCCAGGTGTCCGACGAGGACATCCAGCGCACCGTGGACGTGCTGCGCAAGCAACGCGCCACCTACGAATCCAGCGCCGACCGCCAGGCCCAGGAAGATGACCGCGTCACCCTGGACTTCGTGGGCACCATCGACGGCGTGGCCTTCGAAGGCGGCAGCGCCGAAGGCTTCCAGTATCTGCAGGGCCGCGGCCGCATGCTGCCCGAGTTCGAGAACGCCGTCGCCGGCATGAAGGCGGGCGAAACCAAGACGTTCCCGCTGGAATTCCCCGCCGACTACGCCGGCAAGGAAGTGGCCGGCAAGACCGCCGAGTTCAAGATCACCGTGACCGACGTGGCCCGGCCCGTGCTGCCTGAGCTGGACGCCGAGTTCGCCAAGTCCCTCGGCCAGGCCGAAGGCGACGTGGAGAAGCTGCTGGCTGACGTGCGCGGCAACATCGAGCGCGAAATCAAGGCCCGCGTGCAGGCTCGCAACAAGGCCGCCGTCATGGACGCCCTGCTGGCCGCCAGCGAATTCGACGTGCCCAAGGCCCTGGTCGACAACGACGTGCAAGGCCGCATCGCGTCGGCCCGCGCCGAACTGAAAGAGCGCGGCGTGCCCAACGCCGACAAGATGCCCATTCCCGCCGAAGCCTTCCAGGAAGAGTCCACCCGCCGCGTGCGTCTGGGCCTGCTGGTCTCCGAGCTGGTCAAGGCCGCCGACCTGCAAGCCAAGCCCGAGCAGGTGCGCGCCCGCATCGAAGAGTTCGCCCAGAACTACGAACAGCCCGCCCAAGTGGTGGCCTACTATCTGTCCGATCGCCAGCGTCGCGCCGAGATCGAGGCAGTCGTGCTCGAGGACAATGTCGTCGAACACGTGCTGTCCAAGGCCAAGGTGACCGACGAGGAGGTGGCGTTCGATCAAATCATGGGGACCAACTAAATGTCGTCGAGCTTTGTCGACTTCTACGCCTCGATGAACGGGGGTCATTCCGTGACCCCCACGGGGCTGGGCTACGTGCCCATCGTGATCGAGCAGTCGGGCCGCGGCGAGCGGTCCTATGATATCTACTCGCGCCTGCTGCGCGAGCGCATCATCTTCCTGGTGGGCCCTGTCAATGACAATTCGGCCAACCTGATCGTGGCCCAGCTGCTGTTCCTGGAGTCGGAAAATCCTGAAAAGGATATTTCCCTGTACATCAACTCCCCCGGGGGGTCGGTGTATGCCGGCCTGGCCATCTACGACACGATGCAGTTCGTCAAGCCCGAAGTCTCGACATTGTGCACCGGCATGGCCGCCAGCATGGGCGCCTTCCTGCTGTCCTCGGGCACGCGCGGCAAGCGTTTCGCGCTGCCCAATTCGCGCATCATGATTCACCAGCCTTCTGGCGGTGCGCAGGGCCAGGCCTCCGACATCCAGATCCAGGCCAAGGAAATCCTGAGTCTGCGCGAGCGCCTGAACCGCATCCTGGCGGCCAATTGCGGCCAGCCTGTGGAGCGCATCGAGGTGGATACCGAGCGCGACAACTTCATGGCGGCCGAAGACGCCCAGTCCTACGGCCTGATCGACCGGGTGATGTCCACGCGCGACGTGTAAGCCCGGCGTCCCCACGGACGACATAAAGCAGTACTATGGCTGTTCTGGGACGGGACTTGTTCCCGTCCTTTTACTATCCTGAAGTGAAAATTTGAATCTATGTCCGAAAAGAAATCGGCCGACGAAAAAGTTCTGCATTGCTCGTTTTGCAATAAAAGCCAGCACGAGGTCAAGAAACTGATCGCTGGACCTTCGTCGGTATTTATCTGCGACGAGTGTATTGATCTTTGTACCGATATCATTCGTGACGAAGCGGCGGGCGCCACGCCCGATGGCGAGCGCAAGGACTTGCCCACCCCCCGCGAAATCAAGGAATTCCTCGATGGTTACGTCATCGGCCAGGAGACGCCCAAGCGCACCCTGGCGGTGGCGGTCTACAACCATTACAAGCGCATCCGCAACGGCAAGCCCGGCCGGGACGACGTGGAACTGTCCAAGAGCAACATCCTGCTGATCGGGCCTACCGGCTCGGGCAAGACGCTGCTGGCCCAGACGCTGGCGCGCATGCTGGATGTGCCTTTCGTCATGGCCGACGCCACCACGCTGACCGAAGCCGGCTACGTGGGCGAGGACGTGGAGAACATCGTCCAGAAACTGTTGCAGAACTGCGACTACGACGTTGAAAAGGCGCAGCGCGCCATCATCTACATCGACGAAATCGACAAGATTTCCCGCAAGTCCGACAATCCGTCCATTACCCGCGACGTGTCCGGCGAAGGCGTGCAGCAGGCGCTGCTCAAGCTGATCGAAGGCACGGTGGCCTCGGTGCCTCCGCAGGGCGGGCGCAAGCATCCCAACCAGGACTTCGTGCAGGTGGACACCACCAACATCCTGTTCATCGTGGGCGGCGCCTTTGACGGGCTGGAAAAAGTCATCCGCGACCGTACCGAAAAGTCCGGCATCGGATTCTCGGCTTCGGTCAAGGCCAAGTCCGAGCGCGGCGTTGGCGAGCTGTTCTCCGAAGTGGAGCCCGAGGACCTGATCAAGTTCGGCATCATCCCCGAGTTGGTCGGCCGCCTGCCCGTGGTGGCCACGCTGGAAGAGCTGCGCGAAGACGCCCTGGTGCGCATCCTGACCGAGCCGCGCAACGCCCTGGTCAAGCAGTTCCAGAAGCTGCTGGAGATGGAAGGCGTGGAGCTGGAGATCCAGCCGGCGGCCCTGCACGCGGTGGCCCAGCGGGCCATCAAGCGCCGTACCGGCGCGCGCGGCCTGCGCAGCATCGTCGAGCAGGCCCTGCTGGACACCATGTACGAGCTGCCCTCGCGCAAGGATGTGAGCAAGGTGGTCCTGACCGAGGATGTGATTCTTGGAAAGAGTAAACCCGAATTGATCCTGAGCCGTCCTTTGACCGATAGTAATTCTGACGAGGTCTCTCAGACCCTGAAAGACGCCGCCGCCTAGCGACGGGCAAGGCCCTTTCCTGTTGTTGATCCGGCCTACTTGAAATATCGAAGTTCGCCACAATCTGACCTACAACAGGTTGAACCGTGAAAGGGAAGCCCAGGCTTCCCTTTCGCGTCTAAGGACATTTATAGGAAATTACTATGTCTGCGAGCCAGATTCTCTCTACGGAACCCATTGAGCTGCCGCTGCTGCCTCTTCGCGATGTGGTGGTGTTCCCTCACATGGTGATTCCGCTTTTTGTCGGTCGGCCTCGCTCTATCAAGGCGCTGGAGCTGGCCATGGAGTCCGGCAACAACATCATGCTGGTGGCGCAGAAGGCCGCCGGCAAGGATGAT
The DNA here is from genome assembly GCA_023425645.1 of Pseudomonadota bacterium. Classification (GTDB taxonomy): domain Bacteria; phylum Pseudomonadota; class Gammaproteobacteria; order Burkholderiales; family Burkholderiaceae_B; genus Alcaligenes. The sequence continues at coordinate 105,415 of JAFACG010000034.1, forward strand.
CCCACGCCGGAAGATCTCTATGACATCGGTTGCGCGGCCAGCATCCTGCAGATGCTCAAGCTGCCCGACGGCACCGTCAAGGTGCTGGTCGAAGGCCTGCAGCGCGCGCGCGTGCGCAAAGTCGAGGACGCGCAGACCCACTTCATTGCTTCCGTGGTGGAAGTGCCCGGCGACGCCGGCAACGCCGCCGAGACGGAAGCCTTGCGGCGTGCCGTGCTGGCCCAGTTCGAGCAGTACGTCAAGCTGAACAAGAAGATTCCCCAGGAAATCCTGACTTCGCTCACCGGCATCGACGAGGCCGGCCGGCTGGCCGACACCATTGCCGCGCACCTGCCCCTGAAGCTGGAGCAGAAGCAGGCCATGCTGGAGACCGCCAACGCGCCCGAGCGCCTGGAGGGGCTGCTCTCGCAGCTGGAAGGCGAGATCGACATCCTGCAGGTTGAAAAGCGCATCCGCGGCCGCGTCAAGAAGCAGATGGAAAAGAGCCAGCGCGACTATTACCTGAACGAGCAGGTCAAGGCCATCCAGAAGGAACTGGGCGAAGGCGAGGACGGGGCGGACATCGAAGAGCTGGAGAAGCGTATCGAAGAGGCCCAGCTCAGCAAGGAAGCGCTGAAGAAGGCCGAGGCCGAGATGAAGAAGCTCAAGCTGATGTCGCCGATGTCAGCCGAAGCCACGGTCGTGCGCAACTACATCGAAACGCTGGTGGGCCTGCCCTGGCGCAAGAAGAGCCGCATCAATAATTCGCTGGCCAATGCCGAGAACGTGCTGAATGCGGACCATTTCGGCCTGGAGAAGGTCAAGGAGCGCATCGTCGAATACCTGGCCGTGCAGCAGCGCGTGGACAAGCTCAAGGCGCCGATCCTGTGCCTGGTGGGCCCTCCGGGCGTGGGCAAGACCTCGCTGGGCCAATCCATCGCCAAGGCCACGAACCGCAAGTTCGTGCGCATGGCCCTGGGCGGCGTGCGCGACGAGGCCGAGATCCGCGGTCACCGCCGCACCTATATCGGCTCCATGCCCGGCAAGGTCGTGCAGAACATGAGCAAGGTGGGCGTGCGCAATCCGCTGTTCCTGCTCGATGAGATCGACAAGATGGGCGCGGACTTCCGCGGCGATCCATCCTCGGCATTGCTGGAGGTGCTGGACCCCGAACAGAACCACACTTTCCAGGATCACTACCTGGAAGTGGACTACGACCTGTCCGACGTCATGTTCGTGGCCACCAGCAATACGCTGAACATTCCGCCGGCCCTGCTGGATCGTATGGAAGTGATCCGCCTGTCCGGCTATACGGAAGACGAGAAGGTGCACATCGCCTTCGATCACCTGCTGCCCAAGCTCATGAAGAACAACGGCGTGCGCGACGGCGAACTGGTGGTCAAGGAAGAAGCGGTGCGCGACATCGTCCGCTACTACACTCGCGAAGCCGGCGTGCGTTCGCTGGAGCGCGAGATCAGCAAGATCTGCCGCAAGGTGGTGCGCAAGCTGCTGGCCGCCAATCCGCAGGCCGACAATCGTGCCGCGCGCGGCAAGGCGCTGGCGACCGAGGCCATCGTGGTCGATTCGTCCAACCTGAACGATTACCTGGGCGTGCGCCGTTTCTCGTTCGGCCTGGCCGAGAAAGAGAACAAGGTGGGGCAGGTCACAGGCCTGGCCTGGACCGAAGTGGGCGGCGATCTGCTGACCATCGAGGTGGCGGACATGCCCGGCAAGGGCAATGTGCTGCGCACCGGCTCCATCGGCGACGTCATGAAGGAGTCGGTGGAAGCGGCCCGCACCGTGGTGCGCTCGCGCGCCCAGAAGTGGGGCATTGCCGATACCGTGTTCGAGAAGCGCGACCTGCACGTGCACTTTCCGGAAGGCGCCACGCCCAAGGATGGTCCATCGGCTGGTATCGCCATCACCACGGCCATCGTCTCCAGCCTGACCGGCATTCCGGTGCGCGCCGACGTCGCCATGACGGGCGAGATCACCCTGCGCGGTGAGGTCCTGGCCATTGGCGGCCTGAAGGAAAAGCTGCTGGCGGCGCATCGGGGCGGCATCAAGACGGTGCTGATTCCCGAGGAAAACGTCAAGGACCTGGCCGAGATCCCGGACAACGTGAAAAACCACCTGGAGATCATTCCGGTGCGCTGGATCGACCGGGTTCTGGAAGTGGCCCTGCAGGACGCGGTCAAGCCGCTCAGCGACGAGGAAGTCGCTCGTCTGGCGGCCGAGGCCTTGGCTGCCAGCCGTGGTCCAGGCGCGGCCTCGGAGTCCTTCAAGCACTGATGGATGTCCATGGCGCGCTTGCTTCAAGAGAAGCGGGCGCGGCCTGGGCCTGTCAGGTCCGGAGCCGCAGGAAGTGCTCCACGCTGCGCTGCCTGCCGCGCCTTCAAGGCATTGCTTTTTTAGGGCGGCCCGGCAATAAAAAACCCGAAGTGCGAGCTTCGGGTTTTTTCATGGGTGAACGTGCGGGATCAGTGCAATGGCGTGGCGCGGATGAGCCCTACAGCCACGCCTTCCAGCGCCAGCGAATCCGGGTCGGTAACCACGATGGGTTCGAAATCAGGATTTTCCGGCAGCAGCAGCACCTGATTGTTCGAGCGCGACAGGCGCTTGACGGTGACTTCGTCGCCGATGCGGGCCACCACGATCTGGCCGTTGCGGGCTTCCAAGGTCTTCTTGACGGCCAGGAGGTCCCCGTCCAGGATGCCGGCGTCCCGCATGCTCAGGCCGCGCACGCGCAGCAGGTAGTCCGGCGCTTGCGAGAACAGGGTGTTGGCCACGCCGATCTCGCGTTCGATGTGTTCGGTGGCCAGGATGGGGCTGCCGGCGGCCACGCGCCCGATGATGGGCAGCAGCAGGGCGTCCGACAGACTGGCCAGCAGGCCGGGTTCGGGGGCGTCACGCTGGTCTGCGCCCAGCAGGCGGATGCCGCGCGAGGCGCCCGCCGTCAGTTCGATGGCGCCCTTGCGCGCCAGTGCCTTGAGGTGGTCTTCAGCGGCGTTGGCCGATTTGAAGCCCAGCACCTGGGCGATCTCGGCCCGGGTGGGGGGGAAACCGGTGCGCTCGATTTCGGAGCGGATGATGTCCAGCACTTGCTGCTGGCGCGCGGTGAGCTTGACGGTCATGAGTATTGGCTGCTGAATATATATACAGTGATGATTGTGCGTTACTTGTCGCTTTTTTGCAAGGCGCAGCTTGCCTGGCGAGGTGTCTTCTGCCTTGGGCCGTCAGGGGCGGCGCTGCAGCCAGTCGGCGCGGCCTTGGGTGTACAGCACGTGCGGCGCCAGCGGATGGCCCGCTGGCAAGGCGGGGTGATCGAAAGTGCCGGGCTGGCGCTGCATGCCCAGGCGTTCCATCACGGCCTGGGAAGGCAGGTTGGGCAGCGCGGTATAGGCCACGATCTCCTCCAGGCCCAGCACGTCGAAGCCGAAGTCCAGGCTGGCGCGCGCGGCCTCGCTGGCGTAGCCCTTGCCCCAGAGTTCGGGCAGCAGGCGCCAGACCGCTTCCACGCATGGCTGGAAAGGCAGTTCGGCCAGCGGCACGTTCAGACCCACCATGCCGGCGAACTGGCCGGTGGCGCGCACTTCCACGGCCCATTGGCCCCAGCCCCGCCGCTCGATCAAGGCCTGGCTGCGGTGGGCGATGGCATCGCTCTGGGCCCGGTCCAGGGTGGACGGATAATGACGCAATGCCTGCGGATCCGCATTGAGTCGCGCGAAAGGTTCCAGATCGGACTCCTTCCAGGGACGCAGCAGCAGGCGAGCGGTGGTCAGGGTAAGGGTTTGGGTCATGTTCGTGTCGCCATTGCGGCAATGAAAAACGCCCTTCCGGGGAAGGGCGTTGCAGGGGCCGGAAAGGATTACTTCAGGACTTTGGCGATGGCCTGGACCACGTAGTCGATGTTCTGGCTGTTCAGGGCGGCCACGCAGATGCGGCCGCTGCTGACGGCGTAGACGCCGTGTTCGTTGCGCAGGCGCTCCACTTGTTCGGCGGTCAGGCCGGAGTAGGAGAACATGCCGCGCTGCTGCAGCACGAAATCGAAGTTCTGGGCCACGCCGTGGGCCTTGAGCTTTTCCACCAGCTGGCTGCGCATGGCGCGGATGCGGTCGCGCATGCCGGCCAGTTCGTCGGCCCAGACCTGGAACAGTTCAGGCGAGTTCAGCACGGTGGCCACCACCTTGCCGCCGTGCGTGGGCGGGTTGGAGTAGTTGGTGCGGATGACGCGCTTGACCTGGCTGAGCACGCGGGAGGTTTCGTCCTTGCTGGAGGTGATCAGTGTCAGGGCGCCCACGCGCTCGCCGTAGAGCGAGAACGACTTGGAGAAGGAGGAGCTGACCAGCATGGACAGGCCCAGGGCGGCGAACTGGCGCACGACGCTGGCGTCCTGCTCCAGGCCGTCGCCGAAGCCCTGGTAGGCGATGTCCAGGAAGGGGACCAGCTTCTGCTCCTGGATGACCTTGGCCACCTGCGCCCACTGTTCGGCGCTGGGATCCACGCCGGTGGGGTTGTGGCAGCAGGCGTGCAGCACCACGATGGATTGGGCGGGCATGGCGCGCAGGGCGGCCAGCATGCCTTCGAAGTTCAGGCCGTGGGTGGCCGCGTCGTAGTAGGCGTAGGTGCCCACCTTGAAGCCGGCGCGCTCGAACAGGGCGCGGTGGTTTTCCCAGCTGGGATCGCTGATGAACACCTGGGAATCAGGCAGGAGCTGCTTCAGGAAATCGGCGCCGATCTTCAGGGCGCCGGTGCCGCCCAGGGATTGCACCGTCAGGGCGCGACCCTCGGCGATGACGGGGGAGTCCGCGCCCAGCAGCAGGGTCTGCGCGCCCTTGTTGTAGGCGGCGATGCCTTCGATGGGCAGGTAGCTGCGGGCCGCGGCGTTGGCCGCCAGGGCGTCTTCCGCTTTCTTGACCGCCTGCAGCAGGGGGATGCGTCCCTGATCGTCGTAGTACACGCCAACGCCCAGATTGACTTTGCCGGCGCGTTCGTCGGCATTGTATTGTTCGTTCAAACCCAGAATAGGGTCGCGGGGAGCCAGTTCGACGGTTTCGAAAAGCGTTGTCATGATAATTTGGGGACGTTGCCTGAGAGTGTGGAAAAGTGGAGCATTGATGTGATAATAAGGGGTTACCCTAAAGCGTGTCTAGCATGAATTTTGAGCCTGCGTTCGTCGAATTTCCGGGTAGTCCCTTCAAGCTCTTCCAGCCCTATCCGCCGGCTGGCGATCAGCCGAGCGCGATCGATCAGCTCGTCGAAGGCATCGATGACGGACTGATGTACCAGACCCTGCTGGGGGTGACCGGGTCGGGCAAGACCTACACCATGGCCAACATCATCGCCCGCACGGGGCGCCCGGCCATCGTGCTGGCGCCCAACAAGACCCTGGCGGCCCAGCTCTACGCGGAGATGCGCGAGTTCTTCCCGCGCAATGCGGTGGAGTATTTCGTCTCCTATTACGATTACTACCAGCCCGAGGCCTACGTGCCTTCGCGCGACCTGTTCATCGAAAAGGACTCGTCCATCAACGAGCACATCGAGCAGATGCGCCTGTCGGCCACCAAGAGCCTGCTGGAGCGTCCCGACACCGTCATCGTGGGCACGGTCTCGTGCATCTACGGCATCGGCAATCCGGGCGACTACCATGCCATGGTGCTGACGCTGCGCGTGGGCGACCGCATCGCCCGCCAGGAACTGCTGGCCCGCCTGGTGGCCATGCAGTACGAGCGCAATGATCTGGATTTCCAGCGCGGCGTGTTCCGGGCGCGCGGCGAGGTCGTGGACATCTTTCCGGCGGAAAACGCCGAGCACGCCTTGCGGGTCACCTTGTTCGACGACGAACTCGAGACCCTGGAGCTGTTCGACCCCTTGACCGGCAAGGTGGTGCAGAAGCTGAACCGTTTTACGGTGTTTCCCAGCTCCCACTACGTGACGCCGCGCGACACCGTGCTGCGCGCCATCGAAAGCATCAAGCAGGAATTGCGCGAGCGGGTGGACTTCCTGGTCAAGGAAGGGCACCTGGTCGAGGCCCAGCGGCTGGAACAGCGCACCCGCTTCGACCTAGAAATGCTGCAGGAGCTGGGCTTTTGCAAGGGCATCGAGAACTATTCCCGGCATCTGTCGGGCGCAGCGCCCGGCGATCCGCCGCCGACCCTCATCGACTATCTTCCGCGCAATGCGCTGATGTTCATCGATGAAAGCCACGTCACCATAGGCCAGCTGGGCGCCATGTACCGGGGCGACCGCTCGCGCAAGGAAACGCTGGTGCAGTTCGGTTTCCGCCTGCCCTCGGCCACGGACAACCGGCCGCTCAAGCTGGAGGAGTTCGAGGCCCGCATGCCGCAGACCGTGTTCGTGTCGGCTACGCCGGCCGCCTACGAGCAGGAGCATGCGGACAATGTGGTGGAACAAGTGGTGCGGCCCACCGGCCTGGTGGACCCGGAGATCGAAGTGCGCCCGGCCACCACCCAGGTGGATGATCTGCTGGGCGAGATCAAGCTGCGCACGGCGCGCCAGGACCGTGTGCTGGTCACTACCCTGACCAAGCGCATGTCCGAGGACCTGACCGACTACCTCTCGGAAAACGGCATACGCGTGCGCTACCTGCATTCGGACATCGATACCGTGGAGCGCGCCGAGATCATCCGCGATCTGCGGCTGGGCGCATTCGACGTGCTGGTGGGCATCAACCTGCTGCGCGAAGGCCTGGACATACCGGAGGTGTCGCTGGTGGCCATCCTGGATGCCGACAAGGAAGGCTTCCTGCGTTCAGAGCGCAGCCTGATCCAGACCATAGGCCGGGCGGCGCGCAACCTGCACGGCAAGGCCATCCTGTATGCGGACCAGGTCACGGATTCCATGCGCCGGGCCATCGATGAAACCGAGCGCCGCCGGGCCAAGCAGATCGCCTTCAACCTGGAGCACGGCATCACTCCGCGGGGCGTGAACAAGGCGGTGCGCGAACTGATCGACGGCGTCGTGGCGCCGGATGCGGCCGCCATGCTGCAGGAGGACGTGCCCGAGATCCTGCTCCGGGACGAGAAGGCGGCGGCCCGCGAAATCAAGCGCCTGGAAAAAGAGATGATGGATCACGCCCGCAACCTGGAGTTCGAACAGGCGGCGGCGGCGCGCGACAAGCTGCAGCGCCTGAAGGACAAACTGCTGTTGGGCTGAACCTTGTTGCAGCAAGATTAAAAGCGGAGCCGGCCTTGGCGCGGCTCCGTTTTTTGTTGTGTATGTGCAACTATCCGGCCGCTTTGTTCTTCCGGCCTCGGGACGAGGAGGCCTGGGCGATGATGGCTGTGAGCCGGTCCGGCGCGCCGCCCTCTGGAACGAGGCTCGTCCGGCAGGCGGCTGCTACCGGGCATTTTTGTCCTGGTGCGAAAAAAATCAGCGCTTCAACCACGGTCCTAACGTGCGCGGCGAGCGTTCCGGGAAGCCTCGCAGGCCAACGGGGCTGCGGGCTGGGGCCTTTTTGCGGCTTGCCTTATTTGGGGTTTTCCCTCAGACTTTTAAGAATTATGAGTAAGGTTCTTTTCGTCTGTACGGGAAATATCTGTCGCTCTCCCAGCGCTGAAGGCGTCTTGCGCCGCCTGGTGAACGAGGCCAGTCTTTCCGAGCTCATCCAGGTGGATTCGGCCGCCACGCATGGCTTTCACGTGGGCGAGCATCCCGACACCCGGGCCCAGCTGGCGGCCCGCAAGCGCGGCTACGACATCTCCGCCTACCAGGCCCGCCAGGTGCGCCGCGAGGACTTCCGCGACTTCGACCTTATTCTCAGCATGGATTGGGAAAATCACGCCGCCCTGCAGCAGATGTGCCCCAAGATCTATCGCCACAAGCTGATGCTGCTGATGCGCTTTGCCACCGATCACGAAGCCGCCACGGTGCCTGATCCCTATTACGGCGGGCAGGAAGGCTTCAACAAGGTCCTGGACTATCTGGAGGACGCCTGCCAGGGCGTGTTCGAGCAGGTGCGCAAGCGCATCCCTAGTTGCCAAGCTGCCTGACACCCGGCTGAACTCCTCAGTATAAGTGTAAAAATAGACAGGCAAGGCACGGTAGTTTCCCTTGTATTTGCTATACTGGACCAAATTGGTCGGATTTGCGCTTGCGCATCCGGCCGCTTTAGCCTTTGGCAAGGAAACTATCATGCGTTTGACGACAAAAGGGCGTTTCGCCGTGACCGCGATGATCGATCTTGCGCTGCGCCAGCAAAGTGGACCCGTGACGCTCGCTGGGATCAGCCAGCGGCAGGGTATTTCGCTGTCCTACCTGGAACAACTGTTTGGCAAGCTGCGCCGCCACGAACTGGTGGACAGCGTGCGCGGGCCGGGCGGCGGGTATACGCTGGCCCGCCTGGCGCGGCACATCACCGTGGCGGACATCGTGTTCGCCGTGGATGAGCCGGTGGACGCCACCCAGTGCGGCGGCAAAGGCAATTGCAAGCAGGGCGGCAACGGCCTGAAGGGCGAATGCATGACGCACGAGCTTTGGGCCACGCTTAGTCGTAAAATGGTGGATTATCTGGATTCCGTCTCGCTGCAGGACCTGGTGGACCAGCAGCGCCTGCGCCAGCTCAAGCAGGCCGCCCAGGAGGCGAGCCATCCGGAAGAATGCACCTTGCAGGCTGGCTAGAGCCGCCAGTCCGGAGTATCGTATGACCCAAGCTCAGCGCATCTACATGGATTATTCGGCCACCACGCCGGTGGACCCGCGCGTGGCCGACGCCATGATTCCCTGGCTGACCGAGCGTTTCGGCAACCCGGCCTCCAACAGCCATCCGTACGGATGGGACGCCGAAGAGGCGGTCGAGCAGGCCCGTCGCCAGGTGGCCGCCCTGGTGGGCGCGGAGCCGCGCGAGCTGGTCTGGACCTCCGGCGCCACGGAATCCATCAACCTGGCGCTCAAGGGCGCGGCGCAGTTCTACCAGTCCAAGGGCCGCCACATCATCACGGTGCGCACCGAACACAAGGCCGTCCTGGACACCTGCCATGCCCTGGAGGAACAGGGCTTCGAGGTCACCTTCCTGGATGTGCTGCCCAACGGGCTGGTGGACGCCCGCGCTTTCGAGCAGGCCATCCGCCCGGACACCATCCTCGCCTCGGTCATGCTGGTCAACAACGAGATCGGCGTGATCCAGGACGTGCGGGCGCTGGGCGCCATCTGCCGCGAGCATAAGGTGCTGTTCCATGTGGATGCCGCGCAGGCAACCGGCAAGGTGGCCATCAATCTGCAGGAATGGCCGGTGGACCTGATGTCCATGTCGGCCCACAAGACCTACGGTCCCAAGGGCGTGGGCGCGCTGTATGTGCGCCGCAAGCCGGCCGTGCGCCTGAAGGCGCAGATCCACGGCGGCGGACACGAGCGCGGATTCCGCTCGGGCACCCTGGCGACCCACCAGATCGTGGGCATGGGCCGGGCCTTCGAGCTGGCCGGGCAGGAGATGGAGCAGGAGGGCCGGCGCATCCGCGCACTGCGAGATCGCCTGTGGGCCGGCCTGCGGCAGATTCCCGACCTGTACCTGAACGGCGACCTGGGCCAGCGCGTGCCGCACAACCTGAACATCAGCGTGGATCACATCGAGGGCGAGGCCCTGATGATGTCGCTCACCGAACTGGCCGTCTCCAGCGGATCGGCCTGCACCTCGGCCAGCCTGGAGCCATCCTATGTGCTCAAGGCGCTGGGGCGCAGCGACCAGTTGGCGCACAGCTCCCTGCGCATCAGCCTGGGGCGCTTCACCACCGAGCAGGACGTGGATGCGACCATTGCGGCCGTCCGCGCCAAGGTCGAGCACTTGCGCGCCATCTCGCCCCTGTGGGACGAGGCCGTGCAGGCCTGAAGACGGCGGAATACGACAATGGCATACAGCAAAACCGTCATGGATCACTTTATGCACCCTCGTCATGTGGGTGTCATGGAAAGCAGCGATGCTGACGTCGGTACCGGCGTGGCCGGCAGCCGCGAGCTGGGCGCGCTGCTGCAGATACAGGTGCGCGCGTCTGCGGACGGGCGCATCGAGGACAGCCGCTTCAAGGCATATGGCTGCGGCTGTACCATCGCGGCCGGCTCGCTGGCCGCGCAGTGGCTGCAAGGTCGCAGCCTGGAGCAGGCCGGCGAATTCTCGCAGGCCTATGTGCAGCAGGAACTGGAGCTGCCCGCCGTGAAGGTGCACTGCGCGCTGCTTGCGCAGGAGGCGGTGCAGGCCGCCGTGGCGCAGGCGCAGAACAAAGTGCTGGCGCAGCGGTCCAAGGTACTGGGGTGAATCCCTGTTTCATATTTAGGACAAGATCATGGCTATTTCTCTTACTCAACCGGCAGCGGACCACATCCAGCGTCACCTCAAGAAACGGGGCGGCGGGCTGGGTCTTCGCCTGGGCGTGCGCCTGACCGGATGTTCGGGTCTGGCCTACAAGCTGGACTTCGTGGACGAGGCGGTCGAAGGCGATCAATTGTTCGAGGAACATGGCGTCAAGCTGTTCGTCGACCCCAAGAGCCTGCCGTTCATCGACGGCACGCGCGTGGACTACGGCCGGGACGGCCTGAATGAAGGTTTCAAGTTCATCAACCCAAACGAAAAAGCCTCCTGCGGGTGCGGCGAATCGTTTACTGTGTAGGAACACATGTCACTACGTTTCGGTTTGGCGGCCAATCAACTGCATCACGATTCTGCAGACGCGGCCTTGTTTCAGTGGTTACGGCGTTCTGCCAGCGGCATACGCGAACTGGAAATCGAGCTCTATACGGTCGGGCGAACCTGTAACGCCATCGAGCGTTCCGGCCTGCTGGAAGGCTACCCCGGCCTGATCCGTTATCCCTATGGGCGCGAAGGCGGGCTGATGAAGCTGGTGGCGCGCGTCACCCAAAGTCCGGATGGCACGCCTCCCTTCGACGGCGCCATCTACCTGATCGATCCGGTCGATCCGTCTTCGATCTTTCCGGAAGCGTTGGCCCTGAAGCGCCAGTGCATCACGCACGGACGTCCTTTCATCTCCACCCTGATGGGCGCCATCGAGTGGATCGAGGTCGAGCGGCTGAGCCGCGGCCTGTGGCCCGATTCCAGCCACAAGCGCATGTTCGACTTCTCCAGCCAGACCCTGGCCTTGATCGCCCACGATGCGCTCAAGGACCGGATGGTCGCCTTTGCCGATGAGCATTTCGACCTGCTGTCGCGATTTGCCCATCGCGTGGGTACGGGCACGACCGGCAGCCGCCTGAATGAATTGGCCTGGTCCAAGGGGTGGCCCAGGGAAACGCCCTGGGTCCAGCCTTACCTGAGCGGTCCGCTGGGCGGGGACGCGCAGATCGCCGAACTGGTGCTGGAGAACCGCTGCCAGCGCGTGGTCTTTTTCGAGGACCCGCACGTGGCCCGCCAGCATGAGGCCGACATCCAGCTGCTGGAGCGCGCCGTACGCGTGGTCTCGGACAAGGCCAGTTGCTTCGCCTCGCCGGAAGTGGCGCACAAGTGGGCCCAGGCCATGGCCCGTCTGCCGCAGACGGACTGAACCTTTTCCGTATGGCATGAAAAAGGCCCTGCTGATGCAGGGCCTTTTCGCGTTCAAGCGTGACGCAATCAGTCTTCGCGGCGCAGGTGCGGGAAGAGGATGACGTCGCGGATGGCGGGGCTGTCGGTCAGCAGCATGACCAGGCGGTCGATGCCGATGCCGCAGCCGCCCGTGGGCGGCATGCCGTATTCCAGGGCGCGGATGTAGTCCGCGTCGTAGTACATGGCTTCTTCGTCGCCGGCGTCCTTGGCCTGGACCTGCGCCTGGAAGCGCGCGGCCTGGTCTTCGGGGTCGTTCAGCTCCGAAAAGCCGTTGGCGATCTCGCGGCCGGTGGCGAACAATTCGAAGCGCTCCGTGATGCCTGCCTGGGTATCCGAGGCGCGAGCCAGGGGCGAGACTTCCACGGGGTAGTCCACGATGAAGGTGGGGTGCCAGAGCTGGCTTTCAGCGGTTTCCTCGAACAGGGCCAGCTGCAGTGCGCCCAGGCCCGCGTCGCGCAGCGGCGGCGCATTCACGTCCACCTTCAGGCGGGCCAGTTCGGCACGCAGGAAGGCGGCGTCTTCCAGCTGTTCCTGGGTGTAGGAGGGAGCGTACTTCAGGATGGCGCCGGTGATGGTCAGGCGATCGAAGGGCTGGCTCAGGTCCAGTTCGCGTCCCTGGTACTGGAGCGTGGCGGTGCCGCGCGCGCTGACGGCGGCCTGGCGGATCAGGCTTTCGGTGAAGTCCATCAGCCACTGGTAGTCGGTGTAGGCCGCGTAGAACTCCATCATGGTGAATTCAGGATTGTGACGCGGGCTCACGCCTTCGTTGCGGAAGTTGCGGTTGATCTCGAAGACACGCTCGAAACCGCCCACGATCAGCCGCTTGAGGTACAGCTCGGGCGCGATGCGCAGGTACATCTCCATGTCCAGCGCATTATGGTGCGTGACGAAGGGCTTGGCCGACGCGCCGCCCGGAATGGGGTGCAGCATGGGCGTTTCCACTTCCAGGAAGTCCGCATCCAGCATGTGCTTGCGGATGCTGCTGATGACCTTGCTGCGCGCAAGAAAAGTCTGGCGCGTGTCCTCGCCCATGATCAGGTCCACGTAGCGCTGGCGGTACTTCAGTTCCTGGTCGGCCAGGCCGTGGAACTTGTCGGGCAGCGGGCGCAGCGACTTGGCCAGCAGGCGCACGGACGAGGCGTGCACGGAGAGCTCGCCCTTGTTGGTCTTGAAGACCGTGCCTTCGACCGCCAGGATGTCGCCGATGTCCCAGCCCTTGAATTCCGCGTACAGCTCTTCGCCCAGGGCGGCCTTGTCCAGGTAGATCTGGATGCGGCCCGTGCTGTCCTGCAGGCTGGCGAAGCTGGCCTTGCCCATGACCCGCTTGAGCATCATGCGGCCCGCAACCTTGACGGGTTTGGCGAGCTCGGCCAGGGCGTCCTTGTCCTGTTCGCCGTACTGGGCGTGCAGCTCGGCGGCGTGGGCGTCGGGACGGAAATCGTTGGGGTAGGCGACGCCGGCCTGGCGGACGCGGTCCAGCTTGGAGCGGCGCTCGGCGATCAGGCGGTTTTCGTCCACGACGGGCGTGGCGGTGTCTAGCGGTTCAGTCATGTTGTCAGTATCTAGTCGTAGTGGCGGATGTCGTCCAGGGTGTGGCGGCCGAACGCCGGGCTGTCCAGGTAGCGCAGGATCCGGGCGGCGGTGTCGTCCGGGCTGCTGAGCTGGCCCTGCTGGTGCAGGTCTATGAAACGGCTCAGGCCGGGGAAGTCGTCCCGGGACTGGCTGCGGATGTGGGCCTGCATGTCGGTGTCGACGACGCCGGGGGCCAGGGAGCAGGCCTGAAGCGTCGGATTTTCCAGCTGCAGGGTCTGGGTGTAGAAATCCAGGGCGGCCTTGCTCGTGCCATACGCCGCCCAGCCGGAGACGGGCTTGCGGCCCGCGCCCGAGGAGATGTTCAGCACCTGGCGGCGCGCCGCGGCGGGTGTGCCTTGCAGGAAGGCGGCGGTCAGGACCATGACGCTGGCCACATTCAGTTGCAGCGCGCGGGCGAGGGCCTGGGCGTCGAGCAGATCGGCCGCCTGCGCGACCGGGTCCACCGTGCCGGCGTTGTTGATCAGCACGAAGCGTTCCGCCTGGGCTTGCTGCAGGGCCTGGAGCAGGGCGTGCGAGGCCTGCTGCGCGCCCTGCACCGTGGCCAGGTCGGCCTGGATGTGCTGATGGGCGCCGTCAGGCGCCGGCAAGGCCAGCGGACTGCGGGCCAGCGTGACCAGGCGGTGGCCGGTGGCCAGGCTGCGCCGGGCCAGCGCCAGGCCCAGGCCGCGCGAGGCGCCGCTCAGGACGGTCAGCGTCGTGCCGGCCATGTCAGACGCCTTGCTTCAGGCTGGCCTGGATGAAGGGATCCAGGTCGCCGTCCAGCACTTTCTGGGTGTTGGAGATTTCCACGTTGGTGCGCAGGTCCTTGATGCGGCTCTGGTCCAGCACGTAGGAGCGGATCTGGTGGCCCCAGCCCACGTCGCTCTTGGAATCTTCCAGTTTCTGCTGTTCGGCCATGCGGTTGCGCATTTCAAGCTCGTACAGGCGGGATTTCAGCATCTGCATGGCTTCGGCGCGGTTGCGGTGCTGGGAACGGTCGTTCTGGCACTGGACCACGATGCCGGTCGGTTCGTGGGTGATGCGCACGGCCGAGTCGGTCTTGTTGATGTGCTGGCCGCCCGCGCCGCTGGCCCGGTAGGTGTCCACGCGCAGGTCGGCCGGGTTGATCTCGATCTCGAAGGAGTCGTCGATCTCGGGGTAGACGAACACGCTGGAGAAGGAGGTGTGGCGGCCGTTGGAGGAGTCGAACGGGCTCTTGCGGACCAGGCGGTGCACGCCGGTTTCGGTACGCAGGAAGCCGTAGGCGTAGTCGCCCTCGATCTTGATGGTGGCGGACTTGATGCCGGCCACGTCGCCGTCGGACTGCTCCAGGATTTCCGCCTTGAAGCCTTTGTGCTCGGCATAGCGCAGATACTGGCGCAGCAGCATGGAGGCCCAGTCCTGGGCTTCGGTCCCGCCGGCGCCGGCCTGGATGTCCAGGAAGCAGTTCATGGGGTCGGCCGGATTGGAGAACATGCGGCGGAACTCCAGCTCTTCGATGCGGGCGGCCATGGCGTCGCAGTCTTCTTCGATGGCGGCGATGGTGGCGTCGTCGTCATCCATGGCGGCCAGCTCGAACAGGTCGCGCGAGTCCTTCAGGCCGGTGTGCAGGGCGTCGAGCACGTGCACCACGTTTTCCAGGCTTTTCTTTTCTCGGCCCAGGTCCTGGGCGTGCTGGGGGTTGTTCCAGACGTTGGGGTCTTCGAGTTCGGCGTTGACTACGTGCAGGCGTTGCGCTTTGTCATCGTAGTCAAAGATACCTCCGAAGAGCTTCTTCCCGCTCCGAATAGTCGTTCAGGCGGGCTTCGAGTTGATTGAGGCGTTCCGATTCCATGGTTCAGAGGGTTTCCTGTTATAGATGTGCTAGTCCCTGCGGCATCCCTGAAGGCGATGCGGGAAACCCCTGATTTTACCCTTATCGGCACGATGTGGCACGCATTGAACTGAATCGGCGCTCGAACGTTCCGGCGATGGCGGCCGGCGCCGCGCCGGGAGGGGGGCGCCGGCCGTGCGCGGTCAGTGCAGGGCGGCCAGCCGCAGGGCCGGCACATGCCGGCCGAGGATCGCCGAATCGGGGCCGCAGGCCTGCTCCTGGGAGGCGTCCCCGTCAGCCTGCGCCAAGGTCTCGTCCAGCTGGAAATGGGCGACCACGTCCGAAAGCGTGTCGGCCTGCGCGAGCTGTTGCAGCGTGGTATGCGCGGCCTGCTGCACCAGCTGGCTGTTGCGGCGGGTGATCTCGTCCAGCAGGGTCATGGCGTGGCTGACCTGCTCGACGCCTTCGGCCTGCTCGCGCGAGGCCAGCGCGATGTCGGCCACGATGTTGCGCACCTTGCCCACGGTCTGCTCGGTGTCGGCCATGGCCTGGCCCACGGAGGCCGCCGCCTGCGCGCCTTTGGCGATCTGTTCGACCGAGCTGGAGATGAGCGCCTCGATATCGCGCGAGGCGTCCGAGGAGCGCAGGGCCAGCTGGCGCACTTCGGTGGCCACCACGGCGAAGCCCCGGCCTTGCGGGCCGGCCCGGGCCGCTTCCACGGCGGCGTTCAGGGCGAGAATATTGGTCTGGAAGGCGATGTTGCGGATCAGGTTGGTGATGTCGCTCATCTTGCGCGAACTCTCGCCGATCTCGCGCATGATGTCCAGCATGCTGCCGGCCGCCTGGTTGCCGTGCCGCACCTGGCTGGAAGCCTGCTGGGCGAGCTGGTCGGCGTGCTGGGCGTTGTCGGCGTTCTGGCGCACGGTGTGGGCCAGCTGGCCCATGGTGGCCACGGTCCGCTGCACGCTGCCGGATTGTTCTTCGGTGCGCTGGGCCAGGTCCTGATTGCCGTGCGAGATGGCCTGCGAGCCGTCGGCGATCAGGCGGGTCTGCTGGCGAACCTGCTCCACGGCCTGCTGCAGGCCTTCGCCTATGCCGTTGAGGGCGGCCAGCAGCGCGCCGATCTCGTCCTGGCGGCGCACGTCCAGGCGGGCGGTCAGGTTGCCGCCAGCCAGTTCATTGGCCAGGGCCACGCCCTGGTCGATAGGGCGCTTGATGGAGCGGTACAGCATGAGCAGGGCGGCCGCGCTGACCAGGAAGAACAGGCCCAGCGCCACCAGCGCCAGCCGGAAGGCGCGGTCGCTGGCATGGCCGGCCCGCTCCAGCAGCGCGTCCAGGCGCTGGCTCACCTGCTGATCGAACTGGTCTATGGTGGAGGCGATGCCGGCCGCCGCCTTGGTGTACTGCTGGCTGAACACCAGCACCTTGGCCATGAGCGAATTGGGCAGGGCGACGCGCACGCCGCCGGCGCCATCGTCGAACTGCCCGCTGGCCGTGCTGATGGCTTCGATCTGGATCTTGCTCAGCTCCAGGGTCTGTTCGTAGGCCGAGCGCAGGATGGCCAGTTCCTCGGGGGGGAGGGCGATGGCTTCGAAGCGGGCCAGCATGCTCCGGGCCTGGCCGCCGGCATCGGCCTGCCTGCCGGTGAAGACCTCCAGCAGCCGTTCGAAGTTCTGCTGGAACTCGGGCTGTTCGCTGGAGACGAAGGCGATGGTCTGGCGGCTGATGGATTCGGTGACGCGCTTGAATTCATTGGCCAGCGCAGTGGCCTGGTAACGCTGGGTTTCCAGCTGCTTGAGCTGTTCGATGCTGTGGGTCAGGTGCTGGAGCGCGCTGAGCATCAGCGCCAGGAAAAGCCCAAGGACGGCAAAATAGGCGATGAAGCCTGTTTTAAGGGTGAGCAGTTTCTTCAAGGCGGACTCCACAGTGTGCCGAGTGCGCCTTTCCGATGGGTATCAGTGCCGCACCCCTGTCATGGCCTGTGATTTTTGCATCTGATTGTGACAGGGGTGTGTCGACCGGGCCGTTTTATCGCTGCTTGTGCGTGCGGCGGGGAGCCATGGCGGCGCCGGTGCGCTTGGGCAGGTGGCGGAAAATGATCCGGCCCTTGCTCAGGTCGTAGGGCGACATTTCCAGCGTAACATTGTCGCCGGCCAGGATGCGGATGTGGTGCTTGCGCATCTTGCCGCCGGTGTAGGCGATGACGGCGTGGCCGTTGTCCAGCGTGACGCGAAAGCGCGAGTCGGGCAGGATCTCGGTGACGGAACCATGCATTTCAAGTAACTCTTCTTTGGCCATAGATCGGACTCCTAAAAAAATGAATATGTCCCGTCGGGCCCGGGCGGGCGGGACGGGAGGACGTCGTCGCGAGAGCGGACCGGTGGGCCGGCGTCGCCGGCGCGGGTGGTCTGGGTCGCAATAGGCCCGCAAGGGGGCTCGAGCTGTGCTTTTCCGGGGCGCGCGGCCCCGGCAAAGCCGAGAGAGTTGCATCCGGCACACAGCCGGAAGAACGTGGACGGGATGGGCCGGCGAATCAGTCGGCGCCATGGCGAGGCAATACTTTGATTATAAATAAAATTTATGGATTGGTCAAAGATTGACCAGGCTAAGTGTGCAGGAAAGGCCAGGCGGCAGGCTGGAAGCGCAACGTTTCTTCACTATACTGTGCCTTGTCTGGACGGCGCGGCGTGCCCTGGAAGGGGGCGCGCCCCGCCGTCGCCGTTTTTTTTGGACATGTTCGTGAGCACTCAGAAACTAACGCCCGGCACCACGGCCCTGCTGGTGTTGCCCACCATCCTGTGGGCCAGCAACGCCATTGTCGGACGCCTGATCCATGATCAGGTGCCGCCCATCACCCTGAACTTCTTCCGTTGGCTGGTGGCCTTCGTCATCCTGCTGTTCTTCGGCCGCCAGGTGCTGCGGCGCGGCAGCAGCCTGTGGGCGAACTGGCGCCGCTATTCCATCCTGGGCCTGCTGGGCATAGGCATCTATAACGCCTTGCAATACCTGGCCCTGCAAAGCTCCAGCCCCGTCAACGTCACCCTGGTCAACGCCAGCCTGCCGTTCTGGATGCTGGTCATCGGGCGCCTGTTCTTCGGCGCCTCGGTCAACTGGCGGCAGTTGGCGGGCGGGTTGATGTCCCTGCTGGGCGTGATCCTGGTGCTGACGCGCGCGGACTGGCACGAGCTGCTGGCCCTGAATTTCGTGCCCGGCGACCTGTACATGGTCATCGCTACCATCGCCTGGGCCGTCTACAGCTGGATGCTGAGCACACGCAAGTATCCCGGGGACATCGCGCAAAGCTGGGCCACGGTCATCATGGCGCAGGTCTTCTTCGGCCTGATCTGGTCGGGCGCCTTCGCCGCCCTGGAATGGCAATTCACCGATTGGCATATCGACTGGAGCTGGGGCCTGCTGGCGGCAGTGCTGTATGTGGGCACAGGCCCGGCGCTGGTGGCGCTGCGCAGCTGGGGCGTGGCCGTGCAGCGGGTGGGCGCCGCCACGGCGGGCTTCTTCGTCAATCTGATGCCCGTGTTCGCGGCCTTGATGTCCGTCCTGATCCTGGGAGACACGCCCAAGCTCTATCATGCCGCGGCTTTCCTGCTGATCGTGGGCGGCATCTACGTGTCCTCGCGCAAGGTCGGCAAGGCATGAGCGTTCAGGCCGGAAGCCCGACTGGATGAAAAAAAGCCCGCTTGATGAGCGGGCTTTTTCTGGAGCGGCGGAGCGGGCCTGGTCGCGCCCGCCCATGGTGATCAGGCCTTGGACTGGTCGTCCATGCGCCGGAAGATCGTGGCGGCCAGAGGACCGGAGATATTGTGCCAGACGCTGAAGATGGCGCTGGGCACGGCGGCCAGGGGCGAGAAGTGGGCGCTGGCCAGCGCCACCCCTAGGCCCGAGTTCTGCATGCCGACCTCGATGGCCAGCGTCTTGCGCTGGGGCAGGGGCATGCCGGACAGGCGCGCCAGCAGGTAGCCCAGCGCGTAGCCCAGGCCGTTGTGCAGTACGACCACGGAGAACACCAGCAGGCCGCTGGTGGCGATCTTGGCCTGGTTGCCGGCCACCACGGCGGCCACGATGGCCACGATGGCGATCACGGAGACCAGCGGCAGCACGGTCACGCCGGCCTTGACCTTTTCGCCCAGCACGGATTGCACGATGACGCCCAGCGCGATCGGCAGGATGACGACCTGGACGATGGACCAGAACATGGCCGAGGCGCTGACTTCCAGCCATTGGCTGGCCAGCAGGTAGATCAGGGCGGGGGTGACGACGGGGGCCAGCAGCGTGGTGACCGAGGTGATGGCCACGGACAGGGCCACGTCGCCGCGCGACAGGAAGGTCATGACGTTCGAGGCGGTGCCGCCTGGGCAGCAGCCCACCAGGATGACGCCCACGGCCAGTTCGGGCGGCAGGGCGAACAGCTTGCACAGCAGCCAGGCCAGGCCGGGCATGATGATGAACTGGCCCAGCACCCCGATGGCCACGCGGCCCGGGCGGGTGAAGACTTCGGCGAAGTCCTGGCGGGACAGGGTCAGGCCCATGCCGAACATGATTATGCCCAGCAAGGGAACAATATAGGCGCCCAACCAGCGATAATGGTCGGGGAAGTAAAAAGCCAGAATGGCGAACAGCAGAACCCAGATGGCAAAGGTATTGCCAACGAAGCGGCTCAGGCGGGCGATGGCCTGCATGATTGTCTATCCTTCAAGGAATGGGCACGGCGACGCGGGCCTGTAGGCCGGCGGCGTGCGGGTCGGAACGGGAACAAGGGAGCGGGGCGCGGGCCGGGGTGCGGGCCGGGCGCTGTTCGTCGCCATCTTGTGCGCAAACGAAACGGCCTCCTGGGGGTCTCGGAGGCCGGGCTCGGGCATTATTGTAGACCTTATTATGAGTCGATTTTCCAGTTGAACCATAAAACCATGTATCCATTCGGGGTATTGTCATGAGCGCGGCGGGCGTCCGCTGGACGGCCTACGGCTGCCTGGCCTTGTCCATGAGCCTGGTGGGCAGCTACATCGCCTTGACGCGGCCGCTGGTGGCCGCCTTGCCGGTCTTTCTGCTGGCCTGGTTCCGTTTCGGCATAGGCGCGCTGGCCATGCTGCGCTGGCTGCGCAAGCCCGCCACCGAGCCGGCGCTGGACGGGCGCACGCGCGGCTTGATCTTTCTGGAGTCGTTTCTGGGCAATTTCATGTTCACGCTGTGCATGGTCACCGGCATCAGCATGACCAGCGCGGTGTCGGCCGGCGTCATCCTGTCCGCCATTCCCGGCGTGGTGGCCCTGTTCAGCTGGTACTTCCTGAAGGAGCGCATCGGCCCGCGCACCTGGACGGCCCTGGCCCTGGGCATGCTGGGCATTGCCTTGCTGGCTCTGGTGCAGCACGAGGAAGATGGCCCGACGGGCCTGGATCCGGGACGCATCTGGCTGGGCAATGCGCTGATTTTCTGCGCCGTGCTGTGCGAGGCGGCCTACGCCGTCATCGGCAAGCGGCTGACCTCGGTCATGAGCCCCAAGCGCATCAGCGCCGTCATCAATCTGTGCAGCCTGGCGCTGATCACGCCGCTGGGCGTGTATGCGGCGCGGGACTTTGCGTTCGCGCAGGTGCCCGGCTGGATCTGGCTGCTGCTGGTCTTTTACTCGCTGGCGGCCAGCGTCTGGACGGTGTGGCTCTGGATGACCGGGGTGACCCATGTGCCGGCCTCGCGCGCCGCCGTGTTCATGGTGCTGATGCCCCTGGGCACGGCGGCTGTCGGAGTGCTGGTGCTGGGCGAGCCCTTCTCCGGCATGCACCTGCTGGCCTTCGTGCTCGCCCTGGCCGGCCTGGTGCTGGCGACCGCGCCGGGCCGCCGCTCTTGATCATGTACTCTTGCGCAAGCCATGCCCTCGGCGGCGAGGCCATGCGGGGCCGGGGCCCGGCCAGCGCTTGACGTTCCTTCCCGCCTAGGGTCAGGGCCGGCCCTGGGCGAACTCGATGATCAGCTGCACGTTCACATTGCCGTTCCACTCGTTCTGGTCCAGGCGATAGGCGGCCTCGATTTCCTCGGGCAGCAGGGAATCCCGGTTGAACCAGATGGCGTCAAAGTGCGCGCCGTCGCGCTCCAGCGTCAGCTTCAGGTGCTTGTTCTTGAGCAGGCGCTGCTGGCGCACCAGGAACTGGTCGCGGAACACCGGCGGCGGAAAGCCCGCCCCCCATACCTGTTTCTGGAGCAGGCCGGCCACGGAGATCGTGGCATGCTGCGGCTCCAGTGAACCGTCCGTTTCGATGACGGGGTCGAACTGGAAGCGGCCGGTCAGTTCCTGCACGGCCTCTTCGAAAGCCTGCACGAAGACGTCGTAGTTGTCTTCCTCTATGGTCAGGCCGGCAGCCATGGCGTGCCCGCCGAATTTCAGGATCAGGCCGGGGTAGCGCTTGGAGACCAGGTCCAGCGCGTCGCGCAGGTGCACGTCGGGAATGGAGCGGCCCGAGCCCTTGATCTCGCCGGGGTCGCCCTGGGCGAAGGCCAGCGTCGGACGCCAGTATTTTTCCTTCAGCCGGGAGGCGACCAGGCCCACCACGCCCTGGTGCCAGTCCGGATGATAGACGCAGACCGTGGCGCAGGTGTCGGGTTCGGCCTGTTCGGCGGCGCGCAGGGCTTCTTCGCGCATGGTGTTCTCGATGGCGCGCCGGTCCTGGTTCATGTCTTCCAGCTCGCGGGCGATGTCGGCGGCTTCCTGCTCGTCGTCGGTGATCAGGCAGCGTATCCCCAGGGACATGTCGGCCAGGCGTCCCGCGGCGTTGATGCGCGGTCCCAGGGCGAAACCCAGGTCGAAGGCGCTGGCCTGGCGCGGTTCGCGGCCGGCCACCTGGAACAGGGCGCGCAGGCCGGGCTGCATGCGGCCGGCGCGCATGCGCTCCAGTCCCTGCGTGACGATCAGGCGGTTGTTGGCGTCCAGGCTGACCACGTCGGCCACCGTGCCCAGCGCGACCAGGTCGCACAGGGCGTCCAGGCGCGGGCCGCCATTGGCCGGGTAGACGCCGCGCTGGCGCAGCTCGGCGCGCAGCGCCAGCATCAGGTAGAAGATCACACCCACGCCGGCCAGATTCTTGGACGGGAAATCGCAGCCGGGCTGGTTGGGATTGACGATGGCCAGGGCGTCGGGCAATTCGTCCCCGGGCAGGTGGTGGTCGGTCACCAGCACCTGCATGCCGGCCTGCCGGGCCGCCTCCACGCCGTCTATGCTGGCGATGCCGTTGTCCACGGTGATGAGCAGGTCGGGCTTGCCGGCCGGATGCCGCAGGGCCAGGTCCACCACGGCGGGCGACAGGCCATAGCCGGTCTCGAAGCGGTTGGGCACCAGGAAGTCCACGATGGCGCCCATGCTGCGCAGGGCCCGCAGACCCACGGCGCAGGCCGTGGCGCCGTCGCAGTCGTAGTCGGCAATGATCAGCATGCGCTCGCGCCGGTCGATGGCGTCGGCCAGCAGGGCGGCGGCATGCTGGGCCTGGCTCAGCATGGCGGGCGGGATCAGGCGCTGCCAGCTGATTTCGGTCTGGGCGGCGTCGGTCACCCCGCGGGCCGCCAGCAGGCGGGCCATCAGGGGATGCAGTCCGGCCTGCTCCAGGGCCTGGCTGGCTTGTCGTTGTTCGGGACGATTCTTCAGGATTGGGGTGACCACCACTGACTCCAGTTCTGCTTGTTTTTCAATAAGGACAAAGGCCAGATGCGGCGCGCGGCGGGCCGCACGCGCGCGTAGCGGTCCTGGCCGGCCAGCACCAGCTCCGGCTGGGCCTGCCCGGCCAGCGGCGCGAGCACATCACGGTCCAGCTCGGCCAGTCTTTCGAGCCAGCGGCCCCAGTCCTGCTGCATCAGGCTGTCCTGCAGCGTGTCCAGCACGAGCAGTTCCCGCGGTTCGGCGCCCAGCTGGTCGGGGCGCGCGCCGCCGAACAGCCACAGGCTGTTGACGGGCGGCAAGCCAGCCTGCTCGCGCTCGCGGTTGACGGGCAGATCGAAGGCCAGCATCTGGAATTCATTGACCAGCCGGCGCCAGGGCCGCGCTGCGGCGTCCTGGGTCCACCAGTCGTTCAGATTGCTCTGGCTGACCAGCTCCGGCGAGGCGGCGCGATAATCGAATCCGGAAGGCGTGGTCACGCACCAGTACTGCGGAGTCAGGTAACGGAAGGTAAAACCCGTGCCTTCCAGATAGGGCGCGAAGGCCTCCAGCAGGGTGCGGCCGTGCGCCTCGGAGACCTCCAGTTGCGCGGCCGGCAGCAGCATGGCTCCTTCGCGCGAGGGCGCGATGTGCACCAGTTCGGCCAGCCACAGGGGGGCATTGCCTGGAACATTCTGGATTTGTTTTATCTGGCGGGCCCGCAAAGGGGCCAGACCTGCGCTAAGATGCTGAGCTTGGCCGGCCTCAAAGCCGTGGGCCTGCAGCAGGCAGGATTCCGCCGGGGTGCACAGCTCCACGGCCGGCTCGCGCAGAGACAGTTCTCCCTGTCCCTGCTCCAGCCATTGGACCAGGGTGGGAGCGGTCTGCGC
Source organism: Pseudomonadota bacterium (assembly GCA_023425645.1). GTDB lineage: Bacteria > Pseudomonadota > Gammaproteobacteria > Burkholderiales > Burkholderiaceae_B > Alcaligenes. The sequence continues at coordinate 128,847 of JAFACG010000034.1, forward strand.
CAGGTGTTTGATGAGTTCGCGCGCGATGGCCGGATCCGGCAGCGCGCCCTTGATTACGATCTGCATGACAGCGATTGTAGTGTTTTCTTTGAGGCGGTAGCAGCTCGAATGGCATATGAATTTTGGATAGGAGCGCGGTACGCCGGCCTGGCCCGGGGCCGCAAGCGGCGCGGGGGGCGGTCGGACCGTTTCGTGTCATTTATCGCCGGCAGTTCCATGGCGGGCATAGCGCTGGGCGTGGCCGCGCTGATCGTGGTGCTGTCGGTCATGAACGGCTTCCAGAAGCAGGTGCGCGACCGCATGCTGTCGGTCCTTCCGCATATCGAACTGATCGTGCGCAATGCCGATCACCAGCAGGTGCTGGACCACTGGAAGACGCTGGCCCAGAAGGCCCAGATCAATCCGGCCGTGATCGGCTCGGCGCCCTACGTGGCCGGACAGGGCATGCTGGTGCGCAGCAACCAGCTGACCGGCGTGCAGGTGCGCGGCATCGATCCCGAGCAGGAGTCGCGCGTCTCGGAGCTGGCGCAGCAGATGGTCATGGGCAGGCTGGAGAATCTGAAGCCGGGCTCGTTCGGCATCGTGCTGGGCGAGCAACTGGCCGGCATGCTGCGCGTGAGCACCGGCGACACCATCATGGTGATGGCGCCGCAGGGCTCGATCTCGCCGGCGGGCTTTTCGCCGCGCATGCGCCAGTTCACCGTGACCGGCGTGTTCTCCTCGGGGTATTACGAGTATGACGCCACCCTGGCCTTCGTGAACGTGGACGATGCCGCGCGCGTCTTCCGCGACGTGGGCAACAGCGGCGTGCGCCTGCGCATCAAGGACATGCAGAAGGCGCCGCAGGTGGCCCGGGAGATCGCCAACGTCATGCCCAGCTACGTCTTCGTCTCGGACTGGACCGAGAACAACCGTACCTGGTTCGCCGCCGTGCAGACGGAAAAGCGCATGATGTTCCTGATCCTGGCCCTGATCGTGGCCGTGGCGGCCTTCAATCTCCTGTCTTCGCTGGTGATGGCCGTCAAGGACAAGCAGTCGGACATCGCCATCCTGCGCACGCTGGGGGCGACCCCGCGCGAAATCGCCCGCATCTTCCTGGTGCAGGGCGCGCTGATCGGAGTGGTGGGCACGCTGCTGGGCGTGGGCCTGGGCATGCTGATCGCCTACAACATCGATGTGATCGTGCCCTTCATAGAGAATCTGATGGGCCGCAAGTTCCTGCCGCAGCAGATCTACTTCATCAGCGAGCTGCCCTCCGATCCGCAGCTGGACGACATCACGGTGATCGCGGTAGTGTCGCTGCTGCTGTCTTTCCTGGCGACGCTGTATCCGAGCTGGCGCGCCTCCAAGCTTCAACCCGCCCAGGTGCTGCGCCATGACTGAGACCATTCATCCCATTGTTTTGCGGGCGCGCGATGTCAGCGTGCATTACGAAGAGGGCGGCAATACCATCCAGGTGCTCTCGGGCGTCAGCCTGGAGGTGCGCCGCGGCGAAATGGTGGCCATCATCGGCGCCTCCGGTTCGGGCAAGAGCACGCTGCTGCATTCGCTGGGCCTGCTGGACAAGCCCAGCAGCGGCAGCATCGAAGTCAACGGCGTGCAGGCTGAAGCGCTCAATGAGCGCCAGCGCAGCCAGTTGCGCAATCAGGTGCTGGGCTTCGTGTATCAGTTCCATCACTTGCTGGCCGAATTCGACGCCCTGGACAATGTGGCCATGCCTTTGATCGTGCGCCGCATGAACCGGAACCAGGCGCGCGAGCAGGCTCAGGTCGTGCTGGAGCAGGTCGGCCTGGCCCAACGCATCCACCACTATCCCGGCCAGCTGTCGGGCGGCGAGCGCCAGCGCGTGGCCCTGGCGCGCGCACTGGTCACCCGCCCGGCCTGCGTGCTGGCCGACGAGCCCACCGGCAACCTGGACCGCTACACGGCCGAAGGCATGTTCGACCTGCTGACCAAGGTCAACGAGGAATTCGGCACGGCTTTCGTCATCGTCACGCACGATCCGGCGCTGGCCGCGCTGGCGCATCGCCAGCTGGTCATGGACAAAGGTCACTTGGCGCAGGAAATCAAGGCCTGAGGCGGGCCTGGGTCGGCGGGACAAAAGGGGCGCGCCGCGCCCCTTTTTCTTCCTGCCTGTATAGTGAAAAGACAGCCGCTTGTCTGGAGCCTTGCCATGTTGATCGACACCCATTGCCATCTTGACGCCCCTGAGTTTTCCGCGGACCGCGGGGCCGTGATCGCGCGTGCGCGCCAGGCGGGCGTGCGCTCCATCGTGGTGCCGGCCGTGGGCGTGTTCGATTTCCAGGACGCCCGCCTGGCGGCGCAGGCCGTGCCGGGCGGAGCCTATGCCCTGGGCATTCATCCTTTATTTACGCCCGGGGCGGGCGAGGACGATCTGCGCGAACTGGAGCGGCAGGTCCAGGCCAGCCTGGACGATCCGCGCTTCGTGGCCATAGGCGAGATCGGCCTGGATTATTTCGTGCCCGAACTCAAGATCGAGGCGGCGTCCCGGCATCAGGAATGGATTTATGAACGCCAGCTGGCATTGGCGCAGCGCTGCGGTCTGCCGGTATTGCTGCATGTGCGGCGCTCGCAGGACAGGGTGCTGAAGTACTTGAGGCAGTTTCCCGGCGTGGGCGGCATTGCTCACGCCTTCAATGGCAGCCGCCAGCAGGCCGACATGTTCGTGCGCCAGGGCTGCGCTCTGGGTTTTGGCGGCGCCATGACCTTTGGCCGCGCCAAGCAGATACGACGCCTGGCCCAGGAGCTGGACCTGGACAGCATTGTCCTGGAAACCGATGCACCCGACCTGGCCCCTTCGTGGAGGGTGGAACCGGGCACGCCTCTGGCCTCGGTGCGCAACGAACCAATGGAAGTGGCCGGGGTGGCGCGCAGCCTGGCCGAGTTGCGCGGCCTGGACGTGCAAGAGGTGATTGTGGCCACCGGCGCAACTGCCCGCCGCGTCCTGCCGCGCCTGGATGCCTTGCTGAACAATCCGCAGCCCTAGCACGTCGGAGCACGCCGAGTCGGCGTCGGAGCAGGGGCTTGTCCACCGTACAAGCCGAGGGTCGCAACGCTCCGCCCGGGCCGCCCGCCGACGGCCGCAAGCCCTTAAGCTGGTGTTTTGGGCGGAGGCGTGCATGGCGGCGGGAGCAACGGGGTGATCGGGCGCGCATGCATGGGCGCATTCGCGGGAGCGGCCACGGCGGTGCATTTCCTGCCGCCTGCGGTCCTGACCGTTTCCGTTTGGGTCTGGGGCGCGGGCGCATTGGCTGCGCTTGTGCTGTCCTTGCGCTTTCCCCTGGCCTGGCTGGCCGTGTTCGCCTTGCTCGGCGCCTTGTACAGCGTGTGGCATATCCAGGCGCGCTTGAGCCAGTCCGTGCCCGCTGGAGACGTCAACAAGGTCAGCCGCGTGGATCTGGAAATCGTGTCCCTGGTGCAGGCCGGGCCGGCCCATCGGCAGTTTCAGGCGCGTGTCCTTCAGTCGCGTCCGCCCGGGTTGCCGCAGGACCTCCTGGTCCGATGGCACGCACCGCAGCGCCATTCGATCTATCGCGAGCCGCAGGTCCACTCATTTCCCGACCTGGCGCCGGGCCAGCGCTGGCGCATGTCCTTGCTGGTGCGCCCGCCTCAGGGCGCGCGCAATCCTCATGGTTATGATGCGGAGCGCCACGCCATGGCCCAAGGGTGGCGCGCCGTGGGCAGCGTGCGAGGGTCCCCCGAGCCGCTGGCGTCCGCGCAGACGCTGGGCTGGGGCGTGCGAGCCGAACGCCTGCGCCACGATCTGTGCGCCGCCATGCGGCCCTATGTCCAGGACAAGCGCTGGGGCGGAGTGATGCTGGCGCTGGCGCTGGGCGACCAGGCGAGCATCGCGCTGGTCTATGACATTAAAGTTCCGGTCTAGCAGATCATTGATTTCAAAGGATTTTCGCAAAATCCGAAAAATTCGATGACATTAAAGTTTTGATCTGGAAAACGCCCCTGGTTACAGCTAATGACATTAAAGTTCTGATTTGGGAGAAAGCTCTTTCTCGCCGATTCTAGCCGCGCAAGTTCGGTCACTGAAGACTGATACCTTCGCGTATGTACAACTTCGCCGTCCATCGGAAATGTGAATGCACTGGTTCGATCACAATCTCGTCCTGCGGGACGTCTATCGTCTTATGTTGATGTTGGAGTTCGGTGCAAACAGGCATAGCGTCCGCTTCGACGATATTGGCTGGCTGGGTGCGTTGCATGATGAGTTTTTTCGGAATGAAGCCGGGCACCTTCTGATTTCCATCGCAGCGTTAATACGGCGAATCCAGGACAAAGAGTGGGGTGCTTTATCGCCGCAAGAGCGCAGAGACCGCACCACGAATCCGATTTTGGACACAGACAGCATTGGATTCTACGCAAGGAATCCACCAAAATCCGGTTTGAACTTTGGTCTCCGCCAAGCGTGCAATTGCATCATGCACGCAGAAAGCATCGAGTGGCGGGATCCTGCAGAAGGAAACTTGCAGGCTGTGTGGGAGGCACCGTACTACGATATGGTCTTGAGCGGTGCGAGCCGTGCGGATGGAAAGAATTTTTTGATGACAGGGGCTTTTGTCTTCTTGGCCGGCGCTGAGAGTGATGGAGCGTGGGAGGTCGTCGTGCATTTGCCGCGTTTTCTGAAGGCCGCCGCAGAGAAGGTAGCGGGCCTCATGGAAGTACCGGAGAAACCGACGTAAAGCGCTAAAGCAGCGTATTGGACCTGACCATCGGCCCCTGAGCAGTCTTTGCAACCGATACCACGTCAAATCCCTTGCACCCAAGCCCGAAGCCGCTACAGCCGCTTTGGGCTTTTCCTTGTCGATGTTCACCAGGGCTGGTCAGCTCCGAATGGATTGCTGTACAACGATGACCGGCGCCGCAGCTATGAAATCATGAGCGATATTGGACGTAGCGAGCAGTAATCCGTTCGCCAGTTGAAGTCAGCTGTACAACGCAGTTGTTCGACGAGTCGACAAAGACGCCATGCAGCATTTCCCCAAATTTGTCTTTCGAGTAGGACATGTCGGGGCCTATGTCTGCCAAGGTTCCGGCAAGGTAGTCCGACAGCCGGATGAGCGCATCGAACCGGTGCTGGCCAGTTTTCTCAGGTAGCTCGAACAAGGTCTTTGGCAAGTCGAGTATTGGTTTGCCCTGGGCGTTGGGCCTCAGGCCCGGTTGGTTTGAGGACATAAGAACGAAGTAGAGGTACGCCAGGTCGTACACAACCGTGTCGTTGTGCTCAATCAGCTTGTCTCGGTCAGAAATCCACCTGAGATAACCTGCTTGAGTCGACTGCGTCACGAGATAGAACACCGTGGCCGCGAACCCAGAAGCCAGATGAATCTGGCGCGATAGCTTGGCATTCAACTGTTTTCGAGCCAAGTCTTTCTCAAAGATGCGCAGGCGCTGAAGCACTTCGTCGAAGTATGCTGGGTTCAACGAAGCGCTGGACGGTGAGTTCTTCCGAAATGTTTCCACCAGCTCGCAGGCATCTGGGATAAAGCTCGTCATGTGTTCGACACGCAAGTAGTTGCGCAAGAGAGCGGACTCCTTGTCGATAACGAATGACACGCTAAAGGTTACCGGCTGGGGGCACGTCAGGTACTGCATCAATCCCACCGGCACTTGTCGGACCTTCTTAATGTCCCGGGGCGCCACTGCAGAGATGTACTCGCTAATGTTTTCCGTCTTGTCGTGATTCGCGATGACCACGAACGAGAAAACATCGTTCTTTTTGCCATCGTCGCCAATGCAGTAGTCTGAGGCGATTGTCCAGGGCATGCCCGTCGGGTAGTCAGCGAACCACTGTGTCATGAGCTGCTGAACCGTCTTTGTCGCTGTTATCAATACTGGCAGCAAATCAACCACCCAGGTCCTCCTTGTTAGGCTTCTTCGTACTGCCCGACTCCCCTGAAAACGGGGCCATTGTCACAGGCGAATCACGCAAAATTCCGACATTATCAGCCTGAATCCGCTATTTTTCCGACATTCTTGCCCAGTTTTGAGAGGCAATCGACTAGAAATCCGACATTGAGGCTATCCGCCCTTGCCGAAACTAGGGATGAAAGTGATTTTCGAAGTCCCTCCGGCCATTAAGGTATGTTCTGGCGGCCAAGTTGCGATGGATTTGCAAAGTCAATGCGGCAATTGCGTTAGGTTAAGCCTCTGTGGGCTCGATCTCCTGTACCATGGATGCCATATGGTCAACTCTATTGTTTGACGGAGTGATGCACCCTATCGTTTTTCTCGACATGGATGACGTGCTGTGTGTCAGCAAGGAATACAACAGCTTTCAGGTGATGATGTGCTTTCGGGAGAATCAGCTCGAGTGGCCGGAGCTGTGGGCTGGCCTGGTGGACTCTAATGCCGCAAGAAACTTACGCTTGCTGCACGATGATTTCGAGCCGCAGTACGTAGTCAGTTCAAGCTGGTCAACGTATCTCGATCAAACACAGATGGGTGAAGTATTCGCGCGTACTCAACTTCATTTCGTCCAGCAGAATCTGCACGGCCAATGGACAACCCCTCGAGCCAGTTCTTGGAGCCGGCGAGAAGAGATCGAGGCTTGGCTTGAGAAATTTCATACTCCATCTCAGCCATTTCTAGTTCTGGATGATACGGAGAGCGGTTGGACCCTAGCGCAATCGCCCCTCATGAGCCAAGGGCATGTTGTTTTATGTCAGGCCTATCAGGGATTTACTGTGGAGGAGCTACAAAAAGCAGGTCAGCTGCTGCGTCAGCAATTAATAAGCCGCTAACTATATTGCATTCCAAAGGGGAGGGATGTGGTAACAAGAGAAGAGCTGTATGACTTGGTATGGTCCAAGCCGATGATCAAGGTGGCAGAACAATTCGGGGTCTCCGGAAGTTACATGGCTCGTGTTTGTTCGGTCTTGCGAGTGCCGCGCCCAGAGCGGGGGTATTGGGCAAAATTAGCGGTCGGGAAAGCGATGAAGAAGCCGCCTCTACCGGAGGCACGGCCCGGCGACCAGACCGATTGGTCGAAAGACGGGGAGCTGCGTAGCCCGTCACCCAAACCAAGGCCCATCGTTCCGCGGAGAGCGAGCATTCCTCGACTGACCAAGCCAGTGACAGGCACGCACATCCTGATCCAGGGAGCTAAGGCGCATTTTGAAAATAGCCGCAAGATTGACGAAGGACAGCACTAAAGTGGACCCATTAGTCAAGACACTCAGCCGGTTAGTTTAAGCTGTGTCCATTTCCACTTCAGCAGCTGCCCGGCGCTGCCCCGTACTGCCGACCTTCTTTTGTCCTCGCTCCGCGTCGCCGA
>JAFACG010000032.1 GCA_023425645.1 Pseudomonadota bacterium
GGGGCGTGCTGTTCGAGGAGCACGCTTGCGGTTCGTCCGGGGGACGAACCGCGCTCCGAGTTCACGGCCCGCCCGCTCCAGCGTGCTGACAAGGGTACCCGTGCGCAGCACGGGCGAAGGACCCAGCCAAGCCGGCCCGCCCAGGCCCTCCTCAAGAAAACCGAGATTTTTCCCTGCTTGGCCTAAAAAGGCCCTACCCGTACTGCAATACCCCAGAAATCAATTGAGTAGCTTTTTTAACCGTCGGACCGCCCAATAAAAAGACGCCCCATGCTCAGCAAGCAGCCCCCAGCCTGCGCAGCAGCATCACGGGCTTTTTTTCCGCCCTGAAAGCGGCGGCGCTATAATGATTGATTCATCGTTTCCAACCGCCCCCGGGATATACACCCGTCACGGCCCCATCCATGACCGACACCACCCTGCCCACGCCCGCCAGCGCGGACAACGCCGCCAAGCCTGTCCGCAAGCTGTTCATCCGCACCTTCGGCTGCCAGATGAACGAGTACGACTCCGAGAAAATGGCCGACATCCTGAACCAGGACCGGCCGGTGGAACTGACCACCAATCCCGAAGAAGCCGACATCATCCTGTTCAACACCTGTTCGGTGCGCGAGAAGGCGCAGGAAAAAGTATTCTCCGACCTGGGCCGTGTACAACACCTGAAGGCCCTCAACCCGGACCTGGTGATCGGCGTGGGCGGCTGCGTGGCCAGCCAGGAAGGCGACACCATCATCCGCCGCGCCCCCTATGTGGACGTGGTCTTCGGCCCCCAGACCCTGCACCGCCTGCCCGAACTCATCGTCAAGCGGCGCAACAGCGGCCGCTCGCAGGTGGACATCAGCTTTCCCGAAATCGAGAAATTCGACGCCCTGCCGCCGGCCCGCGTGGAAGGCTACTCGGCCTTCGTGTCCATCATGGAAGGCTGCAGCAAGTATTGCAGCTTCTGCGTGGTGCCTTACACCCGCGGCCCCGAAGTCTCGCGCCCCTTCGACGACGTGCTCATGGAGATCGCGGACCTGGCCGACCAGGGCGTGCGCGAAGTCACCCTGCTGGGCCAGAACGTGAACGCCTACCGCGGCCCCACCGGCGTGGCCGGCGAAATCGCGGACTTCGCCATGCTGCTGGAATACGTGCACGAGATCCCCGGCATCGAACGCATCCGCTATACCACCTCGCACCCCAAGGAGATGACCTCGCGCCTGATCGAGGCCCACGGCAAGCTGCCCAAGCTGGTGCCCTTCCTGCACCTGCCCGTGCAGGCCGGCAGCGATCGCGTGCTGGCCGCCATGAAGCGCGGCTACACCTCGCTGGAATTCAAGTCCATCGTGCGCCGTCTGCGCGAAGCGCGCCCCGGCATGGTGCTGTCCTCCGACTTCATCGTGGGTTTCCCGGGCGAGACCGAGGACGACTTCCAGAAGACGCTCAAGCTGATCCGCGACGTCAACTTCGACCAGTCCTTCTCCTTCGTGTATTCGCGCCGTCCCGGCACGCCCGCCGCGGACCTGGAGGACACCACCTCCAAGGAAGAAAAGCTGGACCGGCTGCACCGCCTGCAGGCCCTGATCAACGAACAGGCGCAGGCCATCAGCCAGGCCATGGTGGGCGGCGTGCAGCGCATCCTGGTCGAAGGCACCTCGCGCAAGGACGAATCCGAGCTGATGGGCCGCACCGAGAACAACCGCATCATCAATTTCCCCGGCGGCAAGCGCCTGATCGGCCAGATCGTGGACGTGCGCGTCACCCAGGCGCTGACCAATACCCTGCGCGGCGAAGTCCTCACGCAGGAACTCGTGACGGGAGCCTGACATGAGCGCCAACCGACGACGCATGCCCACCACGCTGCGCCTGGACGGGGACAACACCCACCTGGCCAACCTGTGCGGGCCGCTGGACGAAAACCTCAAGCAGATCGCCATCGCCTACGGCGTCACGGTGCGCCGGCGCGGCAGCCACGTGTCCGTCGAAGGCGAGCGCGCTGCCGAAGCCGCCAAGGCCATCGCCTGGTTCCACGCCCGCGCCGTGCACCAGGCGCTGAACATCGACGACATCCAATTGGGCCTGGTGGAGCTGGGCGCCAGCCGCAGCCGTGACGAAGAACGCCAGCAGGACGCCCTTCCGGAACCGCCTCCGGTGGGCCAGGACGACTTCCAGCTGCGCACCAGCAAGCGCGACCTGCGCCCGCGCACGCCGCGCCAGCGCGACTACCTGCGCAACATACTGCACCACGACGTCACCTTCGGCGTCGGACCGGCCGGCACGGGCAAGACCTGGCTGGCGGTTGCCTGCGCCATCGACGCCCTGGAGCGCGAATCGGTGCAGCGCCTGATCCTGACCCGTCCGGCCGTGGAAGCAGGCGAACGCCTGGGCTTTCTGCCCGGCGACCTGGCCCAGAAAGTGGACCCCTACCTGCGCCCGCTCTACGACGCTCTCTATGACCTGATGGGCCTGGAGAAAGTCCAGCGCCTGTTCGAAAAGCAGACCATCGAGATCGCCCCGCTGGCCTATATGCGCGGGCGCACGCTCAACCATGCCTTCGTGATCCTGGACGAGGCCCAGAACACCACGCCCGAACAGATGAAGATGTTCCTGACGCGCATCGGCTTCGGCAGCAAGGCCGTGATCACCGGCGATCCCACCCAGGTGGACTTGCCCAAGGGTCAGCGCAGCGGCCTGACCCACGCGGTCAACATCCTGAAGGACGTGCAGGGCATCGCCTCCACCCAGTTCACCAGCCGCGACGTGGTGCGCCATCCCCTGGTCGCCCGCATCGTGGACGCCTACGAGAATGCCGGCGATGCCTGACCTGACCCTGAGCGTCCAGTACGCCGCCGCCTGTCCCGAACTGCCCCGCTGGCGCCTGCGCCGCTGGATGCAGCGCGCCCTGGACATCGCCTGCGAACGCATCCATCCCGAAGACCGTTTCAGCGGCCTGTCGGCCACCCTGCGCATCGTGGATGCCGAGGAAGGCCGCAACCTGAACCAGGGCTACCGCGAGAAAGACTACGCCACCAACGTGCTGACCTTCGAATACGGCCAGGATCCGGAAGGTGTGGTCCACGGAGACATCGTGCTGTGCCTGCCCGTGCTCGAACGCGAGGCCGGCGAGCAGGGCAAGCCCCTGCTGCATCACGCCGCCCATCTGGTGGTCCATGGCACGCTGCACGCCCTGGGCTACGACCACATCGACGAAGACGAGGCGCAGGACATGGAAGCGCTGGAGACGGCCGTGCTGGCCAGCCTGCGCATTCCCGATCCCTACCAGGAACGCTAGCTCGCAAGAGGCGCCGGCCGCCGCGGCCAGGCCCCTTCCAGCCCATGTCCTGCGTCCATTTTTCGGTTATGCTAACTTTTCCATCAACTCGTCCTTCGGACAATGTCAGATTCTGCCCCCGACCCTGAACCGCGCGCTTCCAAACCCGGTTCGACCAACCCCATCTCCCGCCTGAGTGCCTTCTTCAACCGGCGCGCCGCGCCCGAAGACCGAGAAGACCTCAAGGCCCTGCTTGTCTCGGCGCACGAGCGCCAGGTCATCGATGACGAATCCCTCTCCATGATCGCCGGAACGCTGGACATGGCCAGCAAGACGGTCGCGGACATCATGGTGCCGCGCTCCAAGATCGACATGCTGGACATCGCCAAGCCCCTGGCCGAGCTGCTGCCCGTCATCATCGAAACGGGGCACAGCCGCTTCCCTATCTACGAGAACGAACGCGACAACATCATCGGCATCCTGCTGGCCAAGGACCTGCTGCTGTCCATCGCCAACCCGACCATAGACCTGCGTCCGCTGATCCGGCCGGCCGTCTTCATCCCGGAGACCAAGCGCCTGAACGTGCTGCTGCACGAATTCCGCAGCAGCCGCAACCACATCGCCGTGGTCATCGACGAGCATGGCGGCACCGCCGGCCTGGTCACCATGGAGGACGTGCTGGAACAGATCGTCGGCGACATCGAGGACGAGTACGACGAGGATGCCGAGCAGACCATCTTCCAGGCCAGCCCCGACAGCTGGCGGGTCATGGCGCTGACGGAAATCCCGGATTTCAACGAGGCCTTCCACACGTCCCTGCCCAACGACGACTTCGACACCGTGGGCGGCTGGCTCGCTTCCGAGCTGGGCCACATCCCCCGCCGGGGCGACGTCGTCCAGCTGGACGGCATCAGCATCACGGTGGTGCGCGCCGATGCCAAACGCGCCCTGTGGCTGCACGTGCAGCGGGCCGTTCCCGCCGAGCCCGATCTTGAACACAACTGATCCCAAGCCCTTGCCAGAGGCCCTGCTGATCGCACTGGGCGGCTTCCACGCCCTGTCCTTCTCCATCGGCCCGCTGCCGGCCTGGACGCTGCCCTTCTATCAGATCGCCCTGCTGGCCATGGCCAGTTCACAGATCATGGCGTCCGCCAGCATGCGCCAGGCCTTCGGACGCGCCTGGCTGTTCGGCCTGGGCCACTTCGGGGTGGGCGTCTACTGGCTGTACATCAGCATGCACCAGTACGGCGGCATGCCCGGCTGGCTGGCTGCGCTGGCCGTGCTGTTGCTGGCCGCCGCCCTGGCTCTGTTCCTGGGGCTGGCGGCCGCCCTGTGGCAGGGCCTGCGACGCGGCCTGCGGGCCGATTCCTGGCCCGCCCGTCTGCTGCTGGCCGCCGCCTGGGCCAGTTGCTGGACCCTGGCCGAATGGCTGCGCGGCACGCTGTTCACCGGCTTTCCGTGGCTGAACATCGGCTACGCCCATGCCGAAGGCATGTTCGCCGGCTGGGCGCCCGTCGTGGGCGTGTATGGGCTGGCCTGGATGTCCGCCTTCAGCGCAGCCGCCATCGCCCAGTTCGCCGCCTCCAAGGACAAGAACCAGAGCCCGTCCACCGCCATCGGCATCGGTGCGGCGCTGCTGCTCGGGCTGGTGGGCATAGGCCTGCCCCATGTCGCCTGGGTGCAGGCCGACGGCCAACCCTTCATCGTGCGCCTGGTACAAGGCAATGTGGACCAGGCGGACAAGTTCGGCCAGTCCATGGAGCAGGGCATGCGGCGCTACTACGAACTGGCCGACCTGCCCGCCAAGTCGCCGGAAGACGCGCCGCGCCTGATCGCGCTGCCCGAGACCGTCATCCCCGTCCTGCAGAACCGCCTGGATCCCGCTTTCTGGCAGGACTGGACGGAGCTGGCGCGGCGCCACCAGGCCGATGTGATCCTGGGCGTTCCCATGGACCGCAGCCAGCCCCAGGGCGACTTCCAGTACACCAACAGCGCCCTGCTGATCCGGCCGGACACCCGTCCCGAGGACATCCTGCAAAGCGCGGCCCCCTATTACGACAAGCATCACCTGGTGCCGTTCGGCGAGTTCATACCGCCAGGCTTTCGCTGGTTCGTGGACATGATGCAGATCCCGCTGGGCGACTTCTATCGCGGCGCGCTGCCCCAGCCGCCTTTCCGCCTGGACCAGGGCCGCATCGCACCCAACATCTGCTACGAGGACGTCTTCGGCGAGGAAATCCTGCAGGCCGTGCGCGGCGACGGCCGCAACCCCGGCGCCAACCTGCTGCTGAACCTGAGCAATCTGGGCTGGTTCGGCGACTCCTGGGCGCTCAGCCAGCACCTGCAGATTTCCCGCATGCGCTCCCTGGAAACCGGCCGGCCCATGCTGCGCGCCACCAATACCGGCATGACGGCCGCCATCGATCCGCGCGGCCGCATCCGCGCCGTCCTGCCGCCGCTCAAGCCGGGCGTGCTGGATGTGGAAGTCCAGGGCACACGGGGGCTGACGCCCTATGTGCGCATGGGCAATCTGCCCGTGCTGGCCTGGTCCGCACTGATTCTGATCCTGCTGCTGTGGCAGGGCCGGCGCAAGGCGGCCGGAACGGACGAGGCGGCCTGAAGGAGAGAGCGGGCCGTCGCGGCCTGCACCGCGGACCGAAAAAGAACAGGTACCGGCCTGTTCTTTTTTTTCAGGCGGACTCCTCTTCGAACTGCGTGCGCGTGCGACGCACGAAGTCCTGTGCACGATCGCGATTCCAGTCCTTGCACCACTGGACGAAATCCGCAGCCGGGATGGGCGGCGAGCATAGATAACCCTGCATGTAATCGCAGCCGGCGTGATGCAGGAGCTCCACTTGCTCGTAGGTGGTGACGCCCTCGGCCACGACGCGCAAGCCCAACTTCTGCGCCATGACGATCATGGCCTGGGTCAGCACCAGATCCTCGCTGCCCTGGGCCAGGTTGCGGATGTAGCACTGGTCTATCTTGAGCACATTGATGGAGAAGCGCTTCAGGTGCGAGAGCGACGAATAGCCCGTGCCGAAGTCGTCCAGCGCCACGCCCATGCCGTATTCGCGCAGGAAGCGCAGTTGCTGCAAGGCCTGGTCCTGGCCGTCCAGAAGCAGCCGTTCCGTGATCTCCACCACCAGCGCATCGCCCGGAATGTTTTCGCTCTGCAGGTGCTCGACCCAGTCGCGGGCGCAGGAGCCGTTAAGCTTGAATTGAGCCGGCGACACGTTCAAGCTGACCCGGAAGCCCGGATCCAGCTCGCGCCGCAATTCCATGGCGGCCCGGGCGGCCGTCTCGAAGACCCATTCGCCGATCGCGACGATCAGCCCGGAATCTTCGGAGAAAGGGATGAATTCCGACGGCGGCACCAGGCCCAGCTGCGGGTGCTCCCAGCGGATCAGGGCCTCGGCGCGCGAGATCATGCCGGTTTCCAGATCGACGATGGGCTGGTAGTAAAGGCGGAACTGCTGCTCATGCAAGGCGTTCTGCAGATCCTGCGAGAAGCGCAGGCGCGCCTGGACGGCCTCGCCCATGGCGGGCAGGAAGCGGCAATACTGGTTGCGGCCGCAGGCCTTGGCCGCGTACATGGCCATGTCGGCGTTCTTGAGCAGTTCGCCGGCGTCGTCGCCGTCCTCCGGATACAGGGTGATGCCGATGCTGGCCGACACCGACATGGAGTTGTTGTCCAGCTGGAACGGTTCCTCGATGGTGTCCAGCATGCAGCGGCAGGTGCGCTCCACGATGGATGGATCGCTGATGTCCGAGATGATCACCGTGAACTCGTCGCCGCCGATGCGCGCCACGGTATCGGGCCCCCGCACGCATTGCTGCAGGCGTCGCGCCACCTCCTGCAGCAGGACATCGCCCTTCTCGTGGCCCAGCGAATCATTCACGTCCTTGAAGAAATCCAGGTCCATGAAGATCAGGGCGAATGGCAGGCCGGTGCGCTGGGACTGCTCCATGGCCTGCTGCAGCCTGTCCTGGAACATCTGCCGGTTGGGCAGGCCCGTCAGGTGGTCGTAGTGCGCCTGCTTCCACATCTGCGCCTCGCGCTTCTTGTGGCTGGTGATATCCGTGAACAGGCCGATGTGGCGATAGACCGTGCCGTCGGGATTCCATGCCGTACTGATGGTCAGGCGTTCCGCGTATTCCTCGCCGCTCTTGCGACGGTTCCAGATATCGCCCTGCCAGCGGCCGGTCTCGATGATCTCCTGCCACATCTTGCGGTAGAACTCCTTGTCCTGCCGGCCCGAACTGAGGATGGCCAGGGTGCGCCCGCGCACCTCGTCCAGCGCATAGCCTGTGATGCGGCTGAAAGCCGGGTTGGCATCGACCACGTGCCCGAAGCGGTCCGTCACGACGATGGCCTCGCAGGTGTTGTCGTAGACCACGGCCGCCAGCCGCCCCGTCACTTCGTTGCGCACGCGGGTGGTGATGTCCTGGACCACCGCCACCGTGGTGACGCGGCCCTCCAGGCGTATGGGCACCTCGCACACCTCCACGTCGATGCTCTTGCCGTCATGGCGCACGGCGCGGGTCTCGTAGCGTACGCTGTTGGCGCCCAGGTGGCGTTTGGGAACGACCTCGGACAAGGAGGGGAAGCGCGGTTCCAGGAAGACATCGGCCAGGGTCAGGTTCTGGCGCAGCTGGGCGCGCGTGTATCCCAGCGTATCGGCCAGCTTCTTGTTGACGAAATCGAACCGGCCCTCGCTGGATATGTAAACGCCCAGCAAAGGGTTATGGCTGAGGCTGCGGCATGCGGCATTGACCTGTGCAAGATTGCGCTGCTGGATGGAAAGCTGCGCGTCCAATTGCTGGATGCGCAAACCGCAAAAGTTCAGAACCCGCGACAGATAATTGATTTCACGCGTGCCCGAAGCCGTGCTCTTGGCGCGATAATTGCCGCGGAAAAAAGCGCCCGCCTGAGCCGACAATTGATTCAGGGGCTGGGCCGCCCAGGCGCGAAACATCAGGTATGAACCGATCAGCACCAGAATATTCAGGCCCAGCAGCGCTGCCACCGTCCAGCGATGCCGGGCCTGCGTCTTCTGGCGCTGCAGCTCGAAGGAATCCAGCAGCTGCTGCGTGTTGTGGCGGAACAGGGAGTCTTCGGCGCTGAGGGTGGCGGCCGGCAGCAGCACCTGATCGGGGGAAGCCGGGAAATCCAGCCGCATCAGGCGGCGCTGCCATTCGTTGGTGACCTGCCCGACCAGGCCCAGGAGCGGCTTGTCCAGCGGCTCCAGCCGCACGCCGTCCACCGTGCCGCCTTCCTTGAGCAGCTGCACCACGCTCTGGAACTGCTGGTCCAGCCGTCGCAGCCTCGACGGCGTGGCGCTGTCGGGCGCAGACAGCGCCACGGAATAGCTGATGTCGGACAATTGATGCAACAGTGCGCTGCCGGCCTGAAGCTGGGCCCTGGCCTGGTTCTGCTTGTAGATGACGGTGACCGTGGCCGAAACCAGCAACAGCCAGATCAAGAGCACCCATATCAACAAAGCGCCCAAACTGATTCGTCTTTGGGCATCCGCAGGGACAGGCATGGACGAAGATGTGCACTGCTTAGCTGACATAGCGCCATTAAATAAAAAATGCAGGCTCTGGGAATGGCCTACAAAACGTAATTATTGCAGGTGAAATGTTACTCGCTGAAGCATACCATTAATAGATTGCAGCCCTGAGGACATTTATCAAGAAGCGCTTGATACAGCGCTTGCGGCGTTGAAATAAAGCCTCGGTGCATTCGGACGGCGGGTGAAAAAAGATACACGTTGATCCGCGCAAGCAGGCGGAAATTGCAACGCGCCGAAACAAAATAGCTTTTCAGCGCGCAGCGCCGCGTCGCGGAACGCCGCATCGTCATGCCGCGCCTGGCCGCTTGGCACCCCGCGCCGACCGGCGTCTCTCTGCGCGCATATAGCATATGTAACACAGCGGCGCTCACAAACACATTTTCACTGTATCTTCATACAGCCAGGCAGGCTGACGCACCTTCCAGACGCACTTTTTTGAGCTGTTCCGTCATTTTTTCCAAAAAGAGCTTGCGCAAAGCAAAAAACATGTTCATAATCTCATTTCTTCGTTGGTGGACAACAAGTTGAACACCGAAATGGGGGTATAGCTCAGCTGGGAGAGCGCTTGCATGGCATGCAAGAGGTCAGCGGTTCGATCCCGCTTACCTCCACCAAGACGAAGAAATGCATGTCCTGTCCCCTTCGTCTAGAGGCCTAGGACACCACCCTTTCACGGTGGGTACAGGGGTTCGAATCCCCTAGGGGACGCCAAGGCTTTTGCCTTGCACCGCTGCGGAGCGGTAGTTCAGTTGGTTAGAATACCGGCCTGTCACGCCGGGGGTCGCGGGTTCGAGCCCCGTCCGCTCCGCCAAAGAACAATGGAATCAGCACCAGACTGGTTCTTGCAGGTCAAAGTGAAAAGGCCCGTCAAGCCTGACACTTGTTTCGTCGGACAGACGTCGTGGCAAATCCAGGATGCTGCCGAACGAAAAAATGGGGGTATAGCTCAGCTGGGAGAGCGCTTGCATGGCATGCAAGAGGTCAGCGGTTCGATCCCGCTTACCTCCACCATATGACGTAGCTGTAAAGTCCTGTCCCCTTCGTCTAGAGGCCTAGGACACCACCCTTTCACGGTGGGTACAGGGGTTCGAATCCCCTAGGGGACGCCAACGCTTCTGCTTGGCACCGCTGCGGAGCGGTAGTTCAGTTGGTTAGAATACCGGCCTGTCACGCCGGGGGTCGCGGGTTCGAGCCCCGTCCGCTCCGCCAAAGAATTCCAAAGCCCGACGATTCCGCATCGTCGGGCTTTTTGTTTTGCCTCGTCCATGTCGGCACGGATCTGCCGGCCTGCGCGCCTCCACCAGCTAATCGATGTCTCTTCAACGGCAGAGACGCTACAGTGGCATGCACTTTCGCATCCTTCAGGCATGACGCCGTCATGGATGCACGACCGGAACGCCTGCCATGACACACAAAACGCTCGCCATCTCCCTGTTCGCCCTACTGCTGCCTGCCTGCGCCACGCAGGCCTGGACCGTGAACCTGCAGCAAGACATGGGCGCACGCGGCCTGTTTCGCTATTGCAAGTACAGCGACGGCCGCACGCACACGGTCAACGCCACCGACCTGTGTCCGCTGACTCTCCAGGGCAATGACCCCGGCATGGGCCGCGGCAAGGGTTTTCTAAAAAGAGAATATCCGGACGGCATGACCAAAGTCTGCGTCTATGACGTGCTGGGCGGGACAAACACGTTGCGATTGGCCGCCACCGACCTCTGCCCACTGGGAGCCGACTTCTGAACTCGTCTCATTCCGCCGTCAATTTGCCCAGCGCCTGACGCTTGGCCTGGACCCAGTTGCCTTGCTTGTCGCGCTTGAGCGTGGCGCGGTACTGCAGGCTGGGACAGCAATTGGAGTCATCCTCGTCGAAATCCAGATACTCCACCACCAGCGTATCGTGCGTGGCGGAGACGATGCGCTCCAGAAAACGCGTGTTGAACTCGAAACTGGCCAAAGGGGATGAACGGGACGGATCCACATAATATTGGCCTCGCGGCCCCCGGATCACATAAGCCGCGTTGTAGCCGGTGGTGCCCGAGCCGCCGGCGCAGCCCACGTCGCCCGCCCAGAATGCCAGATACTCCGCATCGTCATAATCATCGGCGCCTCGGTACGGCCGCAGGGCCGCGATCAGGTCGGGAGAGATCTGTTCGCTGCCCTCCATGTCCATGCAGGACACCGCCTGCCCATACTCCCACGCTTTCTGCGCCACGTTGCGCATCACCGACTCCGCGCTTTCATCCTGCGCCCAGACCGCCGGCGCCACGCACAACAAGCCCCAGATCCCCAACTGCACCGCTCGCTTCATGACATCCTCTATTTACTTTTGAGCCGCTGTCGCAAACTGCTGATTTTATCGGATTCGTCAGGCCCGCGGCAGCCGGGCCTCTTGCCGCCAGAGCTCGATAAGGTTAACGTATTTCATTATCGTTACCTGACCACGCCTTCCCATGCCAGCCAGCACCAGCGGGCAACGCGGCCCCAGCGATCACCACAGACGCGAACAGATCATCGAACAGGCCGATGCGCATTTCCGGCTGTACGGCTATCGCAAGACCTCGGTCGCCAGCCTGGCAAAAGCCATCGGGGTGTCCAGCGCCTACCTGTACCGCTTCTTCGACTCCAAGCAGGCCATAGGCCAGGCCATCTGCCATTCCGTGCTGGCCGGTCTGACCACGCAGCTGCAAGCCATCGTGGACAGCGATCTGCCCGCCATCGAACGCCTGCGCCGCTACACCGACACCGCCTGCACGCTCAGCCTGGAGCTGTTCCTGCAGGAAGGGCGCATGCACGAAGTGGTCATCGAAGCGCTGCAGAACGCCTGGCCGCCCGTGGCCTTGTACGAGCAACAGCTGCTGGAGCAGATCGCCACCCTGGTGCGCCGCGGGCGCGACAGCGGCGACTTCGAACGGCGCACGCCTCTGGACGAAGTGGCGCAGGGCATTCTCGAAGCATTGACTCCCTGTCTGCATCCCGTGCTGCTGGAGATGCGCCCCCCGGCCGAAACCCGCCAGGGGCTGCACGCGGCCACGCAGCTCATCCTGCGCAGCCTGATGCCTTGAAGCCCCTGAAAGTTACGATTCAAAATAATCTTTACCCATCCGGAGTCTGGCATGGCCTTTTCGCGACACATCCCCCCTGTCCTGGCGCTGACCGCCGCACTGCTGCTGGCGGGCTGCAAAGGCCAGGCCCATGACGTCGATCCGCGCACCCAGGCCCCCCTGGTCATCCAGGATCAGGTCCGCCCGCCGCAGACCGAACAGCGCCGTTTCCTCGGACTGGTCAGCGCTCGCGTGGAAAGTCCGCTCAGCTTCCGGGTGGGCGGCAAGATAGAAACGCGGCAGGTCCAGAACGGGGAACGCGTGGAGCGCGGGCAGGTTCTGATGACGCTCGATCCCAAGGACCTTCGCCTCGACCACCTGGCCCGGCAGGCCGCCGTGCAGGCGGCCCGCGCACAGGCCGAGCAGGCCCAGGCCGACCTGCGGCGCATGAAATTGCTGGTGGATCAGGGCGCCGTCTCGCGCCAGGCCTACGAGCAAAGCCGCCAGGCCGCCACCAGCGCACAGGCCAATCTGCAGTCGGCGCGGGCGCAGGCCGAAATATCCCGCAACGCAGACCAGTACAGCACCCTGAAGGCGGAGGCCGATGGCGTGATCACGGCGCAACTGGCCGATGCCGGCCAGGTGGTCGGAGCCGGCCAGGCCGTGCTCCAGCTCGCCCACGACGGTCCGCGCGACGTGCTGGTCAGTCTGCCCGAACAGCTGGATGTGCCCCTGGGCACGCACGCGCGCGTCGAGCTCGCCGGCCGGCAGACTGTCGCGCCGGCCCGCCTGCGGGAGCTGGCCCAGTCTTCCGACCCCGCCACGCGCAGCTACCAGGCGCGCTTCTCGCTGGATGACGAGCAGGCGCAGCCCCGCCTGGGCTCGAGCGCGATCGTCTATCTGGACATGCCTGGCGCCGCGGGGCTGAACCAGGTGCCCATTACGGCGCTCTACGATGCCGGCCAGGGGCCGGGCGTCTGGGTCATCGCCGAAGACGACACCGTGCATTGGCAGGCCGTGCGGATCGCCCGGCTGGCCGAAGAAAACGCGTATCTCTCCCACGGGCCGCAAGCCGGCGCCGCCATCGTGGCACTGGGCGCGAACCTCCTGCATGAAGGACAGAAAGTGCGCCCCCAGCCGCGCAAGGCGGGTGAATGATGGGGCGCTTCAATCTCTCCGCCCTGGCGGTGCGCGAACGCGCCGTCACCCTGTTCCTGATCATCGCCATCGTGGCCTCCGGCGTGTACTCCTTCATCAAGCTCGGACGCGCCGAAGATCCGGACTTCACGGTCAAGGTGCTGACGGTGACGACCCTGTGGCCCGGCGCCACCGCCCAGGAGATGCAGGACCTGGTGGCCGAGCCCCTGGAAAAACGCATGCAGGAGCTGCGCTGGTTCGATCGCGTCGAGACCGTCACCCGGCCGGGCACGGCCCTGATGGTGGTCCTGCTCAAGGACTCCATGCCGCCCAAGGAAGTGCAGAGCGAGTTCTACCAATTGCGCAAGAAACTGCAGGACCAGGCTCCGCGCCTGCCCCAAGGCGTACAGGGGCCTTTCGTGAACGACGAGTATTCCGACGTGTCCTTCGGCCTGTTCGCCCTGCAGGCCCCGGGGCTGCCGCCGCGACTGCTGGCGCGTGAAGCCGAGAACGTGCGCAGCCGCCTGCTGCAGGTGCCGGGCGTCAAGAAGGTCAACATCCTGGGCGAACAGGGCGAGCGCATCTACGTGGACCTGGACGAAGGCAAGCTGCACAATCTGGGCGTGCACCCGCAGCAGATCCTGTCGGCCCTGTCGCAGCGCGGCGCCATGACGGCCGCGGGCGCTATCAGCACCGAAGGACCACGCATCCACCTGCGCCTGGCCGCCGGCCTGGACGACCCCGAGGCCGTGCGCAACACCTACGTCTACGTGCAGGGCCGGAACCTGCGCCTGGGGGACATCGCCAGCGTCACGCGCGGCTACGAGGACCCGCCCACCTTCGAGATCCATCACAACGGCCAGTTCGCCATGCTGCTGGGCGTGGTCATGCAGGAAGGCTACAACGGCCTGCGCCTGGGCGAGGACCTGGAGCAGGCGCGTCGCGACATCGCCACGGACCTGCCCCTGGGCTTCCAGTTCGACACCGTCACCAACCAGGCCGTGAACATCGCCTCGGCGGTGGACGAATTCATGCTGAAGTTCTTCGCCGCGCTGGGCGTGGTGCTGCTGGTCAGCCTGGCGAGCATGGGCTGGCGCGTGGGCATCGTGGTCTCGGCCGCCGTGCCGCTGACCCTGGCCATGGTCTTCGTCGTCATGATGATGACGGACCGGGTGTTCGACCGCGTCACGCTGGGCATGGGGCTGGTCAAGCAGCAGTTCTTCCCGACCTCGGACCGACCCGAGCTGCTGGTGGAAGTCCAGTTGCCCGAAGGCAGCAGCATCCAGGCGACGCAATCCGTCACCCGCCGGGTGGAGCGCTGGCTGATGGAGCAGCCCGAAACGCGCCTGGTCACCAGCTATACCGGCCAGGGCGCGCCGCGCTTCTTTCTGTCCTACAACCCTGAACTGCCCGATCCCTCGTTCGCGCGGCTCATCGTACTGACGCCCGACGACAAGGCGCGCGACGCGCTGCAGGCCCGTTTCCGGCAGAGCGTGGCGGACGGCCTTGCTCCCGGCGCGCGGGTGCGCGCCACCCAGCTGGTGTTCGGCCCGGCCACCAAATACCCTGTCGAATTCCTGGTGCGCGGACCGGATGTGGCCGCCCTGCGCGAGATCGCCGAGCAGGCCATGGCCATCATGCGCGCCGATCCGGCCATGCGCCAGGTCAATGTGGACTGGGGCGGACGCGTGCCCGTCCTGAAACTGGACGCCGACCCCGAACGCCTGCAGGCCCTGGGCCTGGACCGCCGGAGCCTGGCCGAACAGATCCAGCTGCAGCTGGTCGGCGCCACGATCGCCGAATATCGCGAAGATGTGCGCAATGTCCTGGTGGTGGCGCGCAGTTCAAGCGCCAACCGGCATGACCCCGCCCGGCTGGCAGGCCTGACGGTCGTCAACGACCAGGGCCGCAGCCTGTCCCTGGAGCAAATAGGCAAGCTGGAGATCCTCCAGGAGGATCCGAAACTGGCGCGCCGCAACCGCCTGCCCACCATGACGGTACGCGGCGACATCGATGACGCCTTGCAGCCTGCCGAGGCGGCCCGCCGCCTGATGCGCGACTTCCAGCCGCTGATCGACGCCCTGCCGCCGGGCTACCGCATCGAGATGAGCGGCATCACGGCCGAAGCCGACAAGGCCAACGACGCGCTGCTGCCGGTGTTCCCGGTCATGATCGCGCTGATGCTGCTGGTCATCGTCATCCAGGTCCGTTCGCTGTCGGCCATGTTCATGGTGTTCCTGACCGCGCCGCTGGGCCTGATCGGCAGCGTGCCGGCCCTGCTGATCTTCCAGCAGCCCTTCGGCTTCACAGCCATCCTGGGCCTGATCGGCCTGGTCGGCATTCTGATGCGCAATACCTTGATCCTGATCGAGCAGATCAAGACCAACCGCGCCGAAGGGGCCTCGCCCTACGATGCGGTGATCGAGGCCACCGTACAGCGCGCCCGCCCCGTGATCCTGACCGCCCTGGCCGCCGTGCTGGCGTTCATCCCGCTGTCTTTTTCCATCTTCTGGGGATCCATGGCCCTGACCCTGATCGGCGGCACTGCCGTCGGCACCGTGCTGACCCTGCTCTTCCTGCCCAGCCTGTATGCAATCTGGAACAGAATCGAGGACCCGCGCGCGGCCGAACTTGCCTGAGTCCGGATATTGTGCAAATAATGGTTGCACGACTCGCCGCCAGTCAGCCCGGCCGCTGACTGGCTCCGGCACGGGCCCCGGCAAGCCACGCACACGCAGGACGGCATCATGCTTGAAAAGGTTGATCTACCCGCATCCCTGTCCAAGGCCTTTCAGCAGGCCATCTATCAGGTGCAGACTCCCGAAGGGGAATTGAAGCTGCGCATCGGCGCGCACCACCCTCGCCTGGCCCGGTGGCTCGACACGGAAAACTGCCGCGGCGCTGCCATACTGACGGCCTACAATCCGCAAGCCCAATTGTGCGACGACAGCTTCAACGAAGCCGTGCAGGAAACCCTGCTGCGTTCGCTGCAGCAGCTGGGGCTGCGCTGGTGGCCTGCCGTGAACCTGGATCCGGCCGGCAAATGGCCGCCCGAACCGGGCTTTCTGGTGCTGGACATCGGCCTGCACCAGGCGCGCTGGCTGGCCCGCCTGTTCAATCAGCTGGCCTTCGTCTACGTCCGGCCGGACGGCACCCCCAGCCTACAGCAGGTGCAGCAGCGATTGCGCCAGTCCGAACCGGCGTGACTCAGTCCGCGCCGGCGCTTTCCAGACGCCGGCGGAAATCGGCGGCGACCGGCTCGCCCTTCAGGCGCCCTTCGGGCAGGACTCGCGCCCAGGCCCGCCATTCATGGCCCGTGGCCACCAGCAGGCCGTCCATGTTGTAGACCTCGTAATCCAGCTTGAAGCGCCGCTCCAACCATTGCGCCACCCGCACGCACACTCGTATGTCGCGGTCATAGGCGACCGGCGCACGGAAGTTCGCGCCCACATCCACCAGCGGCGTCACCGCCCCGTGCTCCTGGCGCAATACGCGCTGGCTCAAGCCAACCCGGCGCAACCAGGCCTGATAGGTGCAATCGAACCAATAGAAGTAATTGGGATAGAACACGATACCCGCCTCATCGCAATCCCCCCACTCCACGGTGATGCGGCGCTCGAACGCATGCATGGCAATCCTTGGCTGAAAAAAACCCCGGCATTTTAACGCTAAAGCATTTGTCCCTTGCCCGCGCCCTTCCAAATGCGGGAAACATTTTGAATATATTTTCCATGAAACAATTTGCTACTTTATAAATCACAGAAGTTAGCAGCTTATAGGCTCAAGTTCGTCAAACAAGCACTCAGCCATGCGCCGCCTCGCCGACAGCGCACGGCGCCGCTCCCGCCGCCGATTCGTCTTTGCCGCCGCCGACCACTAGCATGGCCGCACAACTGAACACGACCGCATGCCATGACCCAAACTGTTTCTTCCCCCTGGACCATTCGCGCCATCCTGGACCTGTACGAACTGCCCTTCATGGAACTGATGTTCAAGGCGCAGGAGATCCATCGCCGCCACCACCGCCCCAACGAGGTACAGCTCTCCAGCCTGCTGTCCATCAAGACCGGGGCCTGCCCCGAAGACTGCGCCTATTGCCCGCAATCATCCAAATACGAGACCGAACTGGAACAGGAGCCATTGATGCCCCTGCCGCAGGTCCTGGAGGCGGCGCGCAAGGCCAAGAAGCAGGGGGCCCAACGCTTCTGCATGGGAGCGGCCTGGCGTTCGCCCACGGAAAAGCAATTGGATCAGGTCATCGAGATGGTCAGCGCCGTCAAAGCCATGGGGCTGGAGACCTGCGTGACGCTGGGCATGCTCAAGAACGGCCAGGCCGAGCGCCTGAAGGACGCCGGCCTGGACTACTACAACCACAACCTGGACACCTCGCCCGAGTTCTACGGCGAGATCATCAGCACCCGGACCTACCAGGACCGCCTGGACACGCTGGAGCGCGTGCGCGCCGCCGGCCTGAACACCTGTTGCGGAGGCATCATCGGCATGGGCGAGAGCCGGCGCGAGCGCGCCGGCCTGCTGGCCCAGCTGGCCAATATGCGCCCCTATCCCGAGTCCGTACCCATCAATCAGCTGGTCAAGGTGCCCGGCACGCCGCTGGGCGAGGTCCAGGACCTGGATCCCTTCGAGTTCGTGCGCACCATCGCCGTGGCCCGCATCCTGATGCCGACCAGCGCCGTGCGCCTGTCGGCGGGACGCGAAGCCATGGACGACAGCACCCAGGCCCTGTGCTTCATGGCCGGGGCCAACTCCATTTTCTATGGCGAACAGCTGCTGACCACCGCCAACCCGCAGTTCGCGGCCGACCAGGACCTGTTCGCGCGCCTGGACCTGCAACCGGCGCAGTCCGCCCTGGCCGACGATCATCCGGTTGCCGGCAAGACTCGTTTCGTCGCCCTTACCGAGGCTCTCTGAGATGTACACCCTGATCGCCAGCGTCGCCTGCAGCGTCGCCGTCTCCATCCTGCTCAAGGTCGCCCGTCAGAAACAGGTGGACGTGGGCCAGGCCATTGCCGTGAACTACCTGGTGGCGGTGCTGCTGGCCGTGGCTCTCCTGCAGCCGCATCCTTCCAGCCTGCTGAATCCGGCCACCCCCTGGTGGATCCTGATCGCCCTGGGCGTGCTGCTGCCCACCATTTTCCTGGCCATGGCCGCCGCCGTGCGCCATGCGGGCATCGTGCTCAGCGACGCCGCCCAGCGCCTTTCCCTGTTCATTCCGCTGCTGGCCGCCTTCCTGCTGTTCGGCGAACAGCTGGGCGGACAGAAGCTGCTGGGCGTGGGCCTGGCCCTGACGGCCCTGCTGTGCCTGCTGGCGCGCCCCCGCCAGGCCGACGGCCCGGCCCAGAACGGGCGTTCCGTGGCCATGCTGCTGGCCGTCTGGGTGGGCTACGGCGCCATCGACATCTTGTTCAAGCAGCTCTCCAAGGCAGGCGCCGCCTTTTCCAGCAGCCTGGTGATGTCCTTCTCGCTGGCGGGCGTGCTGATCCTGGCCTGGCTGCTGGCGCGCCGTACCCGCTGGAACCGCGCGAGCCTGCTGGCCGGCCTGCTGCTGGGCCTGCTGAACTTCGGCAACATCTATTTCTACATCCGCGCGCACCAGACTTTCCCGGACAATCCGACCCTGGTGTTCTCGGCCATGAACATCGGCGTGATCTCCCTGGGCGCGCTGGTCGGTGCCGGCTTCTTCAAGGAAAAGCTCAGCCTCGTGAACATGGCGGGCGTGGCCCTGGCGATCGCCGCCATCGTGGCGCTGATCCCGCGCTGAATCAGCCGCCGGCATAAGCAAACAAGACACAAGGCCATAAGAACATGGCCTTTCTATCGTTCAGGCGCGGCGCGCCGCCGACCACAATGAAAGGCAATCGCCCATCCGGCGCGACTCAACCGTCTTTCAGGAGGTCCCTACGTGATCCACGGCATAAGAACCCGGCTGCGCTCCTTGTCCCTGCTGCTGGCGCTGTGCTGCGCCGCGATGTCCGCCGCGCAGGCCGAAGGCAGGATACGCATCTCGGAACAGCACGGCATCGTGTACGTGCTGCTGCACATCGCCCGCGACCAGAACCTGATCCAGAAGCACGGGCAGGCGCTGGGTCAGCCCATCGAGGTGGAATGGGTGCGCCTGTCGGGCGGGCCGGCCATCAATGACGCCCTGCTGTCCGGTTCGATCGACATCGCCGCGGCCGGCATAGGCCCGCTGCTCAATATCTGGGACAAGACGCGCGGCAAGCTGGACGTGCGCGGCGTGGCCTCGCTGGGCAGCTTTCCCAACTACCTGATCAGCCACAACCCCAAGGTGCGCGGCATCGAGGACTTCACCGACCGGGACAGGATCGCCCTGCCCGCCGCGGGCACCTCCGTCCAGGCGCGCATCCTGCAACTGGCCGCCGCCCGGAAATGGGGCGAGGCCAACTACCGCAAGCTCGACGCGCTGACGCTCACGCTGCCGCATCCGGACGCGGCGGCGGCCATCATCTCCAACAGCCCGGACATCACCGCGCATTTCGCCAACTCCCCCTTCCAGGAGCAGGAGCTGGCCGCCAACCCCAATGCGCATATCGTGCTGAACTCCAATGACGTGCTGGGCGGCCCCAGTTCCGCCACCGTACTCTACGCCACGGAGCGCTTCCGCTCCCGCAATCCCAAGACCTACGCCGCGTTCCTGGCCGCACTCCAGGAAGCGGCGCAGATCGCCCGCCAGGATCCCGAGGCCGCCGCCCGGGCCTACCTGCGCGCCACCGGCGCCAGCACCGACAAGGCCCTGCTGCTGTCGGTCCTGGCCCAGCCCGAGGTGCGCTACGACCTGGCTCCACGCAACACCCATGTGCTGGCCCACTTCATGTACCGGGTGGGAGCCATCCAGAACGAACCGCGCTCCTGGCAGGACTACTTCTTTGCCGATGACGCCGTCCAGGGAGGCAGCTGACATGGCCAAGCCTGACATTCTGCTGCGCGCCCGCGGACTGCACCTGCGCTACCCCCAGGGCCGCGAGCAGCTCGTGGCCTGCCACGACATCAGCTTCGATGTGCACCGGCATGACAGGCTGGTGCTCCTGGGACCCTCGGGCTGCGGCAAATCCACCCTGCTCAAGGCCGTGGCCGGCTTCCTGCCGCTGCAGTCCGGCGTCCTGGAGCTGCAGGGCCGCCCCATCCAGGGGCCGTCGCCGGAGCGCGCCGTGGTCTTCCAGGAGTTCGACCAATTGCTGCCCTGGAAGACCGTGCTGGACAACGTGGTCTTCGCCCTGACCACCAGCGGCCGCCTGGCGGCGCAAGCGGCGCGGGACCGGGCGCGGCAGGCCCTGCAGTCAGTGGGGCTGGACGGGTTCCTGCACGCCTACCCGCACACGCTGTCCGGCGGCATGAAGCAGCGCGTGGCCATCGCCCGGGCCTTCGCGCTGCAACCGGAGATCCTGCTGATGGACGAACCCTTTGCCGCGCTGGACGCCCTGACCCGCGCCGGCTTGCAGCAGGAGCTGCTGGCCCTGAGCGTCAAGACGCGCCTGACCCTGCTGTTCGTCACGCACTCCATCGAAGAGGCCCTGCTGGTGGGCACCCGCATCCTGCTGCTCAGCCCCCATCCCGGCCAGGTCCGGGCGGAGCTGCACGCAGGCGCGCACCATCCCGGCAGCCCCGCCTTCGAACGACAGGTACGCCGGATCCACGACTTGCTGTTCGGACAGGCGCAGGAGCAGCCGCAAAGGAGGGCCGCATGAACACAAGCGCGCGCACCCCCCGCCCGGATGCGATCCATGTTCCGGACCCGCTGGCTCCTGCCCGCCTGCCTGCCGACCGCCGGCCCTGGCGGCACTGGCTGCTGCAGCCCGTGGCCCTGCAGTTCGTCCTGATGGCCGCCCTGGCGCTCTGCTGGGAGCTTGCGGCTCGCTGGAACGACAATCCTCTGCTGTTGCCCACCTTTCTGGATACGGCCCGGGCCTTGTGCGACGGTCTGCTCAGCGGCGAGCTGATCCGGCGCAGCCTGACTTCCCTGGGCCTGCTGGCGCAGGCCTATGCCGTCGGCGTGCTGCTGGCCGCCGCCATCACCTGCGCCGCCATGCTCAGCCGCATCGGCCAGGCCACGCTGGGCATGCTGACGGCCATGTTCAATCCCCTGCCGGCCATTGCCCTGCTGCCCCTGGCCATGATGTGGTTCGGCCTGGGCACGTTCAGCCTGATCTTCGTCATCATCCATTCTGTGGTCTGGCCGCTGGCCCTGAATGCCTGCGCGGGCTTCGGCGGCGTGTCGCCCACCCTGCGGCTGGTGGGCCGCAACCTGGGGCTTTCAGGCCTGCAAATGACCACGCGCATCCTGATCCCCGCCGCGCTGCCTTCCCTGTTCTCGGGGCTGCGCCTGGCCTGGGCCTTCGCCTGGCGCACCCTGATCGCGGCCGAACTGGTCTTCGGCGCGGCCTCCAGCGGCCAGGGAGGCCTGGGCTGGTACATCTTCCAGAACCGCAACGAGCTCAATACCGATCAAGTCTTCGCCGGGCTGATCTGCGTGATCGCCATCGGCCTGCTGGTCGAAACCCTGGTGTTCGAGAACCTGGAACGCCTGACGATACGCCGCTGGGGAATGCGCCATCAAAATTGAACACATATACATATATGCAAAATCGTATATTTGATATTTAAACTTTGAGCGCGCGGACCATTTTCAACTCCTGTAGATTAGAAAAAAACTTTTCACCGGTGCACACGCCGGGTAAAACACAGGAGACACCATCATGGCAGAACTTACCCGTCGACAACTACTGCTGGCCGCCGCTTCGGCCGGCGCCGGGGCCCTGACGGCCCCCTGGCTGAGCCGCGTCGCCTTCGCGGCCGGCAAACCCGTGGTGGCCGCGCTGTTCTGCGGCCACATCGACGACAACGGCTTCATGCAGGCCGGTTACCAAGGCTTCAAGAAGGCCCAGGACAGCCTGAGCATCACCGCCCATTACAAGGACAAGGTCGCCAACGAGACCCAGGCCCAGATCGCCGCCCTGCGCGAGCTGGCCAAACAATACAAACCCGCCTTGCTCATCGCCCACGGCGGTCAGAATACGGACGCCGCCCTGGCCGTCGCCAAGGAATTCCCGGAGGTGCGCTTCGTGGTCACCCAGGGCGCCGTGACCGCCGACAACCTGAGCAGCTACGATGTGCGCCAGGAAGAATCGGCCTGGCTGGCCGGCGCCTATGCCGCGCTGATGACCAAGACCGGCGTGGTCGCCCACCAATCGGGCATCCGCGTGCCGCCGGGCCTGCGCGCCCGGGCTTCGTATGCCGCCGGCGTGAAGTACGCCAACCCGGACGTCAAGCTGCTGACCAACTTCTCCGGCAACCAGGACGACACGGCCCTGGCCGAACGCGTGACGCGCGCCCAGGCCAAGGCCGGCGCCGACATCATCTACACCATGCTGAACAAGGGCCGCAGCGGCACCACCCAAGCCTGCCGCGAACTGGGCATCAAGGAGATCGGCAATGTGATCGACTGGGTTGCCCGCGAACCGGACGTGTTCATCGGTTCGGCCTGGGCCGACGTGGGCATAGGCGTGTTCGAAGCCTGCAAGGACCTGGCCGACGGCAAGTTCCAGGCCGGCAAGATCTTCAAGGTGGGGCTGCAGCAGCCCGACGCCGTGCGCCTGATCATGGCCCCGGACACGCCCGATGCCGAGCGCCAGCGCATCGCCGCCCTGCAGCAGGACATCCTGGCGGGCAAGATCCATATCGAATCCGAATTCAACGGACCTGAATTCCAGATCTGATCGCGGCTTTGGAGCCAATCCGCGGATCGACGGGGAAAAACAGCTCTTTCGAAAACACCCTTCCCTAGTTTGAAGGCACAGGCAGGGCTGAGCCCTCGCCGTTGCTGCGCGGACTCAAGTGCCGGAGCGCAGCGCAGGCTCTTGCGGCCTGTCTCCCTCGGGCCCCGCCCCGTCAAGCGAATCGCTTGCCGTCGGCTCCACCGGCGCGCCCTCGGCCGCGGCCGGCACGCGTTCCTCGACCGGAGGCAAGTCTTCAAAGACGGGATCGTGCGATACGTCCGAGGTGATGTCCACACGCGGATCCAGCGCCACCGCGGCAGCCGAGCTTTGCAGGCTGTCGGGCATGGGCACGAAAGTGGTCGGGGCGTCCTGGCTCAGGTGATCGCCCAGGACCTTCTGCGGACGCACCAGCAGCACCAGGGACAGGCCGCACAGGGCCACGAAGATATAGTAGAGATTGCTGCCTATGTAGGACATCAGCAGGCCCGCCAGCAGCGGCCCCAGGCAGGCGCCCAGCCCGTACACCATGTAGAGGATGGCGCTCAGGCCCACGCGGCGCTCCGGGTCCACGTTGTCGTTGGCAAAGGCCGCGCCCAGCGGATACAGGGTGAACTGCAGGATGCCGAACAGGGCGGAAAACGTCAGCAGGAACCAGAAAGGCGCCTCGAACCAGCCCCATAGCGGAATGGCCAAGGCCAGCAGACAGGCGGCATTGATACGGATCAGCAGAACGCGGCTGACGCGGTCGGCCAGCCAGCCCACGGGCCATTGCGCCAGCACCCCGGCGGCCACCGATACGGCCACGAACAGGGCGGCCTGCTCGTTGCTCAGGTGCACGCGCACCGCGTACACCGGCGCCAGGCCGTAGAAGGCCCCCGTCAGCATGCCGGCGATCAGCAGCACCATCATGGACATGGGCACGCGATCCACATAGTAGCGGGCGTTGATCGGGGCGGGCACCTGCAGCGGCGGGTGGCTGCGCCGCGTGATGGCCACCGGCACCAGGCTGAAGGCCGAGCAGATGGCCACGAAGACCAGGGGTTCGAAATTCAGGTGGGGAAACAAGGTCAGGGACAACTGGCCCAGCACCGTGCCCAGGCTGGAGAACACCATGTAGAAGGCGAAGATGGTGCCGCGCTGGGAATTGTCGGTCTGTTCATTCAGCCAGCTCTCGATGCCCATGAACTGGACCACCATGGCGGCGCCGGCCAGAAAGCGCAGCACCAGCCAGATGTACATGGTGTCGATCAGGATCTGAGCCAGCACGCAGATGGTGACGATGGCGGCGCTGGCGGCATAGGCGCGGATGTGCCCCACTCTCATGATCAGGCGGTGGCCCACCCGGGCGCCAAACACCAGACCCAGGTAATACACCGCGATCAGCCCGCCCACCCAGACTTCCGACACCGAGATGGCCGTCAGGCGCACCCCCATGAAGGTGTTGAACAGCCCCGAGCTCATCAAGAGCATCAAGGTGGCGAAATACAGCGACGAGAAGGCGCCTACCGATGACAGCATTCGCGGGTATCCTAAAATAACGCCCCCATGCCGCGCAGGCCGGGGCCTGCTTGCCGCGCCCCAAGAGGGCGTTTTTACCTTGGGGCGGCCCGGCGGAAAAAAAGACGCCGGCACGAGGCCGGCGCCTTTTTGCTGTCCACCTCGCGGCTGGCAGGCCGCTCGGATTCGCCGGGCACAGGACAGTCCAGAAGAACTGTCCTGCGCCCGGGCTCATCCCGCGCCGCGCCGGACGGGCGCGGGACCGCTGACTTAGGACTGGACCTGCTTGAGCAGCGTGTCGGCATCGCTGGTGTGCAGCCCGCCGCCCTCGTCGATGTTCAATTGCTTGACCACGCCGTCCTCCAGCAGCGCCGAATAGCGCTTGGAGCGCACGCCCAGGCCCTTGGCGGTCAGGTCGAATTCCAGACCCAGCTTCTTGGTCCAGATGCCGCTGCCGTCCGCCAGCAGGCGCACCTTGCCATCGATGTTCAGGGACTTGCCCCAGGCGCCCATGACGAAGGGATCGTTCACGGCCACGCACCAGATCTCGTCCACGCCGGCGGCCTTGAAGGCATCGGACTTGGCGGCGAAGCCAGGCAGGTGCTGCTCGGAGCAGGTGGGCGTGAACGCGCCGGGCACGGCGAACACGGCGATTTTCTTGCCCTTGACCAGGTCGGCCACCTGGAAGTTGTTGGGGCCGACGGCGCAGGTGTCCGTGGCGGTTTCGATGTATTCGCTCAATGTTGCGTCTGGAACGCGTTCGCCGACTTTGATAGACATGAGGGTCTCCGTGTTGGGTTGCACCGCCGAAGCGGCGGTCTTGAACCGCCTATGATACTGATAGTCCGGCCCTGCTTGAAGCCTATAGTGCTTATCAGGAAGTATCACGATGCAAGGAAGGATGCGAAAAGGCCGGGCGCATAGCGCGGCCTTCAGTCTTGACGCATCGTGTGCGGCAGGACGACTACAGCCATCCCATCATGCGGGGCAGCCAAAGCGTGATTTCCGGCACGAAGGTAATCATCAGCAGGAAACCCAATCCGGTGAGCAGCCAGGGTATGGTGGACTTGGTCACTTCGGTCAGCCCCAGCCTGGATATGCTGGAGGCGACGTACAGGTTCAGGCCCACCGGCGGCGTGGCCAGGCCGATCTCCATGTTCACCACCAGCATGATGCCGAAGTGCACGGGGTCCATGCCCAGCTTCATGGCGACCGGGAACAGGATGGGCGCCATGATCAGGATCAGGCCGGAAGGCTCCATGACCATGCCGATCACCAGCAGCAGCACGTTCACGAACAGCAGGAAGGCGATCAGGCCCATGCCCTGCGTGACGATCCATTCGGCGATGGCCTGCGGGATCTGCTCGGAAGTCAGGATGAAGGCGAACATCACGGCGTTGGTGATGATGTACAGCAGCATGGCGCTCATGGCCGCCGATTCCAGCACGATGCGCTTAACGTCGCGCATCTTCACGTCCTTGTAGACCCAGACGGCGATGACAAAGGCGTAGACCGCGCTGATGGCCGCCGCCTCGGTGGGCGTGAACACCCCGGAGTAGATGCCGCCCATGACGATGACGATCAGCATCAGGCCCCAGATGGAGTCCATGAAGGCGCGCCAGCGTTCCTTGTAGGAAGCGCGCGGCATGCGCGGGTAGCCCAGCTTCCAGGCGCGGAACATGGTGGTGGCGCCCAGGCACAGGGCCAGGATGATGCCCGGAACCACGCCGGCGATGAACAACTGGCCGATGGACGCGGTGCCCACCTTGGCGCCGTCCGGGCCTTCGACCATCATGCCGCTGGTGGCCACGGCGTACATCACCATCACGATGGAGGGCGGCAGCAGAATGCCCAGGCCGCCGGACGTGGACACGATGCCGGTGCCGAACTGGGCCGGATAGCCCTGCTTGACCATGGCCGGAATCATGATGGAGCCGATGGCCGCCACGGTGGCGGGCGAGGAACCGCTGATGGAGGCGAACAGCGCGCAGGCCAGCACGGCCGCCAGCCCCATGCCGCCGGGCAGGTGGCCGACCATGGAGGAGGCAAAGCGGATCATGCGCTGGGCCACGCCGCCATGCGTCAGGAAGCCCCCGGCCAGGATGAAGAACGGGATCGCCATGATCTCGAATTTCTCGATGCCGGTGAACAGCTTGAGCGCGATGCTGTCCATGGGCACTTCGGTCATGGTGAACAGAAAGCCCATCACCGTCAGGCCCAGCGCGATGGACACGGGCATGCCGGTCAGCAGCAGGACCGCCAGCAGGGCGAAAATGATCAGGGCGGTCATGCGCGCGCTCCTTGGTTTTCAGCCAGGCCTTGCTCGGTCTCGGCGACCAGGTCGGCGGCGGGCTGGTGGTGGACGAGCTCGCCTGTCTGCACGAAGCGCACCAGCGCCTGCAGGAAGCGGAAGCACATCAGCAGGGAACCGGCGGGCACCGCCAGGTAGACGATCCAGACAGGCACTTCCAGGTCGGCGGACACCTGCGCGGTCTGGGCGATGCCATAGACGAACTTGCCGCCGATCCAGGCCACGATGGCCGTGAACAGCGCGCCGGCGAACAGGGAGATCACCACCAGCAGGTGGCGCCAGCGCGGCCCCACGGCATTGACCAGCACGTCCACGCCCACGTGGATGCCCACGCGCACGCCGTAGGCGGCGCCGAACTTGGCCATCCAGACGAACAGGTAGATGCACAGCTCCTGGGCCCAGAGCAGGTTGACGCCCACCACGCTGCGGTAGGCGGAGCGCGCCATGCCCATCAGGGCCTCATGGCCGTTGGCGCGCGACCAGGACACCAGGTCGGCCAGCAGGCTGACCGAATAGCGCTGGCAGACCGCCACAAAAATGAGCAGGACCGCCGCCACCATCAGAAGCGAGATGAAGGCTTCCTCGAAACGATCCAGTAATCGTAAGAACATGATATCTCCAGGCTGCAGGCGGACTGCCCGGCACGCGGCAGGCACTCGCCCATAGCGGGAACGAAAGGGAAAAAGCGGGCCTGGAACAGGCCCGCGGGACGCGGCCGCCGCAGCGGCGCGCGCCTTACTCCATGGCTTTGTAGAACGAGTCGATCACGTCCTGGCCGATGCGGGAAGCCATTTCCTTGTGCACGGGACGCAGCTGCTTGATCCACTCCTGGCGCTCGGCATCGCTCAGCTCATAGAACTGGGTCTTGCCCGAATCCTTCATGGCCTGCAGCGACTCCAGGTTTTCCTGCTCGGCGATGTCATTGGCGTACTGGGTGGCTTCGGTCATGGCCTTCTCCAGCGGCTGGCGCACGTCCTCAGGCAGGCCTTCCCAGAATTTCTTGTTCACGATGACCGCATAGCCCAGGTAGCCATGATTGGACATGGTGGCGTGCTTCTGCACTTCGTGCATCTTCTGGGTGTACATGTTGGAAGGCGGATTCTCGGTGCCGTCCACCACGCCGGTCTGCAGAGCCTGGTAGACCTCGGAAAACGCCATCACCTGGGGCACGGCGTCCAGCGCCTTGAACTGGGCCTCCAGCACCTTGGAGGACTGGATGCGCATCTTCAGGCCCAGGAAGTCGTCCGGCGTGTGCAGGGGGGAATTGGCGCTCATGACCTTGAAACCGTTGTCCCAGTAGGCCAGGCCCTTGATGCCCTTGGACTCCAGCTTGTCCAGCAGCTGGCGGCCGACCGGGCCTTCGGTGACCTTGCGCAGGTCCGTGCGGTCCTTGAAGATGAAGGGCAGGTCGAACACCTCGAATTCCCGCACGCCCAGGGGGCCGAACTTGGCCAGCGACGGCGCCAGCATGTGCACCGCGCCCAGTTGCAGGGCTTCCAGCTCCTCCTTGTCCTTGTACAGCTGCGAGTTCGGATAGACCTCCACCACGACCTTGCCTTCCGTGTACTTTTCCGCCAGCTCCTTGAAGCGCGTGGCGCCCTTGCCCTTGGGCGTGTCCGGCGAGACCACGTGGCTGAACTTGATGATCAGGGGGGTGGCCATGGCGGGAGCGGACAGGAATACGGAAGCCACCAGGGTGGCCATGAGCGTCTTTTTCATGATTGCCTCCGGTCGGAGCAGAACCGACACACTTTATTGATTGATATGCGTAAAAGCGTGTAGCTTAAAAAAGCAGTGTGATTTTATCTATTGTGGAAATCCGAAACCTTTTGTCATGAAGCGCCTTGCCCGACCGCCCCGTCCCGACGGCCCCGCCGCCTCCCTGGCCCTGGCGCCTCATCCGCTCAGCCCCTACGTGCCCATCCTGGCCATCGTGGTCATCGTCCTGCTGATGGGCGTGTTCGCCTGGGCGGTCAGTTCGGAGCGGCGCGACGAACAATCGGACGAGCTGATCCGCAATGCCCTGTGGGTCGAACAGTCGCTGTCCTTCCAGCTGCGCTCGCACGAAAACAACCTGACCCGCATCGCGGACGACCTGAGCCTGCCGGACCATCCCGGCGACACGCGCGACGCCCTGACCCAGCTGCAGCATTTCAAGACCATTCATTCCGACCTGCTCAAGGTGGTGGTCCAGGACCGCTTCGGCACCACCTTGCTGGTGCGCCCGCCCGGCGCGGACACGCGCATCGCCGCCCACGTGTCCACGCCGCGCAGCGCCACCTGGCTGCCGGCGTACGAGTCCAGCGAGCACAAGGAGGCCGTGCTGGACCTGGTCGTGCCCATCTACGAGAAAGACGAGATCGCGGGCACCCTGCGCGCCACTTTTTCACTGCACAAGATCCTGACGGAAAACGTGCCCTGGTGGATTGCCGAGCACTACCACGTCATGCTGGTGGACAGCAACGATACGGTGCTGGCCATGCGCTCCAAGGGCGAGCCGGCCCGGGACGCGCTGCGTCACGCCATGTCCGTGGACCCGCCGCTGCACGGGCTGCGCATGATCATCACTCCCTATCAGCAGAAAAGCATTCCCACCTTCACGCTGCTGCTGACCGTGATCGCCGGCCTGGCCTTACTGGCCGTGGTCAACCTCATCATCCAGCACCACTACGCCCGCAAGCGGCGTGACGCCGAGAACGCGCTGATGCAGGAGCAGGCCTTTCGCAGCGCCATCGAGAACTCCATGGTCACCGGCATGCGCGCGCGCGATCTGGACGGCCGCATCCTGTACGTCAATCCGGCCTTCTGCCGGCTGGTGGGCCTGGAGAGCCGCGACATCATCGGCCTGTCCCCTCCCATGCCCTGGTGGGTGCCGGAAATGAT
Organism: Pseudomonadota bacterium; assembly: GCA_023425645.1. GTDB lineage: Bacteria > Pseudomonadota > Gammaproteobacteria > Burkholderiales > Burkholderiaceae_B > Alcaligenes. Next base: position 29,451 of record JAFACG010000032.1, read on the forward strand.
GGACGAGACCCTGGAGAGGCGCGACCGCCTCAGGCGCGCGCCCTCGGTGCAGGTCTTCGAGACCCGCTTCCAGCACGCGGACGGCTCGCGCCTGGACGTGCAGGTGTTCGAATCGCCGCTGATCGACGCCCAGGGCGAACAGGTCGGCTGGATCGGCTCCATCATCGACATCAGCTCGCGCAAGCAGGCCGAGGCGCTGGCCAGCTCGCAGTCCGAGCAGCTGCACCACACGGCCAAGCTCATCACCATGGGGGAGATGGCGTCCACCCTGGCGCACGAACTGAACCAGCCCCTGTCGGCCATCGCCAGCTATGCGGCCGGCGCGCTGAACCTGCTGCGCGCCGGCCAGCCCGACCCGGCCCTGCTGACCCGCAGCATGGAGAGCCTGGCCGAGCAGACTCGCCGGGCCGGCCTGATCATCCACCGCATCCATGACTTCGTGCGCAAGCGCGACCCGCAGCTGACCCGCCTGAACCTGGTCGAGGCCCTGCAGGGGGCGCTCGCGCTGGCGCGCGCGGACCTGCGCCGCCACGACATCCAGCTGCGCCTGCCCGCGCATCCGGCATGCCTGCCGGTGCTGGGCGACAAGGTGCTGCTGGAGCAGGTCATCTTCAACCTGGTGCGCAACGCCGCCGAGGCCATGTCCGGCCTGCCGCCCGAGCGCCGCCTGCTGGAAGTCTCGCTGCAGGAGCGCGACGGCATGGTCCTGGCCATGGTGGCCGACCAGGGTCCGGGGGTCGCTGCGGCCATCATGGCCGAGGTGTTCCAGGCCTTCACCACTACTAAAAACGACGGACTGGGGATAGGATTGAACATTTGCCGCTCCATCATCGAGCTGCACCATGGCAAACTCTGGTTCGAGAACGAGGCCCCCTACGGCGCCACCTTCCTGTTCTCCCTGCCCCTGATCGAACATGACTGAGCCCCTATCCTCCCCGCTGGTCCATATCGTGGATGACGACGACGCCATCCGCGACGCCCTCTCCTGGCTGTTCGCCACCCGCCGGGTGGACACCCGGACCTGGAGCAGCGGCGAAGCCTTCCTGCAGGCCATCACCCCCGAAACCCAAGGCTGCATCCTGCTGGACATACGCATGGGCGGAATCTCGGGCCTGGAAGTGTTCGAGCGGCTGCGCCAGATGCATTCGGACCTGCCCGTCATCTTCCTGACGGGCCACGGCGACCTGCCGCTGGCCGTCAATGCACTCAAGCAGGGCGCGGCCGACTTCATCGAGAAACCCTTCAACGACAACGACCTGGTGGACCGCGTGCTGGAGGTATTGCGCAGCTATCAGGCCAGCCAGGCCGAGCGCGCCAGCGAGGACGCCCTGGAGCGGCGGCTGGAGACGCTGTCCCAGCGCGAACGGGAGGTGCTGGGCCTGGCCCTGGAAGGCCGCCTGAACAAGCAGATCGCCGAGGAGCTGAACATCACCATGCGCACGGTGGAAGTGCACCGGGCCCGCGCCCTGGAGAAAATGCAGGCCCGCACCCTGCTGGAGCTGGCACGCGTCCTGGATCCGGCCCGGCTGCGCGAAGACCGCGGCCCGGCAGGGGCATGAGGCGGCGGCGCCCGCCCCGATGTATATAATGAAAACATAAAGCAATGGAGCCGCGCGGGCGCCCGCCCGGTCGGCTCCCGGAGGAATGATGAGCAACACACCCAAGCCGGCCGCTGCCGCACTGCACCTCTCCCACCTGGACGACGACGGCAAGGTCCGCATGGTGGATGTCAGCGACAAGACCGCCACCGCCCGCTCGGCCACCGCGCGCAGCGTGGTGCGCCTGAGCCCGGCCGCCTTCGAACTGCTGTCGGCCAGCCGCAACGCCAAGGGCGAAGTGCTGAACACCGCCCGCGTGGCCGGCGTGCTGGCCGCCAAGCGCTGCGCCGACCTGATCCCCATGTGCCACAGCCTGCCGCTGGATTTCGTGGGCATAGATTTCGAAAGCGACGCGGCCGCGGGCACCATCGCCGTGCTGGCGACCTGCCGCACGCGCTACACCACGGGCGTGGAAATGGAAGCCATGACGGCCTGCAGCGTGGCCGCGCTGACCATCTACGACATGTGCAAGGCTGCCGACAAGGGCATCATCATCGAACAGACACGCCTGCTGGAGAAGACCGGCGGCAAGAGCGGCACCTGGACGGCCCCGGCCTGACAGGCGCCCACGGAGACTTTCATGACTACCCCATCGACTTTGCGCGTTCTGTACTTCGCCCAGGTGGCCGAGCGCACCGGCGTGCGCCAGGAAAGCTGGGACTGGCCGCAGGAGGGCACCGTCCAGCAATGGCTGGACGCGCTGCTGCAACGCCACCCGGACCTGCAGGACATGGCCGGCCGGCTGAAGGTGGCCGTCAACCAGTTCCACGCCCGCCCGGACGACCCCGTGCGCGCCGGCGACGAAGTGGCGGTCTTCGAACCCGTCACCGGAGGCTGACATGGTCATCGTGCAGACCCAGGACTTCGACGTCGCCGCGCTGAACGAGCAGCTGCGCCGCACGGCAGGCGGCAAGGCCGGCGCCATGGTCACCTTCGTGGGCTATGTGCGCGACCAGGCCGACGGCACCCCGACCCGCTCCCTGTTCCTGGAGCACTATCCGGGCATGTGCGAGCGCGAGATCGAGGACGTGTGCGCCCAGGCGCGGGCGCGCTGGCCCATCCTGGACACCCTCGTCGTGCACCGCGTGGGCGAGCTTTCCCTGACGGACCAGATCGTCTACGTGGGCGTGACCAGCCCCCATCGCGGCGACGCCTTCCGGGCCTGCGAGTTCATCATGGACGTGCTCAAGACCCGGGCTCCCTTCTGGAAGCGCGAAACCCTGGCCGACGGCCAGCGCTTCTGGGTCCAGCAGCGCGACAGCGACGCGCAGAAGACCGACTCCTGGAACTCTCCTTCCGACACCGCCAAACATGTCTAAAGCCAAACCCGACCTGCCCCCGGTCAGTCTGGCCGCCGCCGTGCTGACCATCTCGGACAAGCGCGGGCCCGGGGACGACGCCTCGGGCGACTACCTGGCCGCCAGCCTGCAGGAAAGCGGACACCGCTGCGTGCAGCGGGCCATCAGCCGCGACAATATGTACGCCATCCGCGCCGTGCTCAGCCAGTGGATCGCCGATCCGGCCATCCAGCTCATCCTGTGCAACGGCGGCACCGGCTTCAGCCACCAAAAGTCCGCCATCGCCGCCGTCACCCCGTTGCTGGACCAGGTGGTCACCGGCTTCGGCGAACAATTCCGCTTCCTGTCCTACCAGGAGATCGGCTCCTCGGCGCTGCAGTCGGACGCCCTGGCCGGCACCGCCAACGAAACCCTGCTCTTTTGCCTGCCCGGCTCGCCCGGCGCCTGCAAGCTGGCCTGGGAAGGCATTCTGCGCCAGCAACTGGACAGCCGGCACCGCCCCTGCAACTTCGCCTCGCAATACCTGCGCTGAGGCCCTGTTTCCACGGACTCCTGTACAACGATGATCGAATTTGACGTAGCCCAGCAGCGCCTGGCCCAGGCGGGCCGGCTTCCCGAACGGACCGAAACCTGCGAACTGGGCGCCGCCCTGGGCCGCATCCTGGCCCAGGACATCCAGGCCCAACTGGACATGCCGCCGGCCGACAACAGCGCCATGGACGGCTATGCCGTGCGCCTGGCCGACGTCGCGGACGGCCGCGTGCTGCCCATCCAGCAGCGCTGCTATGCCGGCGAGGTTCCCGAGACGCTGAAGGAAGGCATGGCCATCCGCATCTTCACCGGCAGCCTGCTGCCGCCCGGCGCGGACACCGTGATCATCCAGGAGAACTGCCAGGAAGACGAACACGGCGTGCGCATCCTGGAAGCCCCCGAGGTCGGCGCCAACATCCGCCGCCGCGGCGAGGACATGCGCCGCGGCGAAGTCCTGATCCAGTCCGGCACGCGCCTGACCGCGGCCCACATCGCGCAGCTGGCGGCCCAGGGCCACGCCGCCCTGTCCGTCTATCCGGGACTGACCGTGGGCATCCTGACCACGGGCGACGAGCTGACGCCCGCCGGCCAGCCGCTGCGCCCCGGCCAGATCTACAACTCCAACGCCCCCATGCTGCAGGCCCAGCTGCTGGCCCTGGGCGTGGCCGCGGTGCGCGCCGTCCACGCCGCCGACACGCTGGAGGCCATCCGCGACGCCCTGCAGTCCCTGCTGGCCGAGTGCGACCTGGTCCTGACCGTGGGCGGCGTGTCCGTGGGCGAGAAAGACCTGGTCAAGCCCGCCATCGAGTCCATCGGCGGCCAGCTGGACCTTTGGAAAGTGCGCATGAAGCCGGGCAAGCCCCTGGCCCTGGCCTATGTGCAGGACAAGCCGCTGGTCTGCCTACCCGGCAATCCCGTCTCGTCCTACGCCGTCTTCGCCCTGATGGTCTCCCCCCTGGTGCGTCGCCTGCAGGGCCGCCGCGAAACGCTGCCCGCGATACGTTACGGCGTGCTGCAGGGCGAGCGCCACTTCCAGGGCGACCGCGAGGAATTCATCCGCGTGCAGCTGGACAGCGACGAGCAGGGCCGGCTGCTGGTCCGCCCCTTCGGCAACCAGGGCTCGGGCGTGATCAGCTCCCTGCCCTGGGCCCAGGCCCTGGCGCGCATCCCCGCCGATGCCCACGTCGCGTCCGGCGACGTGGTCCGCATCTACGAATACAGCCAGTGGCAGGCCTGATGCCCTGAATTCTTGAGGGCCGTTCCGCCGTAACGATGCCGGTCAGCCCAGCGCTGACTGGCATTTTTTTGGCCCACTCCAGAATTCCGCAACACTAATCAGTTGCTCGATAGCAGAGTGAGTCTTTGTGAGGGCGCCGTTCAAGGTCCCCGTCAGGCAGGGCGCGCCCGGAGCGATTCCTCGACAAGGGGACCGGTGCGCAGCACTGGCAAGCAGCCAGCCCTGCCTGACGGGGACCTTGAACGGCTCACAATGACCACCGTATCGACCACGTGGCCCGAACCGCACAATCGCAGTATCCAAAATATCGCCTTTGATCCGGAGCATTGCCGCCTGGTCGAAGCGAAGCGATGCTGTTTTCTCGAGGGAAGCCTGTGCTGGCCGGCGGGCGAGTCAGGGACCTCGCCGCAGGCCAAGGACAGGGACGGGAGGCAAGGGCCGTTCTGTTCGAGGACGACGTTTGTGGCTTGTCCGGGGGACAAGCCACCGTCCGAGTTAACGGCACGCCTGTCGCTGTCCTTGGGCAAGGGGACCCGCGCATAGCGCGGGCGAGGGCCCCAGCCAAGCCGGCCAGCACAGGCTTCCCTCAAGAAAACCACGGTTCTCCCGCCTTCGACCACATCACATTGCCTCTCAATCAAGGATCCCCGCAAAAACTTGCGACACGCCGTAGCCCACCCGCTTGGACGACAAGAACTTCCATGAATCCCGGCCGACATCAAAAGACAAAATCAACCGAATGCGCCGCCTCCAGGTCCTGGGGCGTATTGATGTTGAAGAACGACGGCGCCGGCGCATCGCGGAAGTCCACCTCCAGGGCGCCGGCGGCGTGCAGCCAGCCCATGACGCGGCGCTCGCCGCTGAGCAGGTACTTCTTCAGGGAAGCCGCCTGGTCGGCCCGCAGCAACAGGCACAAAGGATGCGTGCGCTCGGCCTGCGCATAGGCCATGGGTGCGCCGTGCTCCTGCACGGCCTGTGCCAGCCGCCTGCCCAGGTCCGCCGGCAGGAAAGGCAGGTCCACCGGACAGGACAGGGCCCATGGCGTGTCGACCTGCTCCAGCGCGCTGGCCAGTCCGGCCAAGGGGCCCAGGAAGCCACCCAGCCCGGCCTCATCCGGCACGACACGCCCCCAATGCGCGTACTGTTCGGGATTGCGGTTGGCGCTGATCAGGATGGAGCCGACCTGCGGGCGCAGGCGCCGCACCACGTGCTGCACCAGCGGCTGCCCCGCCAAGGGCAGCAGCCCCTTGTCGACCCGACCGGACAGATCGAACCGTCGGGCCTGCCCGCCCGCCAGCACGATTCCGCTGATGTCATGCGCGGCTATCATCCGCCGATATAACTCATCTCGATGCGCGGCCGGCCGACGGTCTGCTCGCCGCGGATCTCGGAATATCGGTCCCGCCGCCCGGACCAGACGCCGTGCAGGTAGGCCGCCAACTGCTCGTCGGTCGCACCGGCCCGCAGCTGCGCGCGCACATCATAGCCCTGGGAAGCGAACAGGCACAGGAACAGCCGCCCTTCCGGCGAGAGGCGCATGCGCGAACAGTCGCCGCAGAAAGGCTGGGAAACACTGGTGATCACGCCGATCTCGCCCGACCCGTCCGCAAAGCGCCAGCGGCTGGCCACCTCGCCCCTGTACTGCGCCTGGGCCGGCTCCAGCGGATAGCGTTCGTGGATGCGCGCCACGATGTCCGCGCCGCTCACCACCTCGTCCAGGTTCCAGCCGTTGCTGGTGCCCACGTCCATGTATTCGATGAAGCGCAGGATCTGCCCCGAACCCTTGAAATGCTCCACCATGGGCAGGATCTGGTCGTCGTTCAAGCCTTTGCGCACCACCATATTGACCTTGACCGGCGCCAGGCCCGCGGCGTGCGCCTGGGCGATGCCGTCCAGCACGGTGGCCACCGACACGCTGCTGTCGCTCAACTGGGTGAAGCGCTGGTCGTCCAGGGCGTCCAGGCTGACCGTGACCCGGTGCAGGCCGGCTTCCTTCAAGGCCCGGGCCTTGCGGCCCAGCAAGGTCCCGTTGGTGGTCAAGGTCAGCTCGACGGGATGCCCTTCGGGCGTGCGCAGCCTGGCCAGCATGGCGATCAGCACTTCGATGTCGCGCCGCAGCAAGGGCTCGCCACCCGTCAGGCGCAGCTTGCGCACGCCCAGGGCCACGGCCTGGCGGGCCACACGCTCGATTTCCTCGAAGCTGAGCAGCGAAGCATGCGGCAGGAATTCGTAATCCGAACCGAAGATCTCGCGCGGCATGCAGTAGGTGCAGCGGAAATTGCATTTGTCGGTCAGGGAGATGCGCAGGTCGCGCAAGGGCCTGTGCCGCGTATCCAGGGGCTGTCCGGACGTGCCGGCGGCGCGCACCGTCGGCCTGCGTTCGGGTGCTGCCCCGAGGGAAGCCCTTATGTCATCGCTCATTGTGTTCTCGTCATTCAAGGACGGGGTTCGGCCCCATCTCATGGTCTGTGTTTTCGTAAGGTAACACGGCGCCGCATCAGCGCCAGAGCAGGTCGGCCGGCTGGCCGAAGGCCTGCTCCAGAGTCAGGATGCGCCCCATGCCCGCCGGATCGTAGCCCACCAGCTCCTGCATGAACTTGCCATAGGCCGGGCCCGTGATCAAATCCATCAGGTGCTGCATGGGCGCGGTGTCCAGCTTGTCCTGCTGCACGGCGATGAAATACCGCTCCTGCGCCAGCGCAATGAAATCCAGTCCGCAGCGGCTGGCCGCCGTCTCCACGCCCAGGCCGGTATCGGCCATGCCGCTGGCCACGTGCGCCGCGACCGCCATGTGCGTCAATTCTGTGGTTTCGAAACCCGGGACCGCATTCGTGTTTACCCCTAGCTGGCCCAGCAGCAGGGTTGCCAGGAAGCGGGTACTCGAACCGATCTGCCGGTTCACGAAGCGCACGTCCGGCCTGACCAGATCCGCAATGCCGGTGATGTTCTTGGGATTGCCCTTCTCCACGAAGAGGCCCGTGTTGCGCGTGGCCAGGAAAATCAGGCGATGGCGCAGCGGCGAAAGCCATTCGCTGTAGCGCCGCAGGGCGGCTCCCTCGAACTGGCCGGCCGGCACCTGAAAGCCCGCCAGGTCGCAATCGCCGCGCTCCAGCGAGGCCAGCGCCTCGATGGCGGTGCGGTAGCGCAGCTCCAGCGGCAGCACATCCATGTCGTTGGCCAGACGCATCAGGCCTTCGATCGCAAAGCCATGGCTGGCCTGAAACCGCAGGCGGGCGGGCTGCTGGCTGTACAGGCGGCCCAATTCTTCCTGCAGCTCGGAGGCCATGCTCTCCAGCGTGGGCGTCAGGCGCGCGTCCAGGCGCCGGTTGGCCCACAGCAGGCGCTGGGCGAATTCGGTCAGCTTGGTGCCTTTGCGCCGCGACGTCTCCAGCAAGGCGGCGTCGAATTCTTTTTCAGCATTGCGCAGCAGGCCCCAGGCGTGGCGGTAGGAAAACTGGCAGGCCTTGCTGGCTCCGGACAGGTGCCCCAGGCTCTCAATGGCGCCCAGCAGGCGCAGCACGTCTCCCATGGGAAGCTCCGCGCCGCCTGAATTTTCCAGCACCCATTCTGATCGCAGCCTGGCTTTGAACTTGAGGTTGGCCATGGTCTCGAGGGTCGTGTGTTTTCGTATTATGTTTCCAGGAACATGTTCAAATCATTATATATGCGAAATATTTCTTATTGAAGTTGATTGATTTCCTTTGTAGATTACAGAGGAGAACACATTCAATAATATGCAAAACTGTGCATAAAAAACATGGAGGCGCAGGCGCCTGACTCTGGCGTCGCGCATATGGACATGCAATTACCCCCACACACGCGGGAGTTCGAACCTTCCGGCCAGGCTCCCCTGGACGTCGTCATGCAGGCCTTGCAGCAGCACGCCGGCCAACGCGGCAATCTGCTCCCCATTCTGCACACCATCCAGGACGCGCTCGGCTACCTGCCCGAATCCATCGTGCCCGTGCTGGCCGAGCATCTGGCGCTGTCGCGCGCTGAAATCCATGGCGTCATCTCTTTCTACGCCCACTTTCGCGAACAGCCGCACGCCTGCCGCACCCTGGAGATCTGCCGGGCCGAGGCCTGTCAGTCGCGCGGCGGCCTGGAGCTGGCCGCGCATGCCCGCCGCCGCTTGAACTGCGATTTCCACGAAAACAGCGCCGACGGCCAGGTCACCCTGGAGCCGGTGTACTGCCTGGGCCTGTGCGCCCAGTCGCCCGCCATCATGCTCGACGGCGTCCCGCATGCTCGCGTCACCCCCGAAAAACTCGACGCCCTGCTCAATGCCGAAGGGGTAGCGCCATGACCGCCATCACCGTCTACATTCCCCGCGACACGGCCGCCGTAGCCATGGGCGCCAACCAGCTGGCCGCACTGCTGGCCGAAGAAGCCAAGCGCCGCGGGCAGGAGGTGCGCATCGTGCGCAACGGCTCGCGCGGCCTGCTCTGGCTGGAGCCCATGGTGGAAGTGCAAACGCCGCAGGGACGCGTGGCCTACGGCCCCGTCCAGTGCGAAGACCTGCCCGGCCTGCTGGATGCCGGATTGCTGCAGGGCGGCGAGCACGCCCTGCGCCTGGGCCTGACCGACGAAATCCCCTACCTGAAGAATCAGGAGCGCCTGACCTTCGCGCGCGTGGGCGTCGTCGACCCGGTCAGCGTGGCGGACTATGAGTCCTTCGGCGGCTTCGAGGGCCTGCGCAAGGCGCTGGCCATGGAGCCGGCCGCCATCGTCCAGGAAGTGACCGATTCGGGCCTGCGCGGCCGGGGCGGCGCCGCCTTCCCCACCGGCATCAAGTGGAAGACCGTGCTGGGCACGCCCGCCGAGCAGAAATACATCGTCTGCAACGCCGACGAGGGCGACTCGGGCACCTTCTCCGACCGCATGCTGATGGAAGGCGATCCGCTGTGCCTGATCGAAGGCATGGCCATCGCAGGCGTGGCGGTGGGCGCCACCTACGGCTACATCTACGTGCGTTCCGAATATCCGCTGGCCGTGCAGGTCCTGAACGAGGCCATCGTCGCGGCGCGCGCCGCGGGCTGGCTGGGACAGGACATCCAGGGCAGCGGCCGCGCCTTCGACCTGGAAGTGCGCAAGGCGGCCGGCGCCTACATCTGCGGCGAAGAAACCGCCCTGCTCGACAGCCTGGAAGGCAAGCGCGGCGTGGTGCGCGTCAAGCCGACGCTGCCGGCCATCAAGGGCCTGTTCGGCCAACCCACCGTCATCAACAATGTGGTGTCGCTGGCCTCCGTGCCCGTCATCCTCGCCAAGGGCGCGGCCTACTACCAGAACTACGGCATGGGCCGCTCGCGCGGCACCCTGGCCTTCCAGCTGACAGGCAACCTGAAACAGGGCGGCCTGGTGGAAAAAGCCTTCGGCGTGACCCTGCGCGAGCTGCTGTACGACTACGGCGGCGGCAGCGCCAGCGGCCGGCCGCTGCGCGCCGTGCAGGTGGGCGGCCCGCTGGGCGCCTACCTGCCCGAGCACCAGTGGGACGTGCCCCTGGACTACGAGGCCTACATGAAGATCAACGCCATGGTCGGCCACGGCGGGCTGGTGGCCTTCGACGACACGGTGGACATGGCCCACATGGCCCAGTACGCCATGGAATTCTGCGCCGTCGAGTCCTGCGGCAAGTGCACGCCCTGTCGCATCGGCTCCACGCGCGGCGTGGAGACCATCCAGAAGATCCGCCGCCGTGAAGATCTGGACAACCACGTCGAACTGCTGCGCGACCTGTGCGACACCATGTTCTCGGGGTCGCTGTGCGCCCTGGGCGGCATGACCCCCTACCCCGTCCTGTCCGCCCTGGAGCATTTCCCCCAGGATTTCGGGCTGGCCCCGCAAACCGACGAGAGCCGCCTGGCCAAGGCGTGAGACGGAGAACACCATGAAAGAAACCATCGCCGTGCGCGAACGCGACCTCGGCACCCCCGCCTCCCTGCAGACCGAGATGGTCAGCCTGACCATCGACGGCAAGCTGATCGAAGTGCCTGCCGGAACCTCGGTCATGCGAGCCGCCGCCATGGCCGGCATCAACATCCCCAAGCTGTGCGCCACCGACACGCTGGAAGCCTTCGGTTCCTGCCGCCTTTGCCTGGTGGACATCGAAGGCCGCCGCGGCCATCCCGCATCCTGCACCACGCCCGTGGAAGAAGGCATGGTCGTGCACACCGAGAACGACACCCTGCACAAGCTGCGCCGCAACGTGATGGAGCTGTACATCTCCGATCACCCGCTGGACTGCCTGACCTGCCCGGCCAACGGCAACTGCGAACTACAGGACATGGCCGGCGTGGTGGGCCTGCGCAGCGTGCGCTACGGCTTTGACGGCGCCAACCACCTGGACGACGCCACCGACGCCTCAAACCCCTATTTCGCCTACGACTCCAGCAAGTGCATCGTCTGCAACCGCTGCGTGCGCGCCTGCGAGGAAGTCCAGGGCACCTTCGCGCTGACCATAGACAAGCGCGGCTTCCAGGCCCGCGTGGCCGCCGGCCAGAACGAGGACTTCCTGGCCAGCGACTGCGTCTCCTGCGGCGCCTGCGTGCAATCCTGTCCCACCTCCTCGCTGATGGAGAAATCCGTCATCGAACTGGGCCAGCCCGAGCACGCCGTCATCACCACCTGCGCCTACTGCGGCGTGGGCTGCGGCTTCAAGGCCGAGATGAAAGGCGACAAGGTCATCCGCATGACGCCCTGGAAGGATGGCAAGGCCAATCGCGGCCACGCCTGCGTCAAGGGCCGCTTCGCCTGGGGCTACGCCACCCACCAGGACCGCATCCTCAGCCCCATGATCCGCAAGAGCATCACGGATCCCTGGCAGGAAGTCTCCTGGGAAGAGGCCATCAACCACGCGGCCTCCGAATTCCGCCGCATCCAGGACCAGTACGGCCGCGACGCCGTGGGCGGCATCACCTCCTCGCGCTGCACCAATGAAGAAACCTACCTGGTGCAGAAGCTGGTGCGCGCCGCCTTCGGCACCAACAATGTGGACACCTGCGCGCGCGTCTGCCACTCCCCCACCGGCTATGGCCTGAAGATGACGCTGGGCGAATCGGCCGGCACGCAGACCTTCGACTCGGTCATGCATACCGACGTGGTCATCGTGATCGGCGCCAACCCCAGCGCGGCCCACCCGGTCTTCGCTTCGCGCCTGAAGCGCCGCCTGCGTCAGGGCGCGCGCCTGATCGTGATCGACCCGCGCCAGACCGAGCTGGTCAGTTCGCCCCACATCCAGGCGGACTACCACTTGCCCCTGCGCCCCGGCACCAACACGGCCATGCTGACCGCCATGGCGCACGTCATCGCCACGGAAAACCTGATCGACGAAGCCTATGTCGCCGAACGCTGCGACACCGCCGCCTTCGCCGAATGGCGCGCCTTCGTCAGCAAGCCCGAGAATTCCCCCGAAGCCATGGCCGAGATCTGCGGCGTGCCCGCGCAGGACATCCGCGGGGCGGCCCGCCTGTACGCCACCGGCGGCAACGGCTCCATCTACTACGGCCTGGGCGTGACCGAGCACAGCCAGGGCTCCACCACCGTCATGGCCATCGCCAACCTGGCCATGGCCACCGGCAACGTGGGCCGCGAAGGCGTGGGCGTCAATCCGCTGCGCGGCCAGAACAACGTGCAGGGCTCCTGCGACATGGGCTCCTTCCCGCACGAATTCCCCGGCTACCGGCACGTCTCCGACGACGCCGTGCGCCACCAGTTCGAGCAGGCCTGGGGCGTGCCCCTGCAGTCCGAGCCCGGCCTGCGCATTCCCAATATGTTCGACGCGGCCCTGAGCGGCAGCTTCAAGGGCCTGTACTGCCAGGGCGAGGACATCGTCCAGTCCGACCCCAACACCCAGCACGTGGCCGCCGCCATGGCTGCCATGGAATGCGTGGTGGTCCAGGACCTGTTCCTGAACGAAACCGCCAAGTACGCCCACGTCTTCCTGCCCGGCTCCTCCTTCCTGGAAAAGGACGGCACCTTCACCAATGCCGAGCGCCGCATCTCGCGCGTGCGCCAGGTCATGAAGCCCAAGGCCGGCATGGCGGACTGGGAAGTCACCTGCGCGCTGTCCCGCGCGCTGGGCTACCCCATGGACTACGAGCACCCCGGCCAGATCATGGACGAGATCGCACGCCTGACCCCGACCTTCACGGGCGTGTCCTACGCCCGCATCGACGAGCTGGGCGGCAGCGTCCAATGGCCATGCAACGAGCAGGCGCCCGAGGGCACCCCCACCATGCACATAGATCAGTTCGTGCGCGGCAAGGGCCGTTTCATGCTGACGCAGTATGTGCCCACCGAGGAGCGCAGCAGCCGCAAGTTCCCGCTGCTGCTGACCACGGGCCGCATCCTGTCCCAATACAACGTGGGCGCCCAGACGCGCCGCACCGAGAACGTGGCCTGGCATTCCGAGGACCTGCTGGAGATCCACCCGGCCGATGCCGAGGACCGCGGCATACGCAGCGGCGACAAGGTGTCCGTCAAGAGCCGGGCGGGCGAGACCGTGCTGCGCGCCACCGTGACGGAGCGGGTGCAGCCGGGGGTGGTCTATACTACCTTCCACTTTCCCGAGTCGGGCGCCAACGTGGTCACGACGGACAATTCGGACTGGGCCACCAACTGCCCGGAGTACAAGGTCACCGCCGTGCAGATCCAGCGCGTGACCGCCGAATCCGATTGGCAGAACCGCTGGAACCGCTTCAATGACATCCAGCAGCGCCTGCTGCAAGGCGAAGCGGTGCCGTCCGACGCCCTTCCCCTGGGCGGCCACGAGCACGCCCGTTACGACTAGGAGCCCGCGTGAGCAAGGCGGATTTTCATGATGCCAGCGCACCCGCCACTGTCTGGCGGCAGGCGCGCGCCGTATCAGGCCAGGCCGGCGGGCCGCCGCTGGCCGACAGCGACAGCCTGGCCTGCGAGCAGGCCGTGGCCCTGGAGTACAACGGCATCAGCCACGCCGCCTTGCTGTGCAGCCCCACGGACCTGGAAGACCTGGCCTACGGTTTTTCCATGACCGAAGGCATCATCCGCGGCGCCGAGGACATACGCAGCGTGGACGTGCTGGAGGACGAGCGCGGCAGCCTGCTGCAGATCGACATCGCCAGCGCCTGCCTGCACCAGCTCAAGGCGCGCCGCCGCCAGCTGGCCGGGCGCACCGGCTGCGGGCTGTGCGGACTGGAGAGCCTGGACGAAGTGCGTCGCAGCCTGCCCGCCCTGCCCGAACCGGAATGCAGGCCGCAGGCCGATGCCATCTTCCGCGCGCTGGACGCGCTGCGCGACAGCCAGCCCCTGCACCGCCTGACCGGCGCCACCCACGCGGCGGCGTGGTGCACGCTGCAGGGCGACATCCTGGCCGTGCGCGAGGACGTGGGGCGCCACAACGCCCTGGACAAGCTGCTGGGCCACTTGCTGCGCCAGGGACTGGATCCCCGCCAGGGCATGGTGCTGATCTCCAGCCGCGCCAGCTTCGAGATGGTGCAGAAAGCCGCCGCCATGGGCATCGCCTTCGTGGTGGCCGTCTCGGCCCCCACCCGCTACGCCGTGCAGATCGCCGACGAGCTGGGCGTGATGCTGGCCGCCTTTGCCCGCGACCGCGCCTTCACGCTTTACAGCCACCCCCAATACCTGAATTCTTCCGAGCCCGTCTCGACCACGACACCATGAATATTGCCCCCTTGATTCCCATGGCCAATCGCATCGGCCTGTTCTTCGAAGCGCTGAGCGACCGCCAGCAGGGCCTGAACGAGATCGCCGAGCACATCCGCAAGTTCTGGGATCCGCGCATGCGCCGCGCCCTGCTGGAGTTCATCGCACAGCACCCGGACGGCAAGGGCCAGGCCGGAGAGCTGGCTCCCATCGTTCTGGAGGCGGTGCTGCAGCACCGCCAGCGGCTGGAACCGCGCGCCTGAGGGCGCCGTCACTCGGCGCCCGAACTTTTCCGGCCGCGGCCCAGCCCCCGCACCTGCAAGGCCGCCCGTCATGCCCAGCCGCGACTTCCCCTTCTCCGCCCCCGTCCGCCGGCGCACCGCCCGCCCGAACTCCCTGCTGTGGGTATTCGATCCCCTGGAGCAGGACGGCGACTACCTGCGGCGCAAGATGTTCGGCTGCGATGCCGCCTACGTGAACGGCCGCCTGTGCCTGGCCGTCGCCGACCGGGACGAACCCTGGGACGGACTGCTGGTCTGCACCGCACGCGAACACCATGCCGCGCTGATCCAGGAGACGCCGGGCCTGCGGCCTCATCCCATTCTGGGAAAATGGCTGTACGTTCCGGAAAGCGACGCAGCCTTCGAAACCGTCGCCGCCCACATGGTGGAACTGGTGCTCGCACGCGATGCCCGCATCGGCGTGGAGCCGGGCTCCCGGTCCCGCAGGCGGCGTTCCGAGAATCCAGGCGACTGAGCCCGCGATCACCGGCCATGAAAAAAACCCGCCAAGGCGGGTTTTTTTCATGGCTGTTCCGCAAGCGGTCAGTCGCTTTCCTTGACGCGATACACCAGCACGGTGTTCTTGGCGATGTTCAGCACCTTGATGGTGACGCTGCCCAGCAGCAGGCGCGACAGGCCGCTGCGGCCGTGGCTGCCGATGAAGATCAGATCGCAACCTTCCTGCTCGGCGGCCTGCACGATGCCGTCGGCCACATTGAAGTTGGACACCGACTTGCCGGTGGCCTTCACGCCGGCGGTCTCGGCGCGGTCCAGGATCTGCTGCAGGTACTTCTTGGACTGCTCCTTGGCGGTCTTGTCGTAGTCTTCGTCGGTGATGGCATAGGCGGCGGCCATGCCGTCAAAGCCGACCGTGGCGGCAAAAGGCTGGGTCACGTGCAGGGCCACGATTTCGGCGCCGATCTGCCGGGCGAAGGTCACGCCCTTGTTGGCGGCCTGGGACGACAGGACGGAACCGTCGGTTGGAATGAGAATCTTCTTGAACATGGCGATAACCCCCTTTGAATGGATACAGACAGCTTACCGTCGCGCTCACGCGCAAGACAAGCCTGGAACAGACCTGGACTTGAGCCAGATCAGGTTTCGGTTGCGGCGCGAAACAGGGTGGCGCAGCGGTTGCCTGTGCGGCAATAGGCCAGGATGGGCTTGGGCAATTCCTGCAGCAGTTCGGCAAAACGGTCCACGTCGGCCGCGGTGATGGCGCTGCCCACCACGGGCTGGTACTCCACCTGCAGGCCGGCGGCCTGGGCGGCCTGCATGACATCCGCGGACAAAGGCTGGCCGGGGCCGCCCTCCAGGTCGGGACGGTTGATGATCACGCTCTTGAAACCGGCGTCGGCCACGGCCTGCATATCGTCGCCCGATAATTGAGGAGCCACGGCAAACTGCTCGGTCAGCGATTGATAGGGAAGCGACATAGGAACTCCTGAAATCGGGATAAACTAGGTGCATTCAAAGGAAAAATAGTATGTCCACCCCCGGTACTGCGCAAGTCCCCTTTTCTTCTACGCCTTATCAGGATGCCGCGCCCGCCGACCTGCTGATACGCTCCGCCACGCTGGCGGACATGGACGCAGTCCAGGCCATCTACGCCTACCACGTGCTGCACAGCACGGCCACCTTCGAGGAAACGCCTCCGGACGTGACCGAAATGCAGACCCGGTTCACGCACATCACCGGCCAGGGCCTGCCCTGGCCGGTGGCCGTGCTGGACGGCCAGATCGTGGGCTATGCCTACGCGGGCCTGTACCGGCCGCGCGTCGCCTATCGCTTCACCCTGGAAGACTCCATCTACCTGGCCCAGGGACAGGTGGGCAAGGGCCTGGGCAAAGCCCTGCTGGCCCGCCTGCTCGAAGAATGCGAAAAAGGCCCGTGGCGCCAGATGATCGCCGTGATCGCGGGCCACGACAACCGCGGCTCCATCGGCCTGCACCGCTCTCTGGGCTTCACCCATGCGGGCACGCAGGTCGCCACGGGCTACAAGTTCCGGCAATGGATAGATGTGGTCTTCATGCAGCGCGCCCTGGGCGAAGGCAGCCAGACCCACCCGCGCGCCGACAGTTGACCGCGCGTTCAGGCGATACGCAGGCTGTACTGGTCCAGCCACCGGGCCATGTCCGGCCCTGACAGGACCTGGTATTCGGCCAGGCGCTGCGCACCCAGCGGATCGCCGGCAAGCGCCTCCAGGGCGGGATGGCACATCAGGCTGTCGCCATGCAGCATGGCCGCCAGCCAGGCCTGCATCAAGCGGGCGTAGCGCGCCTGCCCGCCCTTGAAGTCATAGACGCCGGTAAAGCCGGCATTGAGGGTCACGCCCTTGGCCGCGGCCAGGCTCGCCAAGGCATCGGCCCCCAGCGAGGCGATCACTCGCGCCTTGAATCGTTCGCCAACGCTGAAGGCACTCCCCAGGCGCTGCGCGCCGGTGTAGCGCAGCCAGGGCATGCGGCCGCCATAGCGGCGTTCCATCTCCTCCAGCAAGGCCTCGCGGATCACGGGCAGCTGATGCACGTGCTGATGCCCATCTATATAGTCGGGCCCCTGGCCCAGCGCCTGCTCGAACTCATCGCACTGGCGCGCGATGCTCGCCTTGACCCTGGCGCTGTCCAGTCTGTGCAGCAGACTGGTCAGAATCACCTGCTTGA
Source organism: Pseudomonadota bacterium (assembly GCA_023425645.1). Classification (GTDB taxonomy): domain Bacteria; phylum Pseudomonadota; class Gammaproteobacteria; order Burkholderiales; family Burkholderiaceae_B; genus Alcaligenes. The sequence continues at coordinate 46,698 of JAFACG010000032.1, forward strand.
GAGGCACGGCATACACGCCCGGCCTGGAGCCGAACTCGGTAAAATTCAGGTGCAGGCCTTTTTGCAGATGGGTCTGACGCAGTGCCGGCGCGCTCTGCCTGAAGCTGGCGCCGTCCACCAGGCAGGATGTGCCGGACAGCCGCCGCGCCTGCGCCAGTTCCAGCACGGCCGCATCCACGGCCGGCGCCATGCCGAAATCATCCGCGCAAATACTGATCTGCCTGTCCTTCGCCACTGTTCGCTCCACCTTCGCCATGTCCCGTCAAATCATTCTGTTCATCCTGGTCGGCACGCTGGCCGCCATCACGCACTGGGGCATTGTAGTCGCAGTGGTGCAAGCCCTGGGCACGCCGGCTCTGCTGGCCAACCTGTTCGGCTGGCTGGTGGCTTTCCTCGTTTCGTTCAGCGGCCACTACTGGCTGACGTTCCGCCAGCAACAGGCCCGCCTGCTTCCCGCCCTGGGCCGCTTCTTTATGGTGTCGGCCGCCGGCTTCGCCGTCAACGAAGCCAGCTATGCCGCGCTGCTGAAATGCAGCGGCCTGCGCTACGACATCCTGCTGGGCCTGATCCTCATTGCGCTGGCTGTGCTGACCTTTCTGGCAGGCCGTCTTTGGGCGTTTCGCCGCACATGAAGGCATGATCGTCCTCGTCGAAACGCCACAAGGCGATGCGATGATCTTCATATAAACGCTGGGCATGGGTCAGCACGAGGCTGTGACGTACCGCGTCAGGCGCGCCGATCAGCCAGGAGACTTGCTTGCCGTCCCGGCACAAGCGTTCGCGCAACGCATTCCGGTCGATCAACGTCGATGCGCCGCGCTGCGGCTCGAAGCGGGCCGCTTCCACCAGTTCCTTGCGCCAGCTGTCCGTGCGGGCGATCTCCGGATCGGTCCAGTCGCCCATGACGCTGACGGATTTCAACCCCGGCACGTAGAAGCCCAGATCGTAGCGGTAGTCGTTCACGAAGACGACCTGGTCGCCCGGCTTGTATTCCGCCGCCAGCACATGGCCCAGAGCACGGCTGTTGACTTGCGGACGCAATACCATCGCCGCCACGGCGCCCAGGCACAGCAGCACGCCCAGCACCAGGCTCCAGACCGCCCGCCGGTCTGTGCCGGCCTCCCCGCCCTGGCCGCGCCGGCGCACCAGCGCGTCGGCCAGGAAGAAACTCCACGGCCCTATGGCGGGCAGGACGTAGCCCACCAGCTTGGAAGTCGGGATGGAAAAGAACACCACTACCGTCAGCAAGGCCGACAGCATCAGGCCGCGCACCGGGCCCAGGCCGTCGTCCGGCCTGCGGGCGCCGCGCCGCCGCTGGAACAGAAACGGCGTCCAGGTCAGCGTGGCGACGGGCATCAAGGCGAAATAAAACCAGAAAGGCTGGGGATTGTTGAAGCCCGTCTCCAGGAAGCGCTGGAAATGCTGATAGACGATGTAGTAATCGAAGAATCCGGGATAGCGCGCCTGCATGGCCCACATCCAGGGCGTGGCCACCAGTGCGAGCACGCCCAGTCCGGGTAGGGAAAACAGGCGCAGCAGGATCCCGGGCTTGCGGCGGCCCAGCAGCCAGAACACCAGGATGCCGCCCGGGATCAGGATGCCGATCAGGCCCTTGGCCAGAAAGGCCAGGCCGGCCGTGGCGTACAGCCCCATCAGGGACAGGCGGTAGGGACGGCCCTGCTCCATCTGCAAGGCCGTATGCGCACCCAGCAGCACGCAACAGGTGATCCAGGCCGCCACGGTCATGTCCAGATTGGCATAATGCGACGCGCCGAACAGCAGCGGGCTGCTGACCAGGATCAGGGCGGTCCAGGCCGCATGCTGGCGGCTGGCGTGCCGTCGGCAGAACGCATGCATGGCCCCGATCAGCAGCGCAGCCATGAGCGCCGGCACCAGGCGGGCCCCCACGAAATTGACGCCGACCACCTTCAGGCTCAGGGCGGTCAGCCAGTAATGCAGGGGAGGCTTATGGAAAAATGGCAGTCCGTCCAGGCGCGGCACCAGGTAGTCGCCCGACTGCAGCATGGACAAGGCCACGCCTACATAGCGGCCCTCGTCCGGAATCAGCAGGGGGTACGCCCCCAGCGTCAATGTGAACCACAGCAGGGACAGCAGCGTGACGGAGACGCTGGACATGGCGCCCAGGCGCTGCACGGCCGGCGCCAGCCAGCGGACGAGGCCGCGTGCGCGCCCCACCGGAGCCGTTGCTGTGGAAACAGAAAGCGGGTTATCGATACTCATCGTTCGGAGTCAGGCTAATGATGTTGGGCAGACACGGCTGCGGCTGCCAGGGGAATTCAGAATATCGATGTGGTGCCGGACGGCCCCCGCTCAGGATGCATCGTCGGCCTGGGACTGCGCCAGCCCCTCGCCCTGGCGGCGGCGCACCAGATACAAGGGTCTGTTCTTGACCTCGGCGAAAATACGGGCCACATACTCGCCCACGATGCCCAGCGACAACATGTTCACCCCGGCGAAAAACAGCACCACGGTGATCAGGGTCGCCCAGCCTCGAACCGCGTCGCCATACAGCAGATGCTTGAAGATGATGAACAGGCCGTAACCAAAGGACAGCATGGCCAGCACCGCGCCCATCAGGGACAGCAGACGCAGGGGCCAGGTGGTGAAGGCGGTCAGGCCGTCCACCGCGAAGCGCAGCAGCTTGCCGGGACGAAAGCGGCTGACGCCGTGCAGGCGTTCCGCGGGCGAGTAATAAATGGGCTCGGACGGAAAGCCGACCCATGCGAACAGCCCCTTCATGAAGCGGCTGCGCTCGGGCAGGGCCAGCAAGGCATCGACCACGCAGCGATCCAGCAGGCGAAAGTCGCCCGCGTCACGCGGCACGCGCAACCCGCTGGAGGTACGCATGAGCTTGTAGAACAGGCTGGTGCCGGCCCTCTTCATCCAGGTTTCGTCGTCGCGGGTTTCCCGCACGGCATAGACCATTTCCACCCCGCAGGCCCAACGCTCCAGCATGTCCCGGATCAAGGCGGGCGGATGCTGCAGGTCTGCGTCCATGCAGACCACGACCTGGCCGCGGCTGGCCTGCAGGCCGGCGGTCAGCGCCGCTTCCTTGCCGAAGTTGCGCGACAGCTGGATGTAGACCAGTTGAGGATAGGTCTGGCGCAAATGCTCCACCACCAAAGGCGTTGCATCGGTGCTGCCGTCATCAACGAAAATGATCTCGAAATCCTGTACCAGCTCGCGCAGTTGCGCGACCAGCACGGGCATCAGCGCCGGCAGGTTCTCTGCTTCATTCAACCCAGGAATGACGCAGGAAAGCGTCCGGGCCTGTCTCGTTATAGTCATTCGTCCTCAAGCCGCAGCTCTGTAACAAAATTAGCGTTCAGCCAACAAAAAGTAATCGTACCCCGCAGGAACTGCCAGCGCAATTTCGGCTTGCAGCCGATCTGTTTTTTGTCGGGAGAACGCTGCACAGCGCAGGTTCCGCCTATTTATCGACATACGGCGCCAGGCGGAACGCCCGACACCACAGCTTTACTCTGAAAACGGAGCCAGTGTACGGAAGCAAGCGTTGAATTCGCGTTGAATCGAGATATTTTCTTGCGCGCCCAGACCTCTAAGTGCGCTGCTTGACCGCGGCCGCCAAAGCCCATAAGATGGATCGAAAATATATCTTCAAGCCGCGACTTTCATGACCACAACGACTCTTTGCACCCGCCAGGAAATCCATGACCTGGTCTGGGATTTCTACGACCGCATCCGCATGGACGAGGTACTGGGCCCCATCTTTTCCGAACGCATCAAGGACTGGGACACGCACCTGGGCGTCATGGAGGAGTTCTGGTCGTCCCTGCTGCTCAAGACCGACGGCTACCAGGGCAACCCCATGGGCAAGCACCTGACTCTTTCACATATCCAGGCCAGCCACTTCGAACAATGGCTGCGCCTGTTCAAGGAAACCTGCGAGGAACGGGACAATCAGGCCATGGCGCAGCTCGCCCTGGAATACGCCCAGCGCATCGCCCGCAGCTTCTGGTTCGGGTATCAGTTCCAGCATCACCCCACCCAGGTCTCCACGGACCTGCAGCTGCCCTGATCATGCGCCTGACCAACCTGACCGATTACGCCTTGCGCCTGCTCATGTACCTGGGCCAGCACGAAGACCGGCTCTGCACCATCGCGGAAATCGCCCAGTACCACCAGATCTCCGAAGCGCACCTGATGAAAGTCACGCATCTGCTGGCCAAAGGCGGCTGGATCCAGACCCAGCGCGGCAAGAACGGCGGCATGCGCCTGTCGCGCCCGCCCGAGGACATGAACCTGGGCCAGCTCGTGCGCTACACCGAGAACGACCTGGCCGTGGTGGAGTGCCTGGGCAGCGACAGCCGTTGCGTGATCAGCGGGCGCTGCGGCCTGAGCGGCATCCTGAACCAGGCCCTGGCCCGGTTCCTGTCCCACCTGGACGGCTATACCCTGAAAGACATTCTGCCGCCCGTTCCCGGCCAGGAACAAGCCGTGCACTGGCCCACCGCCAGCCGTCCGGCGCACACCGGGGCGCCATGAAGAAAACCGGGCCTGCGCCCGGTTTTCTTTGGGGTTGTCACTGCGCCACGATCAATTCGCAACGCAATGTGGCTGTATGGGCCCGGACAGCCTCCAGGACCTCTTCGTCCGGCACGCGGTCCAGATCGGTCAAGGCATAGCCCAGCTCACCTTGAGTCTGCAGCTGCTGCCGGCTGATGTTCAGTCCGTGTCCGGCCAGAATGTTGTTCAGGCCTCCCATCGCGCCGGGAATGTTGCGATGCACATGAAGCAGGCGGCATGCGCCGTGGATGTCGTGATAGGACACCTCCGGGAAATTCACCGCGCCCTTGGTCGCGCCGCTGCGCAGGAAGCTGACCAGTTTCTCGGCAACCTCGCGGCCTATGTTCTCCTGCGACTCCTGGGTGCTGCCGCCGATATGCGGCGTGAGGATCACGTTGGGCATGCCGATGAGCGGGCTTTTGAGGGGCTCATCGACGCTCTTGGGCTCCACCGGAAACACGTCCAGGGCGGCGCCGGCCAGATGGCCCGACACCAGCGCCTGGTGCAGGGCGGCTATATCCACCACCGTGCCCCGCGAGGCGTTGATCAGGATGGCGCCGGGCTTCATGGCGGCCAATGTGTCCGCATTGATGATGTTCTGCGTGGACTGGCCGCCCGGCACGTGCAGGGTGACCACATCGGATTCGGCCAGCATCTGCTTCAGGTTGCCATAGACCCGCGCATTGCTCAGCGGCAGCTTGGATTCCACGTCGTGATAGAGCACGCGCATGCCCAGGGCCTCGGCCAGGGTGCCGACCTGCGAACCGATATTGCCATAGCCGATCACGCCCAGGGTCTTGCCGCGGATCTCGTAGGCGCCCTCCGCGCTCTTGTCCCAGAAGCCCTGGTGCACGCGCAGGTTTTTTTCAGGGATGCGGCGCAGCAGCAGAATGGCTTCGCCCAGCACCAGTTCAGCCACCGAGCGCGTGTTGGAGAACGGCGCGTTGAACACCGGTACGCCGCGGCGCTCGGCCTCGCCCAGATCGACCTGGTTGGTGCCTATGCAAAAGCAGCCCAGCACCTTGAGCTGATCCGCCTGTTCCAGCACGCTGCTGTCGAACTGCGTGCGGGAGCGTATGCCCACCACCTGGGCGCCCTTCACGGCATCCAGCAATTCCTGGCCCGACAGGGCCCCCTTGTGGGTCTGAATGTCGGTGAATCCGGCGGCCTCGAAGACTTCACGGGCGCTGGGATGGATATTCTCGAAAAGGACGATGCGACTCATGATGATTCCCGTCGTGTATATAGTATCTAAATGGTACTATTTTTAAGCCGTTTCCGCAGAGCATCAACAATGCCGGCATGGGCATCTCGTCCGCCATGAGCAACGGCCCGCATGGCGGGCCGTTGCTCCAGACGCGAGCCGTCAGGAATCAGGAACCGAAAGGCACCGGACGCGGCGTGTTGTCGCGCGAGGGCGGCAGGATGGGCAGGACGATTTCAGGCTGCTTGCCGGTCAAGGTCTTCAGGAAAGCCACGATCTGGGCGTTCTCCTGTTCGCTGAAGCTGCGGCCCAGCTGCAGACGTCCCATGATGTCCACGGCTTCGGTCAGGGTGTTGACCGCGCCGTCGTGGAAATAGGGATAGGTCAGTTCCACGTTGCGCAGCGTAGGCACCTTGAAGTTGAAGCGGTCGGCGTCCTTGCCAGTGACAGCCGCGCGGCCTTCGGCAGGGTTGTCCGTCTTGTAGGGTTCGACCACGCCCATCTTCTGGAAGGACGTGCCGCCCAGGTTGGGACCATTGTGGCAGGCCACGCAACCGCTGGCCTTGAAGAGCTGATAACCGGCCAGTTCCTGGTCGGTGATGGCTTTCTTGTCGCCCTTGAGCCAAAGGTCGAAACGCGAATCCGGCGTGACCAGGGTTTCTTCGAAAGCGGCAATGGCCAGGGTGACTTCCTCGATGCCGAACTGATCCTTGCCGAACACCTGCTTGAACTCGTCCTTGTATTCGGGGATGGAGCTCAGGAATTCCAGCGCCAGTTCATGTGTGAAGGCCATCTCCTTGGGATTGGCGATGGGGCCGCCGGCCTGCTCTTTGAGATCGCTGGCGCGCCCGTCCCAGAACTGCGCCAGGTTCAGGCTGGAGTTCAGCACCGTAGGCGAATTGATGGGGCCTTCCTGCCAGCGGTCGCCGATGGAGGTGCGGATATTGTCCGTGCCGCCCATGCTCAGGTTATGGCAGGTGTTACAGGAGATGAAGCCCGAGCGGGACAGGCGAGGTTCGAAGAACAGTTTCTTGCCCAGTTCCACGCGCGCGGGATCGGTGACCTTGGCCTCGGGGATGACCTGAACAGGCTCGTAGGCGCCGGCGTGCGCGGCAGCGCCGGCGAACAGTGTGGCAGACAGGACAGAAAGAGCGAACAGGCGTACTTTCATGACGACTTCCTTGTGGGATGATAAAACTTCCTGCCAGTTGGATCCGGACAGGACCCATAACCCTTCTGGCCTTAAGGTCATCGTAAGGAAAGGTCGGACATTACATATTGATACACCGCAAACAAACATGATTCCGTTCCCGCCGTAGGGAACTTTCACAAGCCGGGAATGGCGGCCCTGGCCGACCATGAAAAACGCGCCGCAGATCGTAGTCGACCTGCGGCGCGTTCCAGGCGCCAGCGCGGAAGGGTATCGGCTGCCCTACACGCCCAGATAGCGCGTCCAGAGCGACCGGTCAGCCCCCAAGGCGTCCGAATCGCCCTGCCAGACCAGCTTGCCGCGTTCCAGGATGATGTGGTGGTCGGCCAGCGCCATCAGCCGCTCCACGTACTTGTCGATCAGCAGGATGGTCTGCCCTTCCTCGCGCAGCACGGCCAGGCAGTTCCAGATCTCCTCGCGGATCTTGGGCGCCAGGCCCTCGGAGGCCTCGTCCAGGATCAGCAGCTTGGGATTGGTGACCAGGGCCCGGCCGATGGCCAGCATCTGCTGCTCGCCGCCCGAGAGCTGATTGCCCATATTGGAAGCCCGCTCCCGCAGGCGCGGGAAGAAGTCGTACACCCGCTCCGGCGTCCAGGCCTTGCTGGCCTTGGGATTGCGATTGCAGGCGAACGCCGTCAGGTGCTCGGCCACGGTCAGATTGGGAAAGCACTGCCGCCCTTCCGGCACGATGGCGATCCCGGCGCGGGCGATGCGGTCGGGGTTCCATCCTGAAATGGACTGGCCGTCGAACTTCACGTCCCCGCCGCGCACCGGCAGCAGGCCCAAGATGGTGCGCAACAGCGTGGTCTTGCCCATGCCGTTGCGGCCCAGCACGGTGACGACCTGCCCGGCCTTGATGGACAGGTCCACGCCGAACAGCACCTGGCTGGAGCCGTAGCCGCTTTGTAATTGAGTCGTTTCCAGCATGACGTCCTACCTTGGTGTTACCGGCGTGTCATCGTCGCCCAGATAGGCTTGACGCACGGCCTCGTTGTCGCGGATCTCGGCGGCCGTGCCCGTGGCGATGATGTGACCGGCCACCAGCACGGAAATCCGGTCCGCCAGGCGGAATACCGCCTCCATATCGTGTTCGACCAATAGCATGGTGGCCTTGCCGCGCATGGATTCGATCAGCTCGGTCAGGCGCAGGGTCTCGTCGGGGCCCATGCCGGCCATGGGTTCGTCCAGCAGCAGGACCTGCGGACGGCTGGCCAGCGCCAGGGCGAACTCCACCTTGCGCTGCTCGCCGTGCGGCAGCACGCCCGCCTGGGTATGCAGCAGCTCGGCGGCTATGGCGCATTCGGCCGCCAGCGCCCGGGCCTGCTCGTAGAGCTGCGTCTCGTCGTGGCGGGCGCGCCAGAAGCGGAAGCTGCTGCCGCTGCAGGCCTGCAGGGCCAGCACCAGGTTGTCCAGCACCGTGTAGTTCTTGAAGATGTTGGTGATCTGGAAAGACCGCGCCAGGCCCGCCGCCACGCGCTGGTTGCCCGACAGCGAAGTCACGTCGCGGCCGCCCAGCAGCAGCTGTCCTTCGTCGGGAGTCAGCGTGCCCGACAGCAGGTGGATCAGGGTGGACTTGCCCGCCCCGTTGGGGCCGATCAGGCCATGGATCTCGCCGGGCACCAGGCTCAGGGACACATCGTCCGTGGCCTTGAGGGCGCCGAAGCGCTTGACCAGGCCGCGCGCCTCCAGGGAGGCGGCATGGGTTGCGGCCGGTGCCGCCATCGTCATCGTGCTCATGCCTGCTCCTTGGCCAGCTTGGCGGTGGTTGCGGGATCGGCGGCGGAACGGATGCGCACCAGTCCGGCCAGGCCCTTGGGCGCGAAGAACACCACCACCAGCAACAGGATGCCCAGCGGCATGTGCCAGTACTCGGTCCAGTTGCGCAGGATCTCTTCCAGCACCAGCATCACGAAGGCGCCCAGCGCGCCGCCGTACAGCAGGCCTATGCCGCCGACCAGCACCATGATGATGAGGTCTGCCGACTGGGTCCAGTTCATGAGGCTGGGCGAGACGAACAGGTTGTGGTTGGCCAGCAGCGCGCCGGCCAGGCCCATGACCGCGCCGCTGATCGTATAGGCGGTCAGGCGGATGCGGTAGACGGGGTAGCCCAGCGACTGCATGCGGCTCTCGTTCTCGCGGGTGCCCATCAGGGCCTGCCCGAAGCGGGCGTTGACCAGCCGCTGGAACAGGAACAGCACCAGGACCAGCACGGCCAGGACCAGGTAATAGAAGACCAGGTCGTTGCTCAGGTCCACGCCGGGCAGCTGCGAGGTGCTGTACATGTTCAGCCCGTCCTCGCCGCCATACTGGCGCAGGGAGATGAACAGGTAATAGATCATCTGGGCGAACGCCAGGGTGATCATGATGAAATACACCCCGCGGGTGCGCAGCGACACCGCGCCGGTCAGGAAGGCCAGCAGGCCGGAGACCAGCATGGCGGCGGGCCAGGCGATCAGGCCGCTGTCCACCCCTTCGGTGGCCAGGATGCCCACCGTGTAGGCGCCGGCGCCGAAGAATGCCGCATGGCCCAGGGCCACCAGGCCGCCGTAGCCCAGCACCAGGTTCAGGGCGCTGGCCGCCATCGCATAGATGAAGATGCGCCGCACGAAGGAAATGTAGAATTCGAGCCCGTACAGGGGCGCCAGCAGCGGGAAAGCGATCAGCGCCGCCAGCACCAGGACGGTGAAAATACGCGAAGTACTCATGTCATCAACCTCGCGCCGGGAACAGGCCCGATGGACGGAAGACCAGGACGCCGGCCATCAGCACGTAGATCAGGATGGCGGCCAGGGTGGGCCCCACGCTGGAGGCCACGTCGGCCGGAAACACATTGCGCAGCAGCATGGGCAGGAAGGCGCGGCCCGCCGTGTCCACCATGCCCACCAGCAAGGCGCCCACGAAAGCGCCGCGGATCGAGCCGATGCCGCCGATCACAATGCACACCAGCACCAGGATGAGGATCTCCTCGCCCATGCCGATCTGCACGGCGGTGATGGGGCCCAGCAGGGCGCCGGCCAGGGCGGCCAGGGCCGCCCCGAGCGTGAACACGCCCAGGAACAGCACCGGCACCTTGACCCCCATCAATGTCGCCATCTGACGGTTCGAGGCCCCCGCCCGCACCAGCACGCCGGCGCGGGTCTTGGTCACGAAGGCGTACAGCGCCAGGGCCATGACCAATCCCACCGCGATGATCATCAGGCGGAAGGCCGGATAGAGGAAATCGGGCAGGATCTCGACGGGGCCGGCCAGCAGGGCCGGCATGTTGAGCATCACGGGCGTAGGGCCCCAGATCATCTTGACCAGGTCGTTGGCGATCAGGATGACCGCGTAACTGCCCAGCACCTGCGCCAGGTGGTCGCGTGTGACCAGCTTGCGCATGATGAGGATTTCCAGGGCGATGCCCACGAGGGCCGTCACGCCCACCGCCACGATGATGGCGGCAGTGAACGAGCCGGTGCGCTGCATGGTTTCCGCGGCCACATAGGCTCCCGCCATATAGAGGGAGCCGTGGGCCAGGTTCATGATGTCCATGATGCCGAAGACCAGGGTCAGGCCCGCGGCGATCAGGAACAGCATCAAACCGAACTGCAAACCATTCAGCAGTTGCTCGGTTATCAGAATGAGCGACATGCTTCTACCACCTGAATCTTATTTGAGTTTGCAGTCTTTGACGTAGACGTCCTGGTGATTGTCGAACACCTTGCTGACCAGGCGGTTCACAAGGCGTCCGTCGGCGTCCTTCTCCACCTTGCGCAGGTAATACGCCTGGATGGGGAAATTGTTCGCGCCGTAGGTGAACTTGCCGCGCACGGAATCGTAGTCGGCGGCCTTCAGGGCCTTGAGCACGGCTTCGCGGTCCTTCACGTTGCCGTCCACCTGCTTGACGGCGGCGTCGATGGCCAGGATGACGTCATAGGCCTGGGCGGCGTACACGGAAGGATAGCGGCCATTGTATTCCTTGCGGAAAGCGTCCACGAAGGTCTTGTTGGCCGGCACGTCCAGGTCCTGCGACCACTGGGCGGTGTTGTACATGCCCAGGATGGGTTCGCCCACGGCGGGAATGATGTCCTCGTCGCCCGAAAATGCGGGGCCCAGCAACACGATGTCCTTGTTCAGGCCGGCGGCCACGAATTGCTTGATGAAGTTGATGCCCATGGCGCCGGGCAGGAAGAAGTACACGGCCTGTGGCTTGGCGGCGCGGATCTGCGCCAGTTCGGCGGCATAGTCGATCTGGCCGAGCTTGGTGTAGATCTCGTCGCTGACTTCCTTGCCGTAGCCGCGCTTGAAGCCGGTCAGGTGGTCCTTGCCGGCCGGATAGTCCGGCGCAATGATGAACATCTTGTCGTAGTCGCGGTCGGCGGCCACCTTGCCGGCGGCTTCGTCAAAGGCGTCGTTCTGGTAGGACACGCCGAAGAAGTAGGCGTTGCAGCCTGCGCCGGCCAGCTGGCTGGGGCCGGGGTTGCTGGTCAGGTAGGGCACCTTGGCCGAAAACAGGGCCGGGGCCACGGCCAGCGCCACGTTGGAGCCGACCGGGCCGGTGAAGAAGTCGATCTTGTCGCGCTGGACGAAACGATTCACCAGCTGGCGGGCCTGGTCGGGGTTGCCGGCCATGTCCTGCTGGATGAATTCGGCGGGCTGGCCGCCCAGCTTGCCGTCCAGCATCTTGATGGCCAGATTGAAGCCATCGCGCACCTCGCCCCCCACGGCCGCAAACGGGCCGGACGTATCCATGGCCATGCCCACCTTGATGGTGTCGGCATGGGCCAGCGAACCGCCAAAAGCCGTGGCCAGAGCCACCGACAATACGATACGTTTCATGCTATCTCCTCGCGCCACAGCGCTTAAAGGCTGTCGTTATTCAGGGTGTGTGACAGACCGGATCCAGGTTCCAACCACACCAACTATTTATTTATAAATAGTTTAGTTGTGAACGAATTCCAATGACAAGCTGTGGTTTTTACCTAGAGAACGAGCTGCCGGATGCTACCTTACCGACTGGCGCAACCCTGCGCCAACGCGGCAGGCGGATAAGCACTATAACGACTGCGGCAATACGGGTTTATGCACGTTTTCCTTGATGCCGCCCGGCGAACGGGCGGCGCCGCGCTGCTAAACTGGGCCAACGCCCATCCTCAGGAGCTTTCATGCATACATCAAACAAGCTATGCCGTCTGCTGGCCGGCGCCGCCCTGTTCGCGGGCCTGCTGGCGAACTCGCAGGCCGCCGACCCCGTCTACCTGTCCGACCTGGCCGCCGCCAGCAAGCCGGTCGCCGACCAGTACCGCGCGCTGATGCGGGACGTCTCCAAGCGCGCCAGCTGGGTGAACCAGTACGGCACCGCCTCGCCGGCCGAGGCCGTCACGGCGGACGGACGCAACTACCAGCTCTTTCGCGCCTGCAAGCCGCACAATTGCCCCAGCGAAAGCTACGTGGTATTGCTGGACGCCCAGGACCAGACCATCAAATATGGCGCCTTCGTGGAAAACAAGACCTCCGGCTCCGGCCTGACCAGCAGCCGCATCCAGTGGCTGGGCAAGCCCGAGGACAGTCTGGCGCGCCAGATGGCCCCCTGGCTGTTCTAGCCACGCACCATGCGGGGCCGGCGCAACGGCTCCGTTCCGTCCGCAGCAAGCGTTTGCACAACATTCAGACACAATGCGTTAGCTTAGGCAAAATGGAGCGTGCCCGCCTTTGCCTTCACTGATCACGTCCAGAAAATAGATCATGCTGACACTGCAATCGCCTCCTCAAGGCGCGGCATTCGACGCCTTGCATGCCGTGAGCCTGGGCCAGGCCGGATGGAACGAAGTCATGGTGGCCGCCAAACATCTGGTGGGGGCCGATTCGGCCACCATGCTGTGGCACAGCAAAAGCGCGCATGGCCTGGCGCATACGGAAACCGCCGACATTCCCGACCATACCCTGCAACTGTACGGCAGCCATTTCCACACCCGCGACCCCATGGCCCTGCGCCACTGGGGCTCGCCCGCCGGAACGCGCTTTTCCGGCGGCCAGGAGCTGGACAAGCAGGACAACATCAGCCGCAGTTTCTGGAACGACTTCATGCTGCCCTGCCGCATCCGCGAGATCCACGGCTGCGTGCTGACCAACGACACACAGTGGATCACCGCCATCAGCTTCCAGCGCAGCCGCCTGTACAAGCCCAGCACCGAGCTGCTGCGCACCGAACAGGCTTTCATGGCCCTGGCCGCCCAGGCCCTGCGGGAACAGCAGCAACGCAATGTGGCCGAACTCTCCCATCTGGGGCAGTTGCTGGGACCCCGGCACAACCTCTGGATGATCGTCAACAGCCGCGGCGAGCTGATGAGCGACGTGCACCACCTGTTCCAGGAACTGGACCACGACCGCGGCCTGCAATTGGCGGACAACCAACTGCGCCACCAGGATCCTCGCTGGGACCGGCGCCTGGCGGCCGCGCTGCAGGATTGCGCGCAGGACCGCCGTCCCAGGCAACTGCACCTGCCCGACAATTGGGGCCGCTCCTACCGGCTGTATATAGGAGGACCGGCCGAACCGCGCTACAGCCAGGGCCTGCAGAGCATCCTGCAGCTACGGCTCGAATGCCGCCATATCTTTCACCTGCCCAGCGCCGAACTGATCGCCGAGTTCTTTTCCCTGACGCCCACGGAGGCGCAGCTATGCCATTGCCTGGCCAGCGGCCTGGCGGTCAAGGACGCCGCCCAGGTGCTGGGCATGGCGCCCGACACGGCGCGCAAGCACCTGGCCTCCATCATGAAAAAGACCGGCTGCCATCGCCAGCCCGAACTGCTGCGCCTGATCACCTCGCTGTGAGCGGGCCTTGACCTTGCCCCCGTGGCAAGGCTTAAGCTGTCTGCATTGTTTCCATCAACAGGAGTCAGACAATGTCGACATTCTCCGTACCCGACATGAGCTGCGGCCATTGCGTGCGCAGCATCACCGAAGCCATCCACGCCATCGCCCCCCAGGCGACCGTCAACACGGACCTGGACAAGCACCACGTCACGGTCGAAGGCCTGGACGCCGACCAGGCCCTGAAGGCCATCGAAGAAGCCGGCTACACGCCCGCCAGGCTCTGAGGCCCGGGCGGCCCCGGCCCGCGCAGCCGGCCTTCTGGCGCGAGCATGCTTTCGACACCGGAGAAGGCGGCGGCACGGAAGTGCTGTGGTTGACATCCTCCCCGGCCTGAAGGCCGGAAATTCCTACGGCGCTCAGGCGCGGCATTGAGCCGCCCCTGAGCCGCTTCGGCGGGTTCCTGCTGCTGGCGGCGTGACCGCGCCGCTCACTTCACAGGCGAACCGGGCGTGTCCCGCC
>JAFACG010000043.1 GCA_023425645.1 Pseudomonadota bacterium
TTCCAGTCCCACCTTGGCCTTAAACTCGGCGCTGTGCACCCTGCGCTTTTTACCTTCACTCATTCGCTACCATCCTTTCGCGGACGACAGCTTAAACCCCCGTCTCAAATTTGGGGTCCACTATACAGATCGGTGTGCATCCTGGCATTGTAGTCGGCCGCCTGCAGCACGAAGGCCTCATTGAGCGCTCTTGGTTTAATGGACTAAAGGCTAGTTTCAATTTAAGTCAAGCAAATTAAAACAAAACTAGGTCAAGCCGCCAGCAAACTCCCGACCGGCTCTTTTTCTTTCCCGACCTGCTCCGAAGCGCCCTATCCACCTCGGTAACGACCCGACAAAATTTGCTCAGTTCAGGCGGCTAATACGAAGGCTTCAGCCGGGGTTTGATATTCAACGCCTGGTGTGGGCGTCGGTGGTTATAAAAGCGTATCCAGTCGCCAATAAGGCGACTGGCATGCGCCCGGCCGAAGCAAGGATGGCGCTGGTACACGCCCCCACGTTCCGCATCGGGCGACCAAAGCACGTTCCAACGCGCTAGCGGCGGTTGTCGCTTTGCCGCTGCGGGACAAGTGCCAACCCTGCAATTCGCGGGTAGGGCAGTCGATCACCCGAGCCAGCGTGGCCCAGCCGTCACGGCCAGCCCAGATGCGGCACAGATCGTTCGACCAGTGCTCGTTTGGCGCAGTGGCGACCGAGGGCAAGGCTTGGATTCTGGGCCTGAAACCGATGGCGCGCTTCTTCACTTGCCCACCTTTAAGCTGGAAGATCCGCTGCACCGTGTTCTTGTTCATTCTCAGCAAATAAGCCGCAGTCCGATACCCAAAGGATGGCAACTCCTCGGTCATCGCTTTGATGGGCTCTGCTAGCTTGGAATCGACCTTTGGCGCGGCCTTAGTGGGTTTGTAATACACCGTGCGCCGGGGCATACCGAACCACTGGCACAGCTTGGAGATCGAGACGGTGTAGCCATCTTCCTTCAGTCCCTGGCGGATTGTCTCGATCATTTCCCGTCCTTGCCCAACTGATCGCCACGACGCGCCTCCTACCAGCTAAAGCCTTACAGAGGACGACTCGTAACGTATTATTTCCGCGAACGGGGCCATTCTGCCCCTTGGTTGAGAAAATTCGAATTTTTCGGTTCGTCCCCTAAAGTTCCTTTCCCCTCCTCCGTAAATGCTGGTGAACAGGAAGAACGCAGCGTGTCGAATGCGCGATCACCCCTCCGGGGCCCAGCAAAACGTCAACGCTTTCCTGGGCAAAGGGCGAAACCGTTTCGCCGCTCTACTCAACATCGGGAGTTACCATGTCTGTTATCAATACCAATTACCTGTCGCTGGTTGCCCAGGGCAATCTGACCAAGTCTCAAGGCGCACTGGGCCAGGCCATCGAGCGCCTGTCCTCCGGCCTGCGCATCAACAGCGCCAAGGACGACGCTGCCGGCCAAGCCATCGCCAACCGCTTTACGTCCAACATCAATGGCCTGAAGCAAGCCGCCCGCAACGCCAACGACGGCATCTCCATCGCCCAGACCACCGAAGGCGCGCTGAACGAAATCAACAACAACCTGCAGCGCATCCGTGACCTGTCCGTGCAAGCCGCCACCGGCTCCAATTCGCCTTCTGATCTGAAGTCGATTCAGGACGAAATCCAGCAGCGCCTGGGCGAAATCGATCGCGTCTCCGGTCAGACCCAGTTCAACGGCGTCAAAGTGCTGGCTGGCGACAACAAGCTGACCGTTCAGGTCGGTGCACACGATGGCCAAACCATCGAGATCAACCTGAAAGCAATCACGGCCCAAACGCTTGGCCTGGAAGGTTTTAACGTTGACGGCAAGGGTTCTATTGCAAATAAAGCTGCTACAGCAGATAGCTTGACCTTGGCTGGTTTTAAAGCGGCAGCTAGCCCCAACACGGATGGCAGCACCACTTACACCAAAACCACGACAACGGCTAACATTGCAGCCACCGCGACAGACGTGATTGCTACGTTGGCTTCGGGCGGGACGCTTACTTACGCCGGCACTAATACCGGTCTGGGTGTTGCTGCTACTGGCGGTACGTATACCGCTGACGGTAAGGGTTCGTTCGCTTTTGATGCAACAGGTGTTTCTGCTGCAAATCTGCAAGGCTATCTAACTCCTAATGCAGGTGACAGCGTTACCGCGCAAGTCGAGATTAATGGTAAGTCTCAAGACGTTATCATTAAACAGGACGGGACAATTACCGGTGCCGCTGGTGAAACTCTGTACCTGGACTCCACAGGGAACCTGACCCAAACCTATGCTGGCAACCCTGCCGTTGCAACGTTGGATGGCTTAGCTAATAACCATAGCGATGCCACTACGGCAGTAGCTACTAAGATTACAGTAGGGGATACTGTAATTTCGTTGGTAGGCTCAACGGACGGTGGTACTACGGCTGGCACTATTAACGTAACCGGCGCCAAAGTATCTGCTCAAGCATTGGCGACCGTTGGCGCCGCAGGCGGCTTTACGGCAGGTGGCTATACGGTTGCCGCTGGCGGCGCGGTTACTGATGCGGGTGGTGCTGCAGTCTATGTACAACAGGATGGTACCCTGGGTAACGAGGATGAATATGAAAGCACCCAAAGCTATTATGCTCACGCAAACGGTAATGTAACTACCAGCTCTGGTGCGCAGGTTTATGTGAATGCACAGAATGAACTGACTCTTGATGCTGCTACTACCGCTGAGCGCACCGCCGATCCTCTGGCCGCTCTGGACAAGGCCCTGGCTCAAGTCGACTCCCTGCGCTCCGAGCTGGGTGCCGTTCAGAACCGCTTCGAATCCACGATCGCCAACCTGAACAACACCGTGACCAACCTGTCCGCCGCTCGTTCGCGCATTGAAGACGCTGACTACGCTGTTGAAGTGTCCAACATGACCCGCGCTCAGATCCTGCAACAGGCTGGCACCTCGGTTCTGGCCCAGGCCAACCAGGTTCCACAAACGGTTCTGTCGCTGCTGCGTTAATTTCTGCGTAGCACTGCCCTTTGCCTTGCGCAGGGGGCAGACAGTTTGCCGCAAGCCAGCCCTCGGGCTGGCTTCTTGCATTATGGGTCCATCTATCGCTACACCTCGGACAGCAACAGCGCCCTTCAGATCAATTACCGGACAGCAGCCCCGCCGGGCTGGCCCTTAGCCGTTCCGTGAATTCCTGGGTGATCTGGGACCTGGCCTGATGGGCGGGATGCAGCAATCCGACCCGGAACGGCACCACGGGCTTGAAGGGTTTGAAGAGCACGCCGGGCCCAGTCTTCGTCAACCGGGATCGCCGCTCAGTCGCTGGATAGCGGCGCGATAGGCCGCCATATCTTCCCGTTTGTCCACGGCCAGCACCAAGACGACGAGAACATCATCCTCGACGAGATACACCAGACGATACCCTTGTTTCAGCAGCTTGATCTTATAACAATCCCGCAGGTCGCCATGCAACGCGGAGCCTGGCACATGGGGCACGTCCAGTCGTTTGCGAAGCAATTTCTTGAACGCCGTTTTCACACTGCCATCCAGCCGCTGCTATTCCTGCAGCGCCTGCGGCAAGAACTTCAGCCGGTATTTCGGCGCCTTGGGCTCAGAGCTGCTCAAAATCGACCTCGACGGCAGTGTCTTTCAACGCCAACCGTTGCCGCACCAGATCAGCTAACTCGCGGTTGGCCATTTCCTCTACCAGCGCCTCGAACAAGCGTGGCGTGACCATGTAGAACGCCGGCCGATTGTGATTCAGTACGGCAACCGGTTTCTCGCCCGCCGTGCGCAGCACTTGTGCCGGATTCTTCTTGAATTCGGACATGCTGATAGAGTAATCGGCATAGATCAGGTCCATATCGACTCCCAAAAAAGCTACGAAATTAGCGCTATTTTAGCAGTATAAAGCCGTCAAGAATAAAGTGAAGAGAGGAAAGACGGCCAGAACGATATCGAAGAACCACGCGAACGCCCAGAGGACCCGAAGCGATTCAATTAGCGCTGGCTTCTTGCATTATGGGCCCATGCCTATCGCTACACCTCGGACAGCAGCGCCGCCAGGCTGGCCCTTAGCCGTTCCGTGAATTCCTGGGTGATCTGGGACCTGGCCTGGTGGGCGGGATGCAGCAATCCGACCCGGAACGGCACCACGGGCTTGAAGGGTTTGAAGACCACGCCTTGGCCTCCTTGCCGGCCATAGCTGGCCACCGTGATCGGGTCCAACAGGCAGATGCCTTGCCCGCGCTCCACGAAGCGCAAGGCGGGGATGAAGAATCGGGTGCGCACGCGCACGTTCAGGCGGCACTGCGCGGCATCGAACACCTGGCTCAAGGCATGGGCCGTGCTGTGATCCGGATACAGCGCGATCATGGGCTCGTCCGCCAGCAGAGCCGGCGTCAGTACGGGTTCGCGCGCCAGGCGATGGCCGGCCGGCACGGCGCATACGCACTCCATGTCGAACAGCTCCACCTCGATGGACGGGTCCGGCCCGCCGATCTCGGCCAAGGCCACGTCATATTGCGCCGAGGCCGTCCATTCCAGAATGCTTTCCGAGGTCGGGGTCTGCAGGGACACTTGCACGCCGGGATAGTCATCCAGAAAATCCGCGACCAGGTCCGGCATGAACACATAAGAAGGACCGGGCATGCAACGCAGAACGCCCTGCTGCTTGTTCCGGATGTCCTTGAGGGTTTCGGTCAGCTCCTGCATGCGGCCTACGATGGCCTCCAGCTCCGTGTACAAGTACTTGGCTTCCGGCGTGGGATACAAGCGCTTCTTGCGGCGCTCGAACAGCGGAAAGCCCAACTGCTCCTCCAGAGCGGCAATATTCATGCTGACCGCCGACTGCGTCTTGAACAGACGCTGGGCCGCATCGGACACCGACCCGGCCAGCATCACAAGACGAAACGCTTCCATCTGGCGTAGGTTCATGACTCAAAAACATCAATAAAACTGATGAAGTCCTAAATAAATAAGATTTGCGCTGATCAAACGATTTAGCCACTATTTCGGCTATGACTAAATAGGGTTGAACCCGATAAACGGCGGTCCAGCGGCACGCCAATAAAACTCATGGAGACAAACATGACCAAGAAAAGCCGAGGGGGTTTCATGGATAAACCCCGCGTCGATATGGCCTTTTCCAGCACCATCATCCTGATTTCCATCCTTATCCTCAGCAACGACGCCTTGGTCGAGGGCGGCGTGCAGACCGAATTGGGCTCCCTGTTCCTGCCGCGGATCGTCGCGGTGCTCATGATCATTTTCGCTCTTGGCATGGGCCTGCCCGCCCTGCTTGGCATCTTGCGAACCACCCGCAGGACCAGTTCCCCCTGGGCCGGCGCGCAGGATGCGATCGGCGTGATCCTCTATCTGGCGATCCTGCTGGCCTACTGGCTGGCCATGCCGCTGGTGGGCTTCGTGGTCGCCACCCCGGTGGCCATGCTGGCGATCGGCCGGCTGCTGGGCGCCCGGAAATGGTGGCCCATGCTGGCCGTATCCATCATCACGCCGCTGGTGATCGACTCCGGCAGCCGCGCTTTCCTGCGCGTCTTCCTGCCGGTCTGGTCCCTGTCCTGAAGGGGACTCGCATGACTGACATCTTGCATAACTTCATCGGGGGCCCGGGCACGATCTTCGCGCCCGGTCCCATCGCCGCCATCGTCATGGGCGTGTGCATCGGGATTTTCTTCGGCGCCATTCCGGGGATTTCCGGCATCATGACCATCGCCATCGTCCTGCCGCTGACTTTTTACGTCGATCCGGTCATCGGCATCACCATGCTGCTGGCGATCTACAAGGCCGGCATCTATGGCGGGTCCATTTCGGCCATCCTGATCAACACACCGGGGGCTGCCGCCTCCTTCCTGACGGCGCAGGATGGGCATGCCCTGGCCAGGGCCGGCAAGGCCGGCCCCATCGAAAAAGCATTCCTGCTGATCTTCGCCTTCACCGTCGTCGGCTCCATGACGGGCGAATCCATTGCCCGCGGCATGCTGTCCTGCTGCCTGGGCATGCTGTTCGCCATGGTGGGCATGTCGCCCGTCACGGGAGCCGCCCGCCTCACCTTCGACATTCCGGCATTGATGAGCGGCTTCACCTTCCTGCCCTTGCTGATGGGCGTGCTGGTCATGCCGGAAGTGATCGAGGCCGTCAAGCGCCGCCGGGCGCCGCCCCTGGATCTGATTCCCACGGCCTCGGCCAATCTTCATCGGCGCCCTGCCCGGCCTGGGCTCCAGCGCGGCCGCCTTCATGGCCTATGGGGAGGCCAAGCGTTCTTCCAAGGACCCCGACGAGTTCGGCAAGGGCTCTCTGCATGGCGTGGCGGCGGCCGAATCCGCCAACAACGCCGTGTGCGGCTCCAGTATGATCCCCATGCTGACGCTGAGCATACCCGGCGACGACGTCACAGCTCTGTTGATGGGCGCCTTCCTGATCCACGGCATCACGCCCGGCCCCACCATCTTCTATGAACACACCGACGTCATCTACGGCATCTTCGCCGGCTTCCTGATCACCGATCTGTTCCTGCTGATCATCGCGCGCGCCGGCTTCAAGTTCTGGACGCGTCTGGCGTCGGTGCCCCGCTATTACATCTTCCCGTGCGTCACGGTCTTCGCCTTCTTCGGCACCTACACCGTCAACCAGGAGATGTACGACATCTTGCTGCTGATCGTATTCACCATCCTGGGCTGCGGCATACGCCGGCTGGGCCTGAGCACGGCGGCCTTCATCATCGGCTTCATCCTGACCCCGCTGCTGGAGCAGAACCTGGATCAGGCGGTGACCATCGTGGGCACGGAATACGACATGCTGGCCCGCTCGCCCATGGTCTGGATATTCACGGCCTTGAGCCTGTTCTCGGTGTATTCCGCGCTGCGCCTGCAGCGCAGGACCCGCCTCAAGGCCGCCATCTTGAACCAAGCGGAAACACAGGCCCGAGCCTGACCCTCCTTACCAGAACAGGGTCTGAACAAGACCCGATATCAAACCCTTGGAGACAACAATATGAAACACCTGCGCATTTCCATACTGGCCTTGAGCACAGCCGTCGCCACGCTGTTCACGGCATCCGCCGCTGCCGCGGACCACCCCGTCAAGCCCATCAATGTCATCGTGCCCTGGGGGGCGGGCGGCGACTCGGATCTGACCACGCGGCTGTGGGCCGACGCCATGGAGCATGAGCTGGGCAAGCCGGTGGTGGTGATCAACAAGGCCGGCGGCGGCGTCATCGGCACCACCTTCGTGGCCAACAGCAAGAAAGACGGCTACACCCTGGTGAATGCCGGTCTGAGCAATGTGCAAGTCACCCCCAACTTCAGCAAGACTCCCTATGACATCGACAGCTTCGAACCCGTGGTCAAGCTCTCGTCCGTGCCCTTCGGCATTCTGGTGCCCGCCGACAGCCCCTACAAGACCTTCCAGGAATTCATCGCCGCCGCCAAGTCCGGCACCTTGACCCAAGGGTCCTGGGGCGCCGCCTCCTCGGGCACCGTGCTGGCCAGCATCGTGGCCGACCAGGCCGGCTATACCGTGAAGTACGTGCACGGCAACACGACGGCGGAATCCATGGTGGACTTGATAGGCGGCCATATCGATTCAGCGGTCTCCTTTCCCCCGGCCTTCGGCCCCCACGTGAAATCCGGGCGCGCGCGCCTGCTGGTCCTGAACCAGGCCATGGATGAATACCCGGGCGTACCCACTTTTGCCGACTTCGGGATCAAAGGCTCCTTCGAAGGCTGGTCTGGCATCTATGCGCCCAAAGGCACTCCCAAGGAGGTCATCGATACTTTGATCGCCGCCAGCGCCAAAGCCATGGCCAAGCCCGATGTCCAGGCGGCCTACGCCAATATGGGCGCCAACGTGGACTTTCGCAGCGGCGAGGCGTGGATCCGGGAAACACGCGAAACCTATGAGCTGATGAAAGAGGCCGCCGCAAAAATGAAACAGTAAGTCCTGTAAGCCCAGCAGCCTCGCCCACCGCACAAAAACCGGCCTGTCATCAGGCCGAGGGTGCCTTTTTACGCCTTGAACCATGAATATTGAACGCTACCACTCCAATCAACGCATGAGCCAGATCGTTGCCTGCGGCCCCACCGTCTACCTGGCGGGCCAGGTCGCGCAAGACCCCGCCCAGGATATCGAAGGACAGACGCGGCAGATCCTGGCGCAGATCGAGTCCCTGTTGGCGCAAGTGCACAGCAGCAAGTCGCAGCTGCTGGCGGTGACGATCTGGCTGGCAGATATCCAGGACTTCCAGCGCATGAACAGTATCTGGGACGCCTGGGTCGATCGAGCCAATCCGCCGGCGCGCGCCTGTGTCCAGGCCGCCCTGGCCAGGCCGACGCTCAAAGTCGAAATGCAGGTGACCGCATGGCGCGCCGCTCCCGCACAGATGCGGGGGCCTGCTTCTGGCGCCGGGGCATAAGCATGGCCGACACCCTGCATGTAGGCGTCGTCGGCGCAGGCATCGTGGGCTTGGCCACTGCGCTGTGGCTGCAGCGTTCGGGTTGCCGGGTGACTCTGCTCGACCGCCAGGAGCCCGGTGAAGGCACCTCTTCCGGTAATGCCGGAGTCTTCGCCGACCATGGACGGGTTCCCTTTGCCAGCATGGCGCAGCTCAAGCAGTTGCCCGGCCAGCTCCTGGATCGCCGGGGTCCGCTGTCGATCCAGGCCAGTTACCTTCCCAGACTGCTGCCATTCGGTCTGCGCTTTGTGCGGGCCTGCCGGCCGGAACAGTTTCTGGCCGGGTGCCGGGCCATGGCGCAACTGCAGCGCACCGCGCCGCGGGACGACGCCGCCCTGCTCGACGCGGCCCAGGCGAACGACCTGGTGAAAGCCACCGGCGCACTGGCCTTGTGCTCGACTGAAGACGGCGTGCGGCAAGCCCGGGAAGGCCACCTGAAGCTGCGAGCCGAACTGGGCACAGCCATTGCCATGCTCGATCGTCAGGAAGTGGCCGAGATGGAACCGGCGTTGGGAGACTTTCATGCAGGCGGCGCCTATTACCCGAACACCCGCTTCACCGCCAATCCGCTGGCCTTGAGTCGGCGCTACGCAACCCACTTCGCCCAGAACGGTGGCAGGTTCATCCAGGCCCACGTAGGCCGCTTGTCACCCGGCCCGCAATCCTGCACGCTGAGCGCGAGCGGGCGGGATCTGCACTTTGACCAGATCGTCATCTGCACCGGCGTGGCCAGCGCCGCCATGGCGGCCCCCTTGGGCGTGCGTATTCCGCTGGCCAGCGAACGCGGCTATCACCTGATGCTGGATGCCACGGGCATTTCCCTGGGGCGCCCCGTAGTCTGGCTGGACAAAGCCACTTTCCTGACACCGATGCAGGACGGCATACGTGTCGCCGGCACAGCGGAGTTCGCGTCGGAAACTGCACCGGCCAATGGCGCACGACAGGCTCTGATGCAGCAAACCGCCAAGGCCATCTGGGCCTGACCCTGTCCTCGGTCACGGGCCGCCTGATCAGCGAAAGCTTGCGCGCAGGCGCCGAACTGCCCGAAATCGCGCCCTACTCTCCTGCCCGACCCACCTCTTTCTCTGCAACAAGGACCATGCCATGATTCTGAACGGCGGATACAACTACGACGGCATCCCCCTGGGCGTGATTTCGCTGGACTCGCGTTTTCCCAAACCGTCCAATCACATCAAGCATGCAGCCAGCTTCGACTTGCCCATCCTGTACAAGACCGTCAAAGGCGCCACCGTCGCTCGCCTGATCAAAGAACGGGACCCCGCCCTGCTTGTTCCGTTCCTGGATGCGGCCCGGGAGCTGGAGCAGGAAGGCGTCAAGGCCATTACCGGCAGTTGCGGGTTCCTGGCCCTGTATCAAAAAGAAATCGCCGCAGCCGTATCCATCCCGGTCTTCATGTCCAGCCTGATCCAGGTGCCTCTGGTGTCCCGCATGCTGGGCGCCGGCCGGCCCGCGGGGCTTGTGGTCGCCGACCAGCATGCGCTGACAAGGGCCCATCTGGAGGGGGTCGGCATCACGGACGAGCCTATCGTCATTGCAGGGATGCAGGATCAAGCGCAGTTTCGCGAGGTTATCCTATCCGCCCAGCGCAACGAGCTGGACATGGAGCAGTTCTCCGCCGAGCTGAATCAAGTCATCGACGCCCTGCTGGCCCAGCACCCGCATGTGGGCGCCTTGGTGCTGGAATGCACGGACCTGTCGCATTTTGCCGCCGCCTTGCAGGCCCGCACCGGCTTGCCGGTCTTCGACCTGAGCAGCCTGGCGCGCATGGTGGTGGGCGCGACCGGACTTTGAAAATCAGGCCTGCATCAAACCCTGGCGCACCAGCAGCTGCTTCAAATCCGCCATCACCTTCGCGGCTTTGGGGTCCAGGTTGCGCTGGCCCTTCAAACTGGCGCCGTCGTTGCCGGGAATGCGCCCCGCCGTCCAGGCATCGCACAGATTGCGACGGATTTCGGCGTCGCTGGCCAGGCCTTTGGCCATGTGCTGCAGTACAAAATACTCCGCCTCCGTCAGCTTGATGTTGGCGCCGCCATGCCAACGATTGTATTGGCCTATGCCTTCGTGAACCTGGCGCCGCCACTCCAGCAAGGGTGCAAAGCCCGCCAGCAAGCCCTGCTGCGTCCAAGATTGGGAAGTTTCATCGTCCAACTCCATGGTGTAGCGACCAAAGTTGAACAATGCCTCCAAGGCTGCCTGCGCTTTTTCGGCCGTCTGCACTTCAGCAACTTGCATCAGGCGCCTCGCAAGGTCCTGACCGCTGACAGCGTGCGGCCAAGCCTGGTGCAAGATAGCCAAAGCGGCTTGCAGTCCTGCTCCATCGATATGCAGCAGCTCGCCCCGGGCATTCTTGTAGGCGCGCACATGCTCAGGCGCATCGTCGTTCTTTTTGGCCGACTCGAAATATCCGGCAAATCGCAGGTCCGACAGCCGATTCAGATCCGGACTGGACAAGATTTCGCCCTCCCGATGCGCATGCACCAGCATGCTCTTGCGGAAATTGCGCCCCACTGCAAAGTCCAGGTATTGCTGGCGCAGCAGGCGGTTCTGTCCCAGGGCGATCAGGCTGTGATTCAGTTGGACGTTCTGGCCGAACACCTGACTGCATTCCAGACGCGGCTCGGAGTCGCCCACATGGACCAGGCCGGCTTGCTGGGCGGCGTCCGCGAACTCCACAAAATAGCAGGGGCTGTTGAACGTTTCCAGATACTCGTGGGCAATGTAATAGTCGGAATGCGTACGCAACTGCTGCACGGCCCCCAGCAAAGAAGGACGCAAGGGATTGCTGACCGCCAAGCCGTCGGACAGCAAGGTCAGCATGGCCTTGGCGCTGTCCACTTTTTGTTCTTCGTCCGCGAAATGGCTGTGCAGCAGCATGGCGTCGCGTACGATCTCGCCCGCCTTCCAGCCGGGATAGGTGTTGTAGCTGATGTAGGCCAGGCCCTTTGGCGACAAGTTCTCCCGGCAGACGCGCAGAATGTCCTGGCGCACCTCGGGAGGGACCCAGCTGAACACGCCGTGCACGATGATGTAATCGAACTGCCCGAACTCGGCGCTTATGTCGCTGATGCTCATGGCATGAAGCTGCACGTTCTCCAGACCCATGTGCTTGACCAGCGCCCGGCCTTGCTCGATCTGCACCGACGACAGATCCACCCCCACCGCCAGCGCTTGCGGATGCTGGGCGGCAAAAGGGACCAGATTGCCGCCGGCGGCGCAGCCCAGCTCCAGGACCTTTGCATGCTGCAAAGGCATCGTCTCCACGCCATACAAATGAGCGGCAGCCCGCAGATGAGCCGGCGCCGTGTAAGGAAACGGGTTCGAAGTGTATGGCTGTCTGTTGTAGTGTTCGGCTATTTTCTGGTCAAAATCGACAAGGGCATCCACATCAGGCTCCGGCATCATGCAAAACCATCAGGATAATATGGACGCTCCTTCCCCAAACCCCTGATCAAGCCCGGGAAAAGGCTGGGCTTTGCCGGACAGTCGGCTCTACCAGGCAGAGCTGGCGGCAGGCATGACGCCTTGGCATGAGTCTGCCGCTGCCTTGGAACACCGCCTTCGCCGCAAGAAGGCCTTGCCGGCTACGGTCCCAGCAAGCGCCCCCGGTTAAACACGATGCGTTGCGCCAAAAAGTCCTTGATCTCGCTGCCCAAGCGAACAGCCACCGCATCAAAACCATCTTCGACCCGATCTACCAATGCGATCAAGAAATCATCAGCCTGGCTTGAGCTTTGAAAGCCGAAACGCAGTGCGTCGGCCAGCACGGCTTCACGGGAAATATCGAAACGTCCCATGGACAATTGCATGCACAATCGATCCGGTGTCCGGTCCGGGTTGGGTACGACGTCGAATGCCGGCGCCAGACGCCAGCGGCCTTCCTGATGGCTGTACACCGCGGCATGATTCCTGGGGTGATCATCGTCATTGCCAACCAGTGCATTGAATACCATTCGACCGAACAGCTCCCGGCCATCCTCAAGCGGCGCGCCAAGCTGCAACAATTCTTCCGCCAGGCGCGGATAGCTCCATTGCTGAGGCTTCAGCCGGCCTGGGTATTCTGTGCGCAGCAGCGTGGCGCCGCTGAGCGTCATATGACGCTGCGCGCCATGACGGTCAAAACGCAGACTGCGCAGAACGCTCAAGCCATCCCCCACTTGCTCATGCTCGGTCCGGGCAAAATGCAGGCCGGCCAGACTGGCCCATTGCTGGGCCACATGCTCCAACAGCGGTATATCAACCGTATCCGAAGGCAAGGCCGGCTTGACCAACCAATAATCATCCCGGTCTTTGACGGTACCTTTGGGGCGCGCACCCCCCATGCTGGGCGTAGCCATCAGGAAGCGACGCACACGCACATCCACGACGGGCCTGCGCTCGAACAAAGCCAATAACTCCTGAGCCAGCGCCGCAAGCTGCGGCAGGCCGGGGCTGGCCAGACCAGCCACATCCGGCCTTTTGGATGTGCCGATCGCCAAGGCTCCCCAACGCTGCGCGTTGCGAGCCAGGCGCAGATATGTGCTGTCGTGTGCATCGTCCGGTAAGTGGTGCTCGCGTTGCAGCAGCATTTTTCCCCATGAATCGGGAGAGATGTCACGCAAGACATCATGCAGGCCCCCATACCGCATGGCGGCATAATCGGTGTCGGCCACCAGGGGCAGGTTGACGGGATCGATCGACCATGGCAGACCCGCCTGAAGATAACTGGGAGCGTATAGAAAACGCCCCTGTCCGCCATCGAGCTTGTAACGCCCGACCGTCACCCACTCGCCGTTATCGGGCCTTTGCAAATAGATGTACAAGGGCTTAGAAGTCGTCATCTTCGTCGAAGGAAGATGGCCGCGCGCGCGCCGTGGCGGGCTGCTGCCAAAAGACAGGCTCCAGCGCCGGCGCCACTACATCCAGCAGTCCCAAAGCCATCAAGGCCGATAGATAAACCGCCGCGCTGGCGCCGGGATCGCCGCGTTCGACTCGGCGCAAGGTGGCGTCGGAAATACCAATGCGGGCGCAAAGATCCGCCGCCCGGATCTGACGGGCGACACGCTGGCTGCGAATGCTGCGGCCCCACATCAGCAACCGTTCCTGCACCAAGGTAGGGGTCAGCGACGGAGAACGAGATTTTTTTGGCATACGCACAAAATTTATAGATATCGTTTTATTAACTATAACACGATATTTATGAATGAAAATCTGTTCTTTTCGTTGTTTAAATTAAATTATAGATATCGCATTAACAGCGTTAAAGCATCTTCTATAAAGGATCACACGAGAGCTGGCCTAGAAGAAAAGTCTTTTCCGGTTCTGCTGTTCCTATAGGACGCGGCCCGCTGCTACAGCAAGACCTGAAACTCCGCGCTGTCGGATATGGCGTCCCACTGATCCTTGGCCAGCGCGGCGCGGATGCGGGCCACGGCCTGGCTGCGCAACTGAGACACCCGGCCCTCGGTCACGCCCATGACCAGGGCGATTTCTTTTTGGTTCAGGTCCTGCTCGAACTGCAGGGACAGGAGAAGCTTCTCGCGCTCGGGAAGCTGGTCGATGGCGCTGATGAGCGCCTGGCGCAGCCCCTGGGAGGTGAGCAGATTCAGGGGATTGTCGAAATAGGCCTGATCCCGGGTGCCGTCCTCCAGGAACTCCAGGGCATCGGCGCCGTTGTCGGCATGCCGGGTCAGGTCCTCGTAGTGGATCACCTGCACGCCGGCGGCCTCGTCCAGCAATTCGTAGTAGTCGTCCAGCGACAGGGACAGGGACTGGGCGATTTCGGCTTCGGACGGTTCGCGCAGCAGCTTCTGCCGCAGGGAAGTGACAGCGAACTCGATCTGCCGCGCCTTGGTGCGCACGCTGCGCGGCAGCCAGTCCTGGCTGCGCAGCTCGTCCAGCATGGCGCCACGGATGCGTGTGACCGCGTAGGTCTCGAACTGGGCCTCGGCCACCACCTGATAGCGCCGCACCGCGTCCAGCAAGCCCATCATGCCCGCCTGCATCAGGTCGTCCAATTCCACGCTGGAAGGCAGGCGCGACACCAGCTGGAGGGCCTGGCGGCGCACCAGAGGGGCATACTGCTCGACCAAGGCGTCTTCAGAACGAGGCATGGGCTGGCACAGAATCCGGAAATGACTAGACTGGCTTATTGTGCCTGCCCCGTTCCGCCCACAGTCTGCAAATCAAGCAGTCTTTCGCCATCTTGTTCGCCCTTTATAGGTGCGGACAGGGAAAAAACGCCTAAAGAAGCCTCAAGCCATGCCGTAATCGTAACGTTACAGGCACAGGCGCCAAGCTCAACTCGATTGCGGGGGCCTGTCACCAAGCCCCTTCAGGAGTGATGTCATGATCCATTCAGTTTCATCTCAGACGACGGCCTTGGCGCCCCTTTCACCTCCGGTGGACCAGAATCCCGGCGCAATCCAGCCTTCGGCGGCCACCACCGTCACGCCCGTCCAGGAAAGCGGTACCGACACGCAGCTTCAGCAGCGCTGGCCCGAGCGGCGCGAACCTGTGCCCGGCATGGTCAACACGCTGGAAGACACCCTGGAGCAGATAAACAGCTCCCTGCAGGCCTGGTCCACCGGCATCCGCTTCGACATGGACGACGAAGCCCAGCGCCTGGTCGTGTCCATCGTGGACAACAGCACCGGCGAAGTGTTGCGCACCGTCCCCTCGGACGCCGTCATCCAGATCGCCAAAATGATCGTGCAACTGCAAGGCAATGCCGTCAGCGTCAAGGCATAAAACCAAACAAGCATTGAAACATCCCATAGACATGGGCTTTGCGCGCGACAAAACCGCGACAAAATAGGACATTACAGGAGTATTTGACATGGCTATTTCTTCGATCGGCATCGGCTCCGGCCTGAAGCTGGACGAGCTTCTCGAGAGCTTGCGTAAAGCCGAGAACGCATCGCTGACCGTTATCCAAAATCGCCAGGTTGAAAACGTCAATCGCATTTCCGCCTACGGGAAGTTGAAAAGCACGATCACAGCCTTGCAAACCGCCGGCAAGGCGCTAAATGACGAAACCCTGTACGGCGCCGTCAAAGTCAATGCGGGCGGAGACGGCGTCATCACCGCCACAGGCAGCAACAAAGCCACTCCTGGCCAATACTCTATCGTAGTGGACAAGCTGGCGACCAAACAGTCGCTGACCACGAACCGTTTGGACACCCGCGACAGCCCTCTGGGCGTGGACGGCAAAATCACCGTCACGTTAGAGAACGGCAAAGAACATACACTGGACTTGACCGGCAAGGACACGTCCCTGCAAGGCATCATGAAAGCCATCAATGCCGACCCCAAATTGGGAGTTACGGCCACCATCATCAATAACGGCGACAAAGACCACCCGTATCAATTGGTGCTTACCGCCTCCGAAACCGGCGAACAAGCAGCCGTCAAAAGCATTGCCGTGGAAGGAAACAGGGGCCTGCAGGACCTGCTGGGCTTTCCGGCTGCCCAGACCCCGCCTGCTAATGAAGGAGATCCGGTCCCGCCGGCGCGCGGCATGTCTGTCCTGACGAAAGGCGAGAATGCCAAGGCCAAAATCAACGGCATTGAAATCACCAGCCAGAGCAACACTCTGAAAGATACCGTCGAAGGCCTGGAAATCACGCTCAACAAAGTCAGCGCCGACCCCGTCAAGCTGGACGTCACGCGCGACGACAGCATTCCCACCAAGGCTCTCAAGGATTTCGTCAGCGCCTACAATACGCTGAACAGCACGATACGGTCACTGACCTCGTACGATATCGAAAACAATAAAGGTTCGCCCTTGACCGGCGACTCGATTCCCCGTCGCGCCCAGTCCAACCTGCGCACGGCTTTGAGCTTTGCCTCCAGCGAAGGTGACCTGCGCACGCTGTCCTCGATCGGCATCACCGCCGATCCGAAAACAGGGGATCTGCTGGTGGACGACAAGAAACTGGCCGCTGCGCTGAAAGATAATATGGCCGACGTCCAGCGCCTGTTCGTGGGCGACGAAGCCATTGGCAACCGCATCTACAAAGCCGCCGATGAATACGTCAAGAAAGACGGCTTCATCGACAATGCCACCGAAGGCGCCGACAAGATCGGCAAAACTCTGGAAAAACAGGCTCTTGCCACCGCCGAGCGCATCGACAACAAGATCGAAGCCTACCGCAAGCAGTTCGTCCAGCTGGACAAGATGGTCAACCAGATGCAAGGCATCAGCAGCTACCTGACCCAGCAACTATCCATGTTGGGCAACATGAACAGCAACAAGTAAACACCAATGAGCTATCCCGCCCCCTCCCGTCGTTTCGGTCAGCAATCGGCCAAGGCCTATGCCCAGGTGGGCCTGGAGACCCAGGTCCTCAGCGCCAGCCCGGAACACTTGATCACCCTGCTTTTCAACGGTGCCCGCGCGGCAATCATGCAAGCGCGGCTGCACATGGAAAACGGCAATATCGCAGGACGGGGGCAGGCCATCTCCAAGGCCTTGGATATCGTGGACTCCGGCCTCAAGATGGCCGTGGACCAGGAAAAAGGCGGCGAACTGGCGCGCAATCTGGTCGCAACTTATGACATCATCCTTCATAACCTGATGCTGGCCAATCTACGCAACGACCAGGACAAGCTGACTCTGGCCGAACGCATGTTGGTGGATATCGCCGACGCCTGGACCTCCAGCGTCGACGCTCAACGCACCCAGGCCCCGGCCTGAGCCTGGGGCCGGCAGAACGGCAGCACCTCTGCACCCTCAATCTCTTTTGCGCCCCAAGCGCCTGGTACGAACATGAGCGATACCCCAAGCCTGATCGTCGATCAATACGAAACCATCGCCGGCATTACCCGCCACATGCTGGAACTCGCCCGTACGGCGCGCTGGGACGATGTGCTCGAGCAGTCCGAACACTATCGGCAAGCCGTCGAGCAGCTCAAGAACATGGAAGATTTGTCTGCCACCGACAAGCAGGCGCGGCGCCAATTGCTGACCCAGATCCTGGAAGACGATGCCGAGATCCGCCACCTGGCCATGCCTGAACTCGCCCGTCTGGGCGCGCTGCTGGGCAATATGAAACGCCAACAGACCGTCCTGCAGGCCTACTACAGCCCCGGCGTCCATTCATGAGCATAGGCGGCCCATCCCCTCTGGGGACGCTGCTGATCCAGCGGCTGGACGCCGTGCTGGGAATAGGCACCTCCCAGCAAAGCAATATCGCCAGCGGCGCCCGTCCGGACGCCGTCAGCCAGACCCCGGGCAGCACGCGCGCGGAGCGCCCGGAAAACACCACGGGCCGCGACCCGCGCCAAAGCGTCGATCACGTACGGGCCGAATCGCAGCGCCAGGCATCGACGCCTCTGCGCACTCAAAGCGGGCGCGTGCCGGTCGATCCCAAGCTGCTGGACAGCGGGACCAATACCTCCAGCACGCCTTCGGCTCCCACCACGCTGGGGCGCACCGCCCAGTTCATCCTGGCTCTGCTGGAGCGCTTCCCCGACCGTGCTCCCGCCGTCCAGGGGCGACAGGCCCTGCTGCCCGCCGACCCCGATCCGCAAACGTCTTCTCCGCAACGTCCGGCCACGGACACGGCCGGCAACGCTCGCGCCGACCAGGCTCCGGCCCAAACCGGCGGCTCCCTCGTGCAGACGCTGGCGCAGCAACGCCTGCCCCTGCCCGCGACCGGCGGACCAGCGCCGGGCGCAGCGGGCCCCGGCGCACCGGCCGCGCAGGCTTCCACGGCCCAGGCCGGCGACGCAGGCCCGGCAGCCGCGCTGGCGCGCCACTTCGCGCAGGCCCTGCCCCAGGCGCTGCAACACAGCGGCCTGTTCTATGAATCCCATCTGTCCGACCTGCATTTCGGACAACGCAGCGCAGCCGAACTGCAGCAGGAACCCCAGAACCTTGCCCCGCGTCCGGCCGCCGACCCGGCCTCCCCCGCGCCGTCCGCAGGCCCTTCCGGCCACGCCGCCCAGCAGGCCGATCAGTCGCAGGCCCTGCTGGTGCGCCAGCAATTGGACGTGCTGGCCAACCAGGCCATACAGTGGCAAGGGCAGGCCTGGCCGCAGGCCGACATGGACTGGACCATCCAGCGCCACGAGGCCGGACCGGACGAAGAACCCGAACACTGGTCCAGCACCCTGCACCTGGACCTGCCCACCCTGGGTCCGGTCACGCTGCGGCTCAATCTGCTGGACCAGCAACTGCTGGTCAACATCCAGGCGCAGCAATCCGCTTCCTATCTGGACGAACACAGCCTGGCGCTGCGCGAGCGGCTGCACGAACAAGGCCTGCACCTGAGCCAGTTACACATCGAGGCCGAGACGCCTGAACCGGACGAGCCCCGCCATGTCGACTGACGCCTCCTCCAACCGCCAGCAGGCCGTCGCGCTGCGCTACGATCCCCAGGACGGCGCGCCGCGGGTCGTCGCCAAAGGCTACGGCACCCTGGCCGAGAACATCCTGCGCACCGCGCGCGAACACGGCCTGTACGTCCACGAGTCCCCCGAGCTGGTGGGCCTGCTCATGCAGGTCGACCTGGACCGCCATGTGCCGCCCCAGCTGTACCAGGCCGTCGCCGAACTGCTGGCCTGGCTGTACGCACTGGAGCAAGGCCATCCCAAGGCCGCCTCGGCCTTGCAGGCGCTGAAAGAAAACGGCCAACCCTGACCCTGCCGTTCATAAGGGAAGAAAAGCCCCTGTTTTTGGCGATAGATACCCTGCTTACCATCGAGCTCAAAACGTTACATTAAGCAAGGCAAGCTGCCCGCACCTGCGTGCGCAGCCCATCGTGACTTTGTGGCAAGCGAATATGTCGATTTCCAATCTCTCCAGCATTGAAAACGTTCTGGCCCAGATGCGCGCTGTGGCCCAGGCCGCCGGCGCTCCCGCCTCGGCCTCTTCGCCGGCGGTCGCCTCCGCGACAGGCGGCTTCGCCGCCGAACTGGCCCGCTCCCTCAACCGGGTGTCGCAGGCTCAGAACGCCGCCCATGCGCAGGCGCAGGCCTTCGAACTGGGCGAACCGGGCGTCTCCCTGAACGACGTCATGATAGACCTGCAGAAAGCCAGCATCGCCTTCCAGGCCACTGTCCAGGTGCGCAACCGGCTGGTCGCCGCCTACCAGGAAATCGCCAGCATGCCTGTCTAAGGCTGCCATCCCACCCGCGGCATACGCCCTTTCTCCCACCGCCTGCCTGAGCCCGCCCTGATTTGAACTCCCCTGATTCCATGCAGAACCCCGCATCTGCCTCACCGAGGTCACCCATGAGTCAGACAGCAGAAATGCTGAGCAGAATTCCTGGCTACAATGCAATCCGTTCGCTGCCCAAGGTCGCGCTGATCGGCTTGGGCGCCGCCCTGGTCGCCCTGGTCGCCGGGCTCCTGATGTGGAGCCGCAGCCCCGACTACCAGGTCCTGTTCTCCAATCTGGACGACCGCGACGGCGGCGCCATCGTATCCGCCCTGGGCCAGATGAACGTGCCCTACCAGTTCAATGGCACTGGAACGGCCATCCTGGTCCCCAAGGAACGCGTGCACGAAGCCCGCATGCAGCTGGCTGCGCAAGGCCTGCCGCGCAGCGGCAACGCCGGCTTCGAACTGCTGGACCAGAGCCGCTTCGGCGCCAGCCAGTTCAATGAACAAGTCACCTACCAGCGCGCGCTGGAGGGCGAACTGGCCAATTCCATCAAGGCCGTGCATTCCGTCCAGGAAGCCCGCGTGCATCTGGCCATGCCGCGCGAAACCCTGTTCGTGCGCGACCGCCAGTCGCCCACCGCTTCCGTGGTGGTGTCGCTCTATCCCGGGCGCAGCCTGACCGAAGGCCAGGTTTCGGCCATCACCTGGCTGGTCTCCTCCAGCGTCCCCAACCTGGCCGCGGACAAAGTCTCCATCATCGACCAGAACGGCCGCCTGCTGACTGCGCCGTCCGGCGAGTCGGGCGCCGACAGCCTGCAGCGCAACTTCGTCAACGACATCGAGTACCGCGCCGTACAACGCATCCTGACGCTGCTCAATCCCCTGGTGGGCGCCGGCAATGTGCGCGCCCAGGTCACGGCCGAAGTGGACTTCTCGCGCCGCGAACAGACATCCGAGGTCTACAAGCCCAACCAGGCGCCGGGCCAGGCCGCCGTGCGCAGCCAGCAGACCAGCTCCACGCTGCAGCGCAACCCGCAGCAGGCGCAAGGCGTGCCCGGCGCGCTCAGCAACCAGCCGCCGGCCAATGCCACCGCCGACATCGTCAATCCTCCCCAAGGCCAGGAAGGCCAGGCCCAGAACGCGCAAGGCGCACAGAACGCCCAGACGGCGGGCAACGCGACCAATGCCGGCGCCAACGATCCCTCCCTGGGCTCGCTCGCCGAGCAGGCGCGCCTGCTGCAAAGCGCCGGCAACGCCCGCAACGACGCCACGATCAATTACGAAGTGGACCGCACCATCAGCCACGTCAAGGGGCCGATGGGCCAGCTCAGCCGCCTGTCCGTGGCCGTGGTGGTCAACTATCGCAACAAGGACAACGAAAGCCAGCCCCTGGAACAGGACGAACTGGAAAAGATCCGCGACCTGGTCAAGCAGGCGGTGGGCTACTCCGCCGACCGGGGCGACACCCTGAGCGTGGTCAACGGCCTGTTCAACGAACAAGGCGAAACCGACCCACCCTTCTGGAAGAATCCGGAGTACCGCGAGCTCGCCATGGACATGATCAAATACCTGGTCTTCGCCTTCATCCTCTTCATGGCCTGGCGCATCGTCGTCAATCCCATCATCCAGGGCTTGATCCAGGCCAAGGCCAACGCGGACGCCCGCGTCGAGCGCCAGAAGGAAGACAAGGCGCGCGAACAGGCCGCCGAACAGCGCGCCGCCGAGATGAACCGCTACGAAGACAATCTGAACACGGCGCGCGCCATGGCCCACAGCGATCCACGCGCGGTCGCCATGGTGCTGCGCTCCTGGTTGACCAAAGAAGACAAAAATGAAAACGGCTAAAGCAGACAACTCTGTTGAACGCAGCGCCATCCTGATGATGTCGCTGGGAGAAGACGCGGCGGCCGAGGTATTCCGCTACCTCTCGCCGCGCGAGGTGCAGCAGCTCAGCTCGGCCATGGCTTCGCTCAAGCAGCTCACGCGCGCCGACATGGACGAGGCCCTGGAGAGCTTCCGCCAGGAAGCCGACCAGTTCATGGCCGTCACCCTGGACTCCAACGCCTACATACGCTCGGTGCTGACCAAGGCCCTGGGCTCGGACCGCGCCGCGGGCCTCATCGAAGACATCCTGGAAGTGGGCGAAGGCGCCAGCAGCGGCATCGACGCGCTGAACTGGCTGGACGCCTCCAGCGTGGCCGAATTGATCGCCGACGAGCATCCCCAGATCATCGCCACCATCCTGGTGCACCTGGAGCGCGACCGCGCCGCCGACATCCTGGGCCACCTCACGGAACGCCTGCGCGACGACGTGGTGCTGCGCATCGCCACCTTCGGCGGCGTGCAGCCGGCCGCCCTGCACGAGCTGACCGAGGTCCTCAACTCCATGCTGTCGGGCCAGGGCGCCAAGCGCAGCAAGATGGGCGGCCCGCGCACCGCCGCCGAGATGCTGAACTACATGAACGCCAGCACCGAGGAGGCCGTGCTGACCAGCCTGCGCAGCATGGATGCGGACCTGACCCAGCGCATCGTGGACGAGATGTTCGTCTTCGAAAACCTGGCCGACATCGAGGACACCGCCATCCAGCTGCTGCTCAAGGAAATCGAGACCTCGGCGCTGACCATCGCCCTGAAGGGCGCGCCCGAAGAACTGCGCGACAAGTTCTTCCGCAACATGTCCAACCGCGCCGCCGAGATGTTGCGCGAAGACATCGAAGCGCAGGGCCCGATCCGCATGTCCAAGGTCGAGCAGGAACAGAAAGCCATCGTGCAGGTGGCCCGCCGGCTGGCCGAAAACGGCCAGATCACGCTGGGCGGCATGAGCGGGGACGAATATGTCTAAAAAGGCATCTGCCTATGCCGAGCTTCAGGAAAGCTGGAGCCGCTGGCAGATGCAGGGGCTGGACGAACCCGAGGAGCCGGCCGTCCCGCCGGAGCCCGAGTTCGTTCCGCCCACTGACGAAGAACTGCAGCGGCAGCTGGAGGACCAGCGGGCGCAGGCCCAGGAACGGGGCCATCAGGAAGGCTATCAGGCCGGCTATGAGCAAGGCCGCGCCGCCGGCGAGGCCGCCGGACGGGAAAGCGGCCACGCTGAAGGCTATGAAGCCGGCGTAGCGGCCGGCATGGCCAAGGCCCAGGAACAGATCGAGCAGCACGCCCAGGCCTTCATGGCCCTGAATCGCGCATGCAGCCAATCCATAGAGACGCTGGACCAGGAGATCGGCCAGGCGCTGATCAGCCTGGCCACGCGCATTGCCGAACACGTGCTGCGCAGCACCCTGGATGCCCAGCCCGAACGCATCCGGGATCTGGTGGCCGACGTACTGCGCGCCGACCCTGGCGACACGAGCCTGCTGGTGCTGTCCCTGCATCCGGAAGATGTGGCCCTGGTGCGCGAGTACCTGAGCAGCGAAGCCGAATTGCGTCCCTGGCGCCTGCAGGCGGACGCCAAGCTGCAACGCGGCGACTGCATCGTGCGCTCGGCCTACGGCGATATAGACGCGACACTGACGACACGCTGGCGACGCGCCCTGGCCGCCCTGGGCCTGCAACCCGACCAGGAATCCTGAGCACCATGCCGCATCGCGCCTATTGTCCCTATGCCGATGCCTCCGATCGCTGGCGGGCCCAGTTGCTCTCGGCCCAGCAGCGCGTGCAGGCCATCGAACCCAGTCTGCGCAGCGGCCGCGTGGTGCGCGCCACCGGGCTCGTGCTGGAAGCCACCGGGCTGCAACTGGCGGTGGGCGCCGCCTGCAGGATCGAACTGTCGGCCGCCCAGGGCATCTGGGCGGAAGCCGAGGTGGTGGGCTTCCAGGGAAATTCGCTGTACCTGATGCCGCTCAGCGATATCTCCGGCCTGCCTCCGGGAGCGCGCGTGGTTCCCGTGGAGCCGGACGTGCAGCCGCCCGTTCCCCTGCCCTGCTCCGACCAGCCCGACAGCCTGCCCGCGCAGGCCCGCTCGCGCCACGTGCCCGTCGGCATGGGCCTGCTGGGCCGGGTCGTGGATGGCAACGGACGCCCTCTGGACGGCCTGGGTCCGGTCGAGGCCGAAGCCTCGGTATCGCTGAACCACACGCCGCCCAATCCCTTGAACCGCAGCCCCATCGACACGGTGCTGGACGTGGGCGTGCGCGCCATCAACGGCCTGCTGACCGTCGGGCGCGGACAACGCATGGGCCTGTTCGCCGGCTCGGGGGTGGGCAAGAGCGTGCTGCTGGGCATGATGGCGCGCTACACCCAGGCCGACATCATCGTCGTGGGCCTGATCGGCGAACGGGGCCGCGAAGTCAAGGAATTCATCGAGCACAACCTGGGACAGGACGGACTGCAGCGCTCCGTCGTGGTGGCGGCTCCGGCGGACGTCTCGCCGCTGCTGCGCCTGCAGGGCGCCGTCTACGCGACCCGCCTGGCCGAGTTCTTCCGCGACCAGGGCAAGAACGTGCTCCTGATCATGGATTCGCTGACCCGCTACGCCATGGCGCAGCGCGAGATCGCCCTGGCCATCGGCGAACCCCCTGCAACCAAGGGATACCCGCCCTCGGTGTTCGCCAAGCTGCCGGCGCTGGTCGAGCGCGCCGGCAACGGCGAACCCGACGCGCAGGGCCGCAGCGGTTCCATCACGGCCTTCTATACCGTGCTGACCGAAGGCGACGACCAGCAGGACCCCATTGCCGACTCCGCCCGCGCCATCCTGGACGGACACATCGTACTGTCGCGCAGCCTGGCCGAGACCGGCCACTATCCGGCCATCGACATCGAGGCATCCATCTCCCGCGTGATGTCGGCCATCGTCCAGCCTGAGCAATACAGCCAGGTGCACCGCTTCAAGGGACTGCTCTCCAGCTACCAGCGCAACCGCGACCTGATCGCCGTGGGAGCCTACACCCGGGGCAATGATCCGCGCATCGACGAAGCCATCGAACGCTACCCCTGGCTGGAGGCCTACCTCAAGCAGGGCATGCAGCAGCGTGTGGATGTGGCGCGCGCCTTTGACGAACTGAATGCCGTACTGAACCACGGACAATGACCATGAAAGCCAATGCCTCCCTGCATACGCTGGTCGACCTGACCCAAGGCCAGGTCGATGAGGCCGGCCGCCAGCTCCAGGAGCTGACCGGCCAGCGCGATGCGGCCAACAGCCAGCTGGACATGCTGCAAGGTTACCGGCAGGACTACGCCCAGCGCCTGCTGGACGCCGGCCGGACCGGACTGTCCATGGCGAACTACCACAATTTCCGCCGCTTTATCGCCACATTGGACGAGGCGATTTCCCAGCAAAATAAGATCATCCTGACGCTGGAAGACAAGATCGAGCAAGGACGCCAGGAGTGGCATGCGCGCCAGCGGCGCCTGAACGCCTACGAAACCCTGATCGACCGTCGCCAGCAGGAACAGCAACGCAAACAACTCCGGATGGAGCAGCGCGCCAGCGACGAGATCGCCGCGCGCCTGTTCCTCCGCAGCCAGTCAGCCTATTGAACAAGCGCCGCACATGACCTCGCCCACCCTCCTGGTTATCCCTTCGGCCGGCCCCGCCGGCAAGGACGCCGCCGTCAACACCGGCGCTGCCGCGCAACCGGGCGACGGCGCCTTCGCCGCGCACCTGCAGGCGCAACAGCAGCAAGTCCAGGGCGGCGCGCGCCCGACGAACGGCGATATTCCCGCCGACGCACAGGCGGCCGAGACCGATGCCGCCCTGCCCCTTCTGATGACAGACCAGGACCCGACCGCCCTGCTGCCCACGGATGAGGCGGACGTGGACGCCGCCGATGACGCCACGCAAAGCGGCCTGCCCGCCCTGGCGCTGTCCATCCTGTCCGAAATCCAGGCCTTGCGCCAAGGCGCCGCTCGCAGCGAAATGTCCTTGCCCGCCGCCCAGGCCGAAGAACCGACGGACGTCCGCAGGCTGCCTGGCCTGCCCCTGGCCGCCGCTCTCGACGCCGACTCGGCAACTGTTTCATCCCCCGACGCGACCTCTCCAACGCCCGGCCAGGATGCCCCGCTGCGTTCAGCCCTGCCCCCTGCCGTCAATGCCGGCCTGACGGCCGCCGTGTCAAACGCCGCGCGCAGCCAGCGCCTGGCGCCCGCCTCCGCTGTTCACTCCCAGAACGCCGCGCCGCGCGCCGGCGCCAGATCCGAGCCCGCATCGCAGGCCGTCACGGTCTTCTCCACAGCTCCGGAACCACGCGTGAACGCCGAAGCGTCTCCCGCGCCGAACGAACAGGCTGCAGCGCCACGCATCGCAGCCCAGCCGCTGGGCGTACCCGCGGCACCGGCGCCAATACCCGCAAGCACGGCTCCTGTCGTTCAGGCAAGCATCACAACCCCGCTGCAGTCGCCCGACTGGAGCGCCGCCCTGGGTCGCCAGTTCATCGCCCTGGCCCAGCAGGCCCAAGGGCAGATCCAGAGCGCCGACATTCGCCTGGATCCTCCAGAACTGGGGCCTCTGCGCATCACGCTGCATATCCAGGACGGCGTGGCCCACGCCATGATCACCTCCCCCCATGCCCAGGTCCGACACACCATTGAACAGTCCCTGCAACAGTTGCAGCAGCAGCTCGCCGACGGCGGGCTGACTCTGGGGCAGGCCGACGTGGGCGACCAGCACGCCTCGCATCAGCAGTTCCAGGAGCAGCTGGCGGCGCGCCATCAAGCGTCCAGCGGACCGGCATTCAGTCTGGACGGCCATGCCGAAGCCGAAGCAGCCGCTGCTCCGGCCGCCCCGCTCGCCCGCCTGCTGGATGCCAACGCGCTGGTGGACACCTTCGCCTGAGCTCCAGCCCGACAGTCCCAACGGCAAAAAGCATGATCAAGCTTGAAAAGCAGCGTCTATTCGCCGCGCCCGCGGCCTTGCGCCTCGGGCACAATAACTTTGGGAAGCATGCCGGCCCAGGCCGCATGCATGCTTGCCCTACCGTATTACGCTAGTTACCCACCGCTCACACTCACATGGCCCGAAAAGCACCCACCAAACTCGCACGCCTGATCAAGACCGGTCTGTTGGTTCTGTTTATTGTCGCCGCCAGCGTGGGCGCCACCCTCTATTATTCCTGGCAGCAGGACAGCCCGCCCGCCTGGCTGCAATGGTCGGAAAAAGGCAATTCCGCCGCTGCCGGCGAAGCCGATGACGCGCCGGCGCCCATCGCCGCCAAGCCCATTTTTGCGCCGCTCGATCCGTTCACCGTCACCCTGAGCGAAAACGGACGCTCGCGCATTCTGTACGTAGGCATTACGCTGCGCGTGCAGGACGACGGCTCGCGCGCCATGCTGCTCGAATACATGCCCATGGTGCGCGACCGCGTGCTCAAGATTCTGGCCGAACAGCAGCCTTCCCACATCCAGACGCCGGAGGGCCGCCAAGCCCTGGTCCAGCAGCTCACTGCCGGGTTGAAGGAGCAATATCCTCCGAATCCGGCCCAGCCGCGCATCAACGATGTCCTGTTCACCGCCTTTGTCATCCAATAATGTCGTATCAGAGCTTCCTATCCCAAGACGAAGTCGATGCACTGCTGGCCGGTGTCACCGGCGAAGGCGCTGACACCAAGCCGCTGAACGAGAACACCTCGGGCGTACGGGCCTACGACCTGACCTCGCCCGACCGGGTGGTGCGGCACCGCATGCAGACGCTCGAGCTGATCAACGAACGCTTCGCCCGCCGGCTGCGCTCGACCATGCTCAGCTTCATGCGCCGCAACGCCGACATCACCGTGGGATCGATCCGCATCCAGAAGTACTCGGATTTCGAACGCAACCTGCCGGTGCCCAGCAACCTGAACATGATCTCGCTCAAGCCCCTGCGCGGCGTGTCCCTGTTCACCTTCGACCCCAACCTGGTCTTCCTGATCATCGACAGCCTGTTCGGCGGCCATGGCCGCTACAACACCCGCGTCGAAGGCCGGGACTTCACCACCACCGAACAGCGCATCATCCAGCGCCTGCTGACCCTGACGCTGGAGAGCTACTGCGGCGCCTGGGAGTCCATCTATCCGTTGGAAGCGGAGTACATGCGCTCGGAGATGCACACCAAGTTCGCCAGCATCAGCAGCAGCAACGACATCGTGGTGGTGACCTCCTTCAACATCGAATTCGGCGCGCAGGGCGGCAACCTGAACATCTGCCTGCCCTACTCCATGATCGAGCCGGTGCGCGACATCCTGACCCGGCCCCTGCAGGACACGGGCTCCAACGCCATCGACCAGCGCTGGACGCACCAGCTCTCGCGCCAGGTGCGCAGCGCCCAGGTGGAACTGATCGCCGACTTCGTGAGCATAGACATGACCATCTCCCAGCTCACGCAGCTCAAGGTCAACGATGTGCTGCCCATCGACATCCCGGACATCATCGAAGCCCACGTGGACGGCGTGCCCGTTCTGGAATGCCGCTACGGCACGTCCAACGGCCGCTACGCCCTGCGCGTGCAGAACATACTGGCCACCAACGACACCGACTTGACTAAAGGTAAGTCCCTATGACCGACCCTCTCAACCCCAACGACCGGTCTGCTCCCGAGGACGACTGGGCCGCCGCCATGGCCGAGCAGCAGGCCGGCCAGACCAATCAGGCCCAGGGCCTGGGACAGTCCATGGACGACGACTGGGCGTCCGCGCTCGCCGAGCAGACGGCCGCCTCCACGCCCGAGCCGACGCCGGCCGCCAGCACGCTGTTCCAGCCCATCCACCAGAGCAGCGAAGGCGGCGGCAGCGACATCGACATGATCATGGACATCCCCGTCCAGCTGTCCGTCGAACTGGGCCGCACGCGCCTGACCATCAAGAACATCCTACAACTGGGCCAGGGCTCGGTCGTTGAGCTGGACGGCCTGGCGGGCGAACCGATGGACATCTACGTCAACGGCTACCTGATCGCCCAGGGCGAAGTGGTGGTCGTGGACGAAAAGTACGGCATCCGCGTGACCGACATCATCACCCCGTCCGACCGCATCCAGCGCCTGAACGGACGACGCTGATGGATCAGGGCCAACTCGTCAGAATCCTGCTCAGCCTGATCGTGGTGGTGGGGATGATTCTGGCGGCGGCCTGGGCGGCCCGCCGCGGCGGGCTGCTGCGCCAGAGCCAGACGCGGCGCATCCGCATCCTGGACAGCCAGCGCCTGGGCGCGCGGGCCACCCTGGCGCTGGTCCAGGTCGACGACCGCGAGATCCTCATCGGCGTCACACCCCAGCAGATCAGCCTGCTGCACGCCGGCGCCGCCCCGCGCGATGACGATGACTTCCGCTCCCACCTGGATCAAGCGCGCTCGTCCTGAGACATCATGACCGCATCCTCCTTCTTTCCGCTGTTCCGCCGGCTGTCCATGCTGCTGCCGGCGTTGCTCGTGCTGCTCGCGCCGCTTGACAGCTGGGCGCAGGCGGTGCCCGCCCTGACATCCACGCCCGGCCCCAACGGATCGCAAACCTGGTCGCTCAGCATCCAGACGCTGGCCATGCTGACCATGATGTCGTTCCTACCGGCGGCGCTGCTCATGATGACCGGCTTCACCCGCATCATCATCGTGCTGGGCCTGTTGCGCAACGCCATGGGCACCGGTACGGCGCCGCCCAACATGGTGCTGGTGGGCCTGGCCCTGTTCCTGACCTTCTTCACCATGTCGCCGGTCTTCGACGAAGTCTACGAACAGGCCTACAAGCCGCTGTCGGAAAACAGCATTTCCTTCGAGACGGCGCTGGAACGCGGCGCGCAG
Organism: Pseudomonadota bacterium; assembly: GCA_023425645.1. Lineage (GTDB taxonomy): Bacteria > Pseudomonadota > Gammaproteobacteria > Burkholderiales > Burkholderiaceae_B > Alcaligenes. The sequence goes on from JAFACG010000043.1 coordinate 29,260, forward strand.
CCCCTCAAGACCTTCATGCTGCACCAGACGCGCGAGGCGGACCTGAAGCTGTTCGGCGACATGGCCGACGTGGGAGATCTGCAAAGCCCGCAGGACGTGCCCTTGCGGGTGCTGGTCCCGGCCTTCGTCACCAGCGAGCTCAAGACCGCCTTCCAGGTCGGCTTCACCATCTTCATTCCCTTTCTGATCATCGACCTGGTCATCGCCAGCGTGCTGATGTCGCTGGGCATGATGATGGTGCCGCCCGTCACCATTTCGCTGCCCTTCAAGCTCATGCTGTTCGTGCTGGCTGACGGCTGGCATCTGCTGCTGGGATCGCTGGCGCGCAGCTTCTACCAGTAAAAGGACTGCGATGACTCCCGAAGCCGTCATGACCATGACCTACACCGCGCTCAAGCTGGCGCTGACCATGGCCGGGCCCATGCTCATCGTCGTGCTGGTGGTGGGCCTGGGCATCAGCATCTTCCAGGCCGCGACCCAGATCAACGAGATGACCCTGTCCTTCATCCCCAAGCTGCTGGCCATGGGGATCACCGTCGTGCTGCTGGGCCCCTGGCTGATCAGCTCCATGGTGGACTACATGCAGAACCTGCTGCGCGGCATTCCCGGCCTGGTGAACTGAGAACCTTGTTCAATGTCGTTTCATTGCGCCCGCCCATCCTCCTGCCGCGTCCATCCAGGCGCGGGGCGCCGCTCATGCTCCGGCCTGAGCGACAGGCGCCATGAAAAGACATTGAACAGGTTCTGAAGGTCGGCACATGCTCCAGGTCACCGCGGAACAGCTCTACGCCTGGCTGAACGCCTTTCTGTGGCCCTTCGTGCGCATCCTGGCCACCCTGGCCGCCCTGCCCTTCTTCAGCGAATCCGCCATTCCCAAGCGCGCCAAGGTCGGGCTGGGCGTGCTGCTGACGCTGGTCGTGGCCCCCTCCCTTCCCGAGCTGCCCGCCGTGCCCACGGCGTCCTGGACGGCGCTGCTGATCGCTGCGCAGCAAGTGCTGATCGGCCTGGCCCTGGGGCTGACCATGCGCATCATATTCGCCGCGGTACAGGCCGCCGGCGAATTCATCGGCCTGCAGATGGGCCTGTCCTTCGCATCTTTCTTCGACCCCGCCACCGGCTCAAACACCGCCGTGCTGTCGCGCCTGCTCAATTTGGTGGCCGTGCTGATGTTCCTGGCCCTGAACGGCCACCTGCTGGTGCTGGGCGTGCTGGCGCGCACCTTTCAGGTGCTGCCCATCGGGCAGGGCCTGGATGTGGGCGGCTGGGGCGTCCTGCTGGACTGGAGCAGCGAACTGTTCATCGCCGGCATGCTGCTGGCCCTGCCCTTGATCATCGTGCTGCTGTCCATCAACCTGGCCTTCGGCATCCTGAACCGTACCGCCCAGCAACTGACCATTTTCGCGGTGGGCTTTCCCATCACGTTGACCATAGGGCTGGTGCTGCTGACGGTAGTCATTCCCCAGACCACGCCATTCCTGGCCCAGCTCTTCAATAGCGGCTACGAAGCCATGATGCGCGTCGCTCTGGGCCTGGCAGGCGGCTAGAGCCTGTCCGTACGCCTAGAACACGGCCGCCAGGCGCCGGCCATGATGCTGCATGGCCTTGCGCACCTGGCCCACGGTGCGCAGCCCCTTGCGCTCGGCGCGGCTCATCAACAACTGGAGCAGCTGGGCGCTGGCCAGGGCGTCGCCCAGGGCATCGTGCCGCTCGATCGCCGGCAGGCCGCAGTATGCCAGACAATCATCCAGGCCATGACGCCGACCTTGCCATTCCGGCAAGAGGCACGCCGCCATCTCGGCCAGGTCCAGGCAGACAGGCATCGGTCCATCCAGCCCGGCGGCCCGCCAGGCCGGCTCCAGAAAGGACAGATCGAAGTCCGCGTCCCAGGCCGTCAGCAAGGTTCCCCGTGCGTACTGCGCGAAATCCCGCATGACTTGCGCCAGATCCTGCCCCGCCGCCTGCTGCTGGGGGCTGATCTCATGGATCAGCAGGCTTTCGGCGCTGCGCTCGCCCTGCCCTTGAACCAAGCCGGACCATAGATTCCCAAGCGCAATGCCTTCCCGCTCCAGCCGGACCGCGCCGATCTGCACGATATGATGACGACGCGCATCCAGGCCGCTGGTCTCCAGATCCAGCACGACGAACAAGGCATCCCGCCAGGGCCAGGCATCAAAATATGCCCAGGACCCGACCGTGTCGCGCGCCGCATTCCTGCGCCGCCAGGGCCACCACCGCAGCGCATTCACAGGCGATACCGCAGGGCCAGTATGCGCTGGGCGCGGCGCACCTGGGCCAGCGCTTCGCGCAGCACCCGGGCATCGAGCGCGCCCAGGGCCCCCAGGCGCACGAGATTGTCGGGCTCCTCCCGCCGCTGCCATTGCCCTTGGTGATGTTGCAGACGCAGGAGCTGCAGATAGCGATAGGCTTCATACAGGCCTTCGGATTCGCCGCGGGAAAAGACGCCCCGCTGGGTCAAGTAGCTCAATCGGTCCAGCGACGCCGGCTGCTCGCAGCCATGAGCCAGCGCCAGCACCCGCAGCACATCGACCAAAGGCGCCAGAGCCTGCTTTTTGATGTCCAGCACATCCTCGCCCTGGCCGACCAGCGCCTCCAGGCGGCTACGCGGCTTGCCGCTGGGTACGCGCACCTGGCAGGCGCTCTGGGCCATCATGCGCTGAAAAGCAGGATTGTCATTGACCATGCCCAGCACGCGGCGACGCAGGCGCTGCAGCACCTTGTCGTCGCCCCAGATGGCGCGGCAATCGAAATAAATGGTGGATTCCAGCAACTGTTCGGCGGCGGGCCGCTCGATCATGACCTGGAAGCGATGCAGCCACTCCTGCTCGGACAGGCACAAGGCCGGATTGCTGGCCATGATGTTGCCGCTGCACCAGCGCATGCCGCAGCGGTCCAGCGCTTCATTGACGCGTCGCGCAAAGGGCAGCAGCAGCTCGCGGAAAGTCCGGGCATGCTGTGCGGATTCGGCGATGAAAAGAATGCCGTTGTCCTGATCGGTGAAGCGCGTCTGCTCGCCGCGCGCCTGGCTGCCGAAGGCCAGCCAGCAGAAGTCGATGCCCGCCAGCGCCTGGCCCGGCAGGCACAGCTCGATGACGCGCCGCACCGTATGGTCGTTCAGCCGGGTCACCACTGCCGTCAATTGCTCGGGCCGCGCGCCGTGCGCCAGCATGGCATCGACCAGCCGGCCGATGTCAGCCTGCAATTGCACCAGCGCCGCAACGTCGTGGGCGCAGCGCAAGGCCCGCGACAGATGGACCAGATCCACGCGCTGCAAAGAAAAGACGTCACGCTCCGACACCATGCCCACGGCCTTGTGATCTTGCACCAGGCAGACGTGGCCGATGTGATGCTCCACCATCAGCAAGGCGGCGTCGAAAGCAGAGGCTTGCGGAGTCAGCCATACAGGGTCGACGGTCATGACCTCGGCCATGGCCTGCAAGGGGTCGTAATGCCCGCCGGCTATCAGGCGGCGCAGGTCCCGCAAGGTGAAGATGCCCAGCAGATGACCGTCGGCATTGAACACGACGATGCTGCTCACCTGGCGTTCGTGCATGCGTTTGACGGCCTGCTCCACCGGACAGTCCGGCAAGCAGCCGAGCACGCCTCGCTCGACGAGCGACTGCAGGCTCATGTCCAGGGTGTAGCTGGCGCCCAGCTCGGCACTCGCGTGGGCCTGGGCCGATCGCCAGACGCTGGCCATCAGGCTGCTGGCCCCGCGCAGGCAATACTCGCGGAACGGTTCGCTGGCGGTCAGCAGGTGGGCCACGGCCGGGCCGGCCACGCACAAGGCAAAACAGTCCTCCAGGACGTGGTATTCATTGCTCAACGCCTGTCCCGACACCAGTTCACGCAAAGGCAGCAGATCGCCGGCCACGTGATCGATCTCTTCGTCCTGTTCCACATTGCGCACCTGCCCCTGGCGGATGATGTACAGCTGCTTCACCTGCTCGCCCGCCGGCAGCAGGGTCTGACCGGACGCAAAAAAGCGCAGCTCGCTGTGCTCTATCAGATAGTCACAGTGCTGCGCCTGCATTTGGTTGAAAGGCGGGTAGGCGATCAACCAGGCCAGGATGCCGGGCGCCTTCTGGCGCACGGCCGTCCTGGCCACAGACTCACCGGGGATGGCGAACGACATGGTTCTCTCTGGCTGCAGTTGGCACAGGTTCATTGTGCCATGCAGCATGCCATCCGCCGAGCGGTTTTCCTAAGGGATTTCAGCTATAGGCAGCCTGCCCCAGCAAGCCTGCGGAACTGCGCTCCAGTTGCTCCGGTTCATCCTCGGGCATGTCGATGACGTCGCCCTCGTTGATCTTGAACTGCGCCACTGCCTGGGCCAGGCGCTCGGACTGGGATTGCAGCGAACCGGCGGCAGCGGCGGCCTCTTCGACCAGCGATGCGTTTTGCTGCACCACAGCATCCATCTGGGTGACCGCCACGTTGATCTGGTCGATACCCGAAGTCTGCTCCTGCGATGCGGAGGAAATCTCGCTCATCAGGGTCGTGACGCTATGCACGGCGCGCACCACGTCCTGGATGATCTCGCCTGCGCTGGCCACCTGCTGCGTACCGGTCCGCACTTCGTCCAGCGACGCTTCGATCAGGCCCTTGATTTCCTTGGCGGCCTGCGCGCTGCGCTGCGCCAGGCTGCGCACTTCGCCCGCCACCACGGCGAAGCCCTTGCCCTGCTCGCCCGCACGGGCGGCTTCCACGGCCGCGTTCAAGGCCAGAATGTTGGTCTGGAAGGCAATGCCATCGATGACATTGACAATATCAGCCACCTGACCGGAACGCACGGAAATCTGGTTCATGGTGTTCACGACCGCGCCCACGGATTCGCCGCCGCGGCGGGCGACTTCGGCGGCGTTCTGCGCCAGCTTGTCGGCCTGGTTGGCATTGTCGGAGTTCTGGCGCACGGTGCTGGCCAGCTCTTCCAGGCTGGCCGCGGTCTCCTGCAGGGAGGCGGCCTGCTGCTCGGTACGCGAACTCAAGTCCGTGTTGCCGGCAAAGATCTGGCTGGAGCCGGAGGCGATCTCGTCCACGCCCTGGCGCACCGTGGCAACAATGCCCTGCAGGCTTTGCTGCATGCGACGCATCGCATCGTACAGCACGCCGACTTCGTTGCTCGACTGGTAGCTGATCTTTTTGGTCAGGTCGCCATTGGCGATATGATCGAAATGCACCCCGGCCTCGCGCAATGGCTTCAAGGCCAGCTTGCCCAGCACGATGCGCAGGATCACCATGATGATCAGGCCGAACACCAGGCTGGCGCCGATCACCGTCATGGCAAGGCTGGACTGCTGCTCGGCCTGCGCCAGATGGCGCTCGGTCAACAGGTCGAAGTAACGGCCCAGCTCTTCGATGCTGGCCTGGAACGCCAGGGCGCGCATGACGCCAAAGCCGTTGCTGACGAAGTAAAAGGTATTGTAGTCCTTGCTTTCCAGCGCCTGCACCATGGGCTCGATGCCATCGTCCAGGTAAGCCTGGTAGGAGGCGATCAGCCCCATGATCAGGCGGCGCAGCTCGGGTTCGGTGGGCATGTCCGCGCGCAGGGCGCCGAAATTCTTGCGCACCACGTCCAGCTTGTCGACGGCATTGCGCACCGCCGCCTGGGCGTTGTTCAAGATGCCTTCGTCGTTCTCGATCTCGGCTTCCTGATAGTAACGGGCGGCCGTCATCAAGGTCATGCGCGCCTGCAGCATGTCGTTGCTCAGCTCGAGCACTTGCTCGGCGCGGTTATTCTGTTTGCTCAAGGTCCGCAGAGAGTCCCCGTTCTGCTGCAGATAATAGGCCGACAGGCCGCCCACCAGCACGATGAGCAGCATGAAGATGCTCATCCCCAACATCAGCAAGGTGCTGATCTTGAACCCGGTAGGGCCGGTGCTGCGTGCGCGGAATTCTTTCCTGGTAGCGCGTTTCGATTGCCGAGACGCAGAACTGCTTTTTTTCTGAATACCCAACATGGATAGACCCAATTGATAGACTATTGGCTGACAGGCAGGATTGTGATCATGTCCGAATCCGGAGATTCGATAGTTATGGAGCCGGTCGGCCTGGTGGGAGCTTGTTCGCGATACGTACGCGGGATGTTGTTGCGCTTGACCACCTGCTGGAAGCGTCCGGCTGCGTCAAACGTCAGCCAGAGCTCCTGCCGGAAGTAAAGCGCATCGGTCGCCACAGTGGCGCCGTGGAGCCAGACGGCCAGCTCACTGCCGTCCAGCTGCCGGTACACCTGATGAGGAGGGGCGTGAAGCAGGACCTCGGCCTGGGCGCGTGTGGTCTGGCCGGGAATCATGTGATTCAGCCCCGCGGCCTCGAAAGAATTGCCTTGCGTAGCGCAGGCCGCCAGCGCCGTCAATGCCAGGCCGGCGGCCGCCTTGCGGACCTGTCCGGCCAGAGCGGCCAGTCGGGTCCGGAACATCAGAACTCCTCCCAGTCGTCGTCCGAAGACGCACTGGCCTTGCCGCTCAGGTCCGGGCGACGCAGGCGCTGGCTGTCATCACGGGGCGCGGCGGGCGTCTTGGCGGCCGGCGCTGCAGAGGCTGCTGCCGGAGCGGCCAAGCCCTTGGCGGCGACGGCTGGCTTGGCGGCCGCCGTCTTGCCGGGCAGGGCCGAACCCGGACGGGCCTCGCGGCCGGCCGCGCCGGAAACAGCGCGGCGATTGGCCACGCGACGGGCGTTGACATCGATGACTTCGGTGCCGGGCACGCGGAACGAGGCAATGGCTTCGTTGACCTGATTGACCTGCTCGCTCAGGCCGGCCGAGGCCAGCGCCGCCTGCTCTACCAGACGCGCGTTGTACTGGGTGGTGTCTTCCATTTGCGAGACGGCGCGATTGACCTGGTCGATCCCCGAGGATTGCTCGATGGTCGCCGCGGTGATCTCTCCCATGATGTCCGTGACCCGGCGCACGGAATCGACGATTTCCTGCATGGTCGACCCGGCGCGCTCCACCTGGGAAGAGCCTTCGGTGACTTTGCGCACGGAATCCTCGATCAGCCCGGTGATCTCGCGGGCGGCCTGGGCGCTGCGTTGCGCCAGGGCCCGGACCTCGGCGGCCACCACGGCGAATCCCTTGCCCTGTTCGCCGGCGCGGGCGGCTTCCACGGCCGCGTTCAAGGCCAGGATGTTGGTCTGGAAGGCAATGCTGTCGATCACGCCGACAATGTCGGAGATCTTGTTCGAACTGGCCGAAATGCCCTGCATCGTCGCAACCACCTCATTGACGGCGCTGCCGCCGCGATGGGCCACGTCCGAGGCCGTGGCGGCCAGTTGGTTGGCCTGCTGGGCGTTGTCGGCATTCTGGCGCACGGTGCCGGCCAGCTGCTCCATGCTGGCAGCGGTCTGCTGCAAGGAGGCGGCCTGCTCTTCCGTGCGGCTGCTGATGTTGTTGTTGCCCTGGGCGATTTCCTGGGAGCCGGCCTGGATTTCCTCGAGCCCGTTGCGGATCACCGTCATGGTCTTGACCAGCGACTCCTGCATGCGGCGCAGCGAAGCGAACAGCTCGCCGATCTCGTTCTCGGTCAGCACATTGATGCGCTGGGTCAGGTCGCCCTTGGCGATGGCATCGAAGTACGTGGCGAAGTCGCCCAGCGGGCGCACCACGCGGCGCAGGAAATACGCCAGGGTGGCCAGGCTGGCCAGAATGGCCAGGACCAGCAGGACGCCATACGCGCCAGTGACCAGGCCTTGATGCTCCTGAAGCATCCGCAGCACGTCGCCGTTGGAACCCTGGTCCAGCAGTGCGTGGTAGTAATACAGAGCGGAGCCCGCCGATGCCAGCGTCAAGGCCATCAGAATAACAACGAAGAAGGTCATGCCGACCTTGAGGCTTATATTCTTGAAGAGCATAGAAAAATCCCGCAGGTGATTCCTGGCTGCTGGTTGATAGAAAAGTCAGCCCGACTCGGGGCGTCAGCCCTTGCTGTTGATGCTGAACAGGTTGGTGCTCTGGATCTTGCGAAAAGCCAGTGCGGCGGCCTCCAGGGCGGATTTGCGCAGTTCCAGTTGCGTCGTTGCCTGGTAGTAGTCCAGGTCTTCCAGACGCGACAGCTCCTGCTTGTAATTGATGGTACGCAGGGCGCCATTGGCCGATAGTGCGTCGATCTCGTTCAGGCGCGTGCCCACAGACGAGCGCACGGTCAGGACGTTGTCGTAGTTTTCCGAAATACGCTGGATGGCGGAGTTCATGGTGTTGCGAAGCTTGGCCTGGGCAACGGCATCATCACCCGTTGGATCCTTCAGAGCCGTCACCACCGACTGCAGGGTGTTGAACAGGTTCATCTGAGGTTCATTGTCCTTGACGGCCTTGATCGTGAATGAATCCCCGTTCGACGGCGTACCCCCGATCTGGAAGCTGACTCCGCCCGGCAAGGTAATACGCTGCGGCTTATCAGTCGGTGTCCACGCTGCATCCACAACGACATCTTCAAAGGTTCCGTCCGGTAATTGTCCCACCACTGTGTAGCTGGCCTCGGACGTCGCCTCATCAACGCTGAACGTGAGGCTGTAAGACAGATGCGCTCCGGGAGCGGTCGAGCTGCCGTCCGGCCCGCTGATGACGGCCGTGCCTTTGTTGTTTTCGCCTGCCGCCGTGGTGTAGGCGGTCGAACCCGGATTGGCCCTCATGAAAATGGCCTTGCCGTTGTCGGCGGAATCCAGTTGGCGGGTCTGCTCGACCTGCACATGGCGAGCCTGCGTGTCCCCAACATACTGGTACGAATCCGTAAAGGGCTGTGTAGTGCCTTTGGAACCCGAAAACAGGTACTGGCCGGAGCCGTCCTTGCTGTTGGCGTAGCCCAGCAAGGTATCCATGGCGCTTTCCAGGACGGTCGCCAGCGTGCTGCGGTCCGCGTCCGACAACGTGCCATTGGCCGCCTCCACGAGCCGTGTCTGCACGTCTTGCAATTGCAGGGTGATGGAATTGAGAATGGTTTCCTCTTCACCCAGAGCGCGTTTGGCGACTTCACGGTTTTCGCCGTAGCGCGCATTCATGGCCTGGGCCTGGGCCAGGTTGATGGTCTGTGCGGCGGCCAGGGGATCGTCGGACGGGTTGACCATGCGCTGGCCCGAGCCGATCTGCTGAAAGATACGCACCAGGTCGGACTGCTGCTGATTGATGGAGTTCAGGCCTGTCCGGAAAAAAAGGGAAGAGCTAATACGCATGGCAATTATCCACGTTCAAGGCGAAAGAACCGCAATCAGGTACGGAGGTTCAAAAGGGTGTCGAACAGCTGCGAGCTGATGTCGATCAGGCGCGAGGCGGCGCGATACTGCTCCTGGTAGCGCTCCAGCATGATGTACTCCTCGTCCATGTTGACGCCGGACAAGGCCTGCTGTGCCGCGTAGTTTTGCTCGATCAGCTTGGCCTGGGCCTTGGCGGCCGTGCCGTTCTGCTGGGTCTGAACCGCAATGCGGTTGACGATCTGCCCAAAGGCGTCATTCAGGCTCAAGGAACCGTTGCCCAGCACCTTCTCATTGCGCAAGGCGCCCAGCTTCTGGGCGATCTCGCCATTGGCCGTGCCCAGCGGATTGCCATCTTCATCCTTGCCGGCGGCCGCGATATCTTGAGGATTCTTGATATTGACGGACAGGCTGGTGCCGCCCAGCGCGGTGGGCTGGATGAGCCAGCTGTCTCCGTCGGCCGACTGGCCGGCCAGGGAGGAGACATCGATCTCCATCCCGTCAACTTTGGTGACGCCGCCATTGGTGTTGGCGTCGTTCAGAGGGCTGACGGCGTTGGTGGTCAGGTTGCGCAACTGGAACTGGCCATTGATGCGCTCAAGTCGATAGCTCTGGCCGGTCAGCTGATCCACTGGTTGCGTGTACCCTTTGCTGGGGTCGGCCGGATCGACTTGTTCCTTGTAGAAGGAAACCGCAGGCACGGAGCTGGAGGTGCTGTTGCGACCGTTGGCCGTGACTTTGGGGCCGCTGACGCTGAAGAAATCCCCGCCCTGTTCGCCCTTCAGATCATAGCCCTGGCGATGCAAGTCATTCACCGAATGCGCCAGCCCCACGGCCAGGCGGCCCAGGCTGTTGATGGCCGGTTCCAGGCTTTCCGCACGGAACTGGAGCAAGCCGCCCAGCGTGCCCCCCTTCAGGGCGCCATCGCGGAATTCGCTGATGACGGGCTTGCCGTTGTCATCCAGGGAGGATGTGAAGCCGACCACCACACGCTCCGGGTTCTCTGCCGAGCGCACGGCGTGCAGCGGATACACTTTGTCCGCGCCCAGCAGGAGCTGGCCGCCCACCGTGGTGACGCTGATGCGGCCGTTCTGTTCGACAGTGCGCACGTCCACCAGCTGGCTCAATTCGGACACCAGCTGTTCACGCTGGTCCAGCAGGTCGTTGGGTTCGTGGAAGGGATTGGTGCCCTTGGCCGTGACGATCTGTTGATTGACGTCGTTGATGCGTTCCAGATAGCTGTTGATCTGGGTGACCGTGGTGTCGAGCTGCGTATTGATGTTCTCGCTGACGCGGTTCATGTAGGCCGTGGCGTCGTTGATCTGCGTGGCCAGGCTTTCGGCGCGGCCCAGCAGCTCCTGGCGGGCGGACGAATCGGCCGGCTTGGAGGCCAGCGCCTCCAGTCCGTCGAAGAATTTCTGCAGGGCCGGACTGATGCCCACGGTACGGTCGGAAAACAGGTTGTCCAGCTGGCTGATCTCGTTGCCATAGCTGACCAGGGCCGCGCCTGCCGTCTGCGAGCGCACCAGTTGCTGGTACAGGAAGTTGTCGTAGGAGCGCTGCACCGTGACGGCCTGCACGCCCCGCCCATAGAATCCGCTGCCGGTGCCTACCGATCCAGCGGTCTGCGACAGCACGGACTGGCGGTTATATCCGACGGTATCGGCATTGTTCAGATTGTGGCCCGCGACTTGCAGGCGCTTCTGCGCGGCGAACAAGCCCGAAAGACCCAGATTGGCGAGATTCATGCTAAATCCTTTATGTCCTGCCCGGCTTGTAACGCCCTGGGCGAAGAATGAACATTCTGTTGCTTTTACGGCGGCAAACGCCCAAGCTTTAGTCCGAAATCGGGACTTAACGCGTTCCTGCATCGAAATACGACATGATCGCGATCAGCTTCTGCGCATAGGACGGATCCGTGGCATAGCCGGCGTCCTGGATGCGCTGCGCGGCCTCCTCCGCGGTGGCGGCCTGTTTCACCGCCTCGTAGCGCTTGCTGCTGCCGATCAGGCGCGCGTAATCGGAAAACGATTCCGCGTAGGAGTCGTAGGCGCGGAAAGGCTGTTTGACCTTGCGGGCCACGCCGTTCTCGAATTCAGTGGTCATCACTTCCACCACTTTCCCTTTCCAGCCGGGCGTGGCCTTGATGCCGAACAGGTTGTGGCTGGTGCTGCCGTCGGGATGCAGGATTTCCTTCTTGCCCCAGCCCGACTCGAGCGCCGCCTGGCTGAGGATCAGCTTGGCGGGCACGCCGCTGTCCTCAGCGGCGATCTTGGCGGCGGAGTTCATGCGGTCCACGAACTGGCGGATATGCTCGGGTGCGCCTCTGATGGAAGAATAGACTCGCTCCACCGTGCTGTTGCGGGTGAGCTTGGCGATCAGGGCGGAAATGGACGAAGCGTCCACCGGGCGCTCATCGGGCATGCGCGAGCGCAGGCCTGCCACCCGCGAGCGGGCCGCTTCAGGCTGGGACGCTTCCGGGCCGGCAGGCCCGGAAGCCTGGCCGCGCATCTGGGCCAGCAGCGCCTGAGCCAGGCCAATGCCGGGATTGGACAGCTGCAGGGCCAGCTGCTCGTCGCCCATGCTCTGCGCCATGCGTACGGCCTGCGTATCGAACAGCCCGCCTTCCGGATTGGCCGCCCGCGCCTGCTTCAGGATGTTCTGGATAAACAAGGCTTCGAACTGGCGCGCCACCTGCATTTGCGTGGCCTCGTCCTGGCCGTCCTGGCCGGCGTTGCGACGCAGTTGCGCCAGCTGCTGAGAGTCGAAGATGGACACCTGTCCCCCGGCGCCGGGACGCGGGAAATACTGCACGCTCATCAGATGATCTCCAGGTCGGCGCGCAAGGCGCCGGCGCTCTTGAGGTTCTGCAGGATGGACAGCAGGTCCTGCGGGGTGGCGCCCAGGGCATTGAGGGCCCGCACCACATCGGCCAGATTGGCGCTGGTGCGCACGCGCTGCAGGGAGCCGCCCTGGCTGCGCATCTCGATCTGGGTGCTCTCGGACACCACGGTCTGGCCGCCGCCGAACGGCGTGTCGGGTTGGCTGACCTGGGGCTGGCGGCTGATGACCACAGACAGATTGCCGTAGGCGATGGCCGCCTCGTCGATGGTGACGCTGCGGTTCATGACCACCGAACCGGTGCGGGCATTGATGACCACGCGGGCGCGCGCCGGCGGCAGGTTCACCTGCAGGTTTTCGATCTGCGACAGGAAGGCTGTCTGGGCCTGCGGATCCAGCGGACCGCGCACCTGGATGAGACGCCCGTCCAGTGCGGTCGCCGTGGCGGGTCCGAAATGCTTGTTCAACGCCGCCACCACGTTCTGGGCCGTCCCGAAGTCGGAGGTGTTCATTTCGAGATTGATCATGCCATCGCGCGCATAGGTCGTAGGCACGCTCTGCTCCACCGTGGCGCCGCCGGGAATGGTCCCGCCGTTGAGCTGGTTCACCTGCACGCTAGAACCGCCGGCCTCCGCGCCCGCGCCGCCGACTAGCAGATTGCCTTGTGCGATGGCGTAGACCTGGCCGTTGGCGCCCTTGAGCGGCGTCATCAGCAAGGTGCCGCCGCGCAGGCTCTTGGCGTTGCCCATAGAGGACACCACCACGTCCAGCGCCTGGCCCGGACGGGCGAAGGCCGGCAGGCGCGCCGTGACGATGACCGCGGCCACGTTCTTGAGCTGCATGTTGCTGCCCTGGGGAATCGTCACGCCCAGCTGGGACAGCATATTGGTCAGGCTTTGCTGCGTAAAAGGCGCCTGGCGCACCTGGTCCCCGCTGCCGTCCAGGCCCACGACCAGGCCGTAGCCGATCAGCGGATTCTCGCGCACGCCCTGGATGGACGCCAGGTCCTTGATGCGCTCAGCCTGGCTGGCCGGGGCCAGCAGCAGGCCCAGCCCCAGCAGGCCGGCGCGCAGCAGTCGGGCCAAGGAAGCGAAACGGATACGACGAAGAGAGGACACCATGGCTAGCCGCGGCTCAGAATGGGGAAATGTTCAGGAAAAAGCGCTGCAGCCAACCCATGGTCTGGACCTCGTCCATGACGCCCTTGCTGCGGAACTCGATGCGGGCATCCGCCACCTGGGTGGAAGACACCGTATTGCTGCCCGTGATGGAGCGCGGATCGACCACGCCCGAGAAACGGATGTATTCGCTGCCGCGATTGATGGCGATCTGCTTCTCGCCCGCCACCTGCAGATTGCCGTTGGGCAGCACGCCCACGACCGTGGTGGTCAGCGTGCCGCTGAAGGTATTGTCGGCGCGGCTGGAGCCCTTGCCCTGCGCCTTGTTCGAGCCGGTGACCTCGAAGTTCTGCTTGGCGCCCACCTCGTTGGGCAGCACGGCCGGCGCCAGGGCGAAGTCCAGGCCGCCGCTGCCGCTGCGGTCCGTGTTCGTGGACACGTTCTTGGCGGCGTTGGTGCGCTCCTGGATCACGATGGTGACAATGTCGCCCACGTTGCGCGGCCGGCGATCTTCGAACAGGGGATAGTTCCCATAGGCCGAAGGCTGGTAGATGGAACCATTGGCAATGGCCGCCGGCAAGGGCGCGGGCGGCGGCGCGGCCGTCAGCGGCCCGGTCACCACGGGCTCGGGCGGAATCAGCGCACAGCCCGACAGGCCCAGCACCAGGCAAACAGCAAAACGGCCAAACAAGGCTCTGCGCATCGTCGACATCCCTTTCCGAACCTTACAGCTGCGTCAGACGGGCCAGCATCTGGTCGGCCGTCGATACGGCCTTGCTGTTGATTTCGTAGGCGCGCTGCGTGCTGATCATGTTGACCAGCTCTTCAGCCACATTGACGTTGGACGTTTCGTTGTACTCCTGCAGCACCAGTCCCGCGCCGTCCATGCCGGGCTGCAGGAAATTGGCGGGGCCCGAGGCATCGGTCTCGATGTACAGGTTCTCGCCCATGCTCTGCAGGCCGGTGGGGTTGATGAAGGTGCTCAGCTGCAATTGGCCCACCTCCACGCTGGCGCCGGCCGCGCCGGGCTGGGTGACGGAAACGGTGCCGTCGCGCGCGATCGTGATCTGCAGCGCGTTGTCGGGAATGTTGATGGGCGGCTGGATGGGATAGCCGCCGGCCGTCACCAACTGACCGTTCTGGTCCACCTGCAGGCTGCCGTCTCGGGTGTAGGCAAAGGTGCCGTCCGGCATCTCGACCTGCAGAAAGCCTCGGCCTTGAATGGCGATATCCATTTCATGCCCGGTGTTCTTCAGGTCGCCCTGAGAATGGATGCGCTCGGTGGCCACGGTGCGCACGCCCGTACCGACCTGCAGGCCCGACGGCAGCTGATTGGCCGCGCCGACCTGGGCGCCGGGCTGGCGCAGGGTCTGATACATCAGGTCTTCGAACACGGCGCGCGCGCGCTTGAAGCCGGTTGTGTTGACGTTGGCCAGGTTGTTGGAGATGACGTCCATATTGGTCTGCTGCGCTTCCAGACCGGTCTTGGCAATCCACAGGGAGCGAATCATGAGTAATCCTTGCTGCTAGTTCCCAGCCGCGGGCAGGGTTCAGCCATTGAAAGAAAGAATCGAATTGGCGCGGTCTTCGCGCGCACCGGCGTCCTGGATGATCTTCATCTGCGACTCGAAGCGGCGCGAATTGGCGATCATGGCAACCATGGCCTCGGCCGGATTGGCGTTGCTTTTCTCGATGAAACCGGCCACCAGGCGCACGGCCGGATCGGCCTGCGCGGGCGCGCCGTTGGCCTGGCGGAACAGGCCGTCCTGGCCGCGCACAAGGCCGGCGGCGGGCGGGTTGACCAGCTTGAGCTGGCCCACCATCTGGATGTCGCGCGGATTGTCGCCCGCGCCCAGGGCAGTCAATCGGCCGTCGCTGGAAAAAGTCACCGTACCGCGATCGGGCACTTCGATGGGCTGGCCGTCCACGCTCAATACCGGCAGGCCCGACTGCGTCACCAACTGGTTCCGGGCATTGACCGCCAGGTCGCCGGCGCGCGTGTAAGCCTCATCGCCGCCAGGCGTGCGTACGGCGAGCCAGCCCTCGCCGGCGATCGCCACATCCAGGGCATGGCCGGTCTCGGCCATGGCGCCAGGCTGGAAGCGGCTGCCGGGAGACACCGTGGCCGTGGCCACGCGGGTCTGGGAGCCTGTGTCGCTGACCACGGGCACGGAACGGTAGTAGGCGAGCTGTTCGCGAAAGCCCGACGTGCTCAGATTGGCCAGATTGTTGGTGATCACATCCTGCTGTTCCAGGATGCGCTGCGCGCCGTTCATGGCGGTGTAGATCAGACGGTCCATGACGGCTGTTAGCGCAGGTTGACCAGGGTCTGCAGGACCTGGTCCTGCGTCTTGATGGTCTGGGCGTTGGCCTGGTAGGTGCGCTGGGCGATGATCATGTTGACCAGTTCCTGGCCCATGTCCACATTGGATTCTTCAACCGCCTGCCCTTTCACGGTGGCCAGGCCGTTCTCGCCTGGACGGCCCAGGATGGGCTGGCCGGAGGCGCCGGTCTCGGTCCAGGCATTGCCGCCAATGGGCTTGAGGCCCTGCAGGTTGCTGAAGTCGGCCAGCACGAGCGAGCCCAGACGCATGGTTTCGCCGTTGGTGTAGGCGGCGATGATGGTGCCGTCGCTGTCGATGGACATGCTGGCGTATTCGCCGGTGGCGTAGCCGTTCTGGTTAGGGTTGCCACGCGCGAATTCGCCGCCGAACTGGGTAGTCCCGGTATAACGCAGGTCAAAGACCAGGTCATCGGCAGGTGACACCGCGCCACCCGGATTGGCCAGCGTCAGGTTCACGACAGCCGGATCGGTGGTCAGCACGCCGGCGCCGTTGAAGGTAAGTTTGGCCGAGGCCGGGTTGAGCGGAGTATCGCCCACCATGTAATAAACGTCCCACTCGCTGTCACCTGCGGCATTTGCCGAACGCTTGGCGTAGTATTGGGTGACGTTGTGGCTGTTGCCCAGCGAATCGTAGACCGTGTAATTGAAGGTCTGAGTGTAGGTCGTGTCGTCTTTCGGATCAAAGGTCGAAACCATAACAGGATCCATAACGGGATCCCCGTTCCCATCTAAGACAGGATCACCATTTCCATCAAGCCGCGGTTGCAACATAGGAGTGCCATCCGGATTAAAGCTCGGCTTTTCAGCCACAATACTTTCCGCATTGGCCGGCAGGTTCAGCTTCAGGCGCATTTCCGTGGTGGCCTTGGGCGGGATGTTGCCCGACGGCACCTGCAGGCGCTGCAGAGTGCTGGAGCCTTCTCCGTAACCGGTCAGATAATGGCCTTGGGCATTGACCAGCATGCCTTCCTTGTTGGGAAAGAACTGGCCGTTGCGCGAGTAAACGATCGCGCCATTGGGCTGCTCCAGGCGGAACAGGCCTTTTTCGCCGTCGATGGC
This sequence comes from Pseudomonadota bacterium, assembly GCA_023425645.1. GTDB lineage: Bacteria > Pseudomonadota > Gammaproteobacteria > Burkholderiales > Burkholderiaceae_B > Alcaligenes. The sequence goes on from JAFACG010000043.1 coordinate 45,820, forward strand.
CATATCGAACTGACCGCCGGTGCTGCTGATGTTGCCGATGGAGAAACGCTGGCTGACGCGCGAGACCTGCACGCCCAGACCGATGCGCGAGTTGGCGTAGACGTCCGCGAACTGCACCGTGGAGGACTTGTAGCCCACCGTGCCGGCGTTGGCGATATTGTTGCCGATGGCGTCCAGGTTCTGGGAGGCAGCGTTCAAGCCGCTCAAGCCTTGTCCGAAACTCATGAGTATTCCTTTTGTTTAACCGTTGAACAGGTCCGGCGCGCGCGCCCGGGCCTTACATGATTTTGCGTATGTCCAGCAGGGAGTAAGAACCCGCCAGTCCCAGGTCCAGCTTCAAACCAGTGGAGGTGTAGGCCACGCTGCCCACCTTCCCGTAAGTCAGGGCTTCCGCAGTAACGGCCTCGCCGTCATTGCTCGCCAGCACCTTGGCGGTGTAGGCGCCGTCGGCCAGCGGCAGGCCGTCGTTGTCAAGCCCGTCCCATTCCATGGAATAGACGCCGGCCTTCAGGGCGCCCTTGTCGTACTCGCGCACCACCTTGCCGCTGCTGTCCAGGATCTGGACCTTGGTCGTGGTGCTCGAACCGGCCAGGTCTATGCCGAACGGCGTGGCGACCTTCCCGCCTTCAGCATCGCTGCCCAGCAACACTTTGCTGCCGGGAACCAGGACGTCCTTGCCGATCAATCCGGCCGCCTGCATGGACTGGGTCACATCCATCTGGCCGGCCACGGCCATCAGGGTATTGTTCAGCTGCGTGATGCCATTGACGGTGGACAGCTGGGCGATCTGCGAGGTGACCTGGGCGTTGTCCATGGGGTTGAGGGGGTCCTGATTGCGCAGCTGCGTCACCAACAGCGTCAGGAAGCGATCCTGCGTATCGGCCATCAGGTTCTTGCTCTGGGCGCTGGCCATGCCCAGGGCGGCGGCCGACGCATCAATGTTGTTATTGACTGTGCTCAAGATCTGCTCCGTATTCGGGCTTACTGACCGATGCTCAAAGTGCGCATCATGAGATTCTTGGAGGTGTTGATCACCTCCACGTTGGCCTGGTAGGACCGCGAGGCCGCAATCATGTTGACGGTCTCGGCCACCACGTCCACATTGGGCATCATCACGTAGCCCTGTTCGTCCGCATGCGGGTTGCCCGGGTCGTACTGCAGGCGACCGGGCGCCGAGCTTTCGCGCACGGCTGCGACCTGCACGCCGCCGATCGGGCTCTGGCCCTGGGGCGTCATCTGGAAGACGACCTCGCGGGCCTTGTAAGGCTGGCCGTCGGGTCCCGCCACGCTGTCGGCATTGGCGATATTGCTGGCCGACACGTTCAGGCGCTGGGACTGGGCCGCCAGCGCGGAGCCGGCGATCTGGAAAATGCTGAGACTGGACATGGGAACTCGCGCTTACTGCTGCAGGGCGGTCATCAGGCCCTTGAGGCGCTGTGACAGGAGACTGATGGTGCTCTGGTAATGCATGGTGTTGTCGGCGAACTGCACGCGCTCGACGTCCATCTCGACCGTATTGCCGTCGATGGAAGGCTGCGTGGGCAGGCGATACAAGAGCTGGTCCGCCACCGGCGGCGTCACGGCCTTGGCCGCGATATGGCGCGCTGAGGTCAGGGACAGGCTGGTGTCGGGCAGGCGCTGATTGCCTCCCCCGCCCAGGGCGGCCTTGAGCGACGCGGAGAAATCCATATCCCGCGCCTTATAATTAGGCGTGTCGGCATTGGCGATATTGGAAGCCAGCACTTCCTGGCGCTCCTGGCGCACAGCCAGGGCGGTCTGGTAGAACTTCAGGTCGGCACCGATGCGATCGATCATGGAATCAGGCGGAAATCACTATGGGTTCGAAACGGGTGAACAGGCGCAAGCCTTTCACCGCCATAACAGAATGGTAGCCAGAGGCGTCCAGCCACAAACCAGGGAACAAAACGCAATTTGTCCGCCAGTTCTTCTCTTGACGACGAGCCCGACTCCGTAAAATGCCTTCATGACGCCCGATCGCCTGCTTTCCCTCCTGTGCCTGTCCGCCGCCTACCTGGCTTGCCCGGCGGTAGCACAGCAGCCGCAACAAGAACAGCAGGAGCAGCCCGCCGTCCAGACGGTCGAGGACATGCAGGCCATGGTGCACGACTACCTTCTGGCGCAGGCGCAGGTCCTGCCCGGCCAGGCGCAGATCACCCTGGACGCGGCGCGCCTGCACGCCATGCCGGCCTGCCGCCAGGCCCAGGCCTTCCTGCCCAGCGGCCAGCGCCTGCGCGCACGCATGAGCGTGGGCGTGCGCTGCCTGGCCCCCCAGCCCTGGAGCAGCTCGGTGAACGCCACCTTGTCGGTCCAAGGCCACTACTACGTCACCAATCGCCGTATCAATCCAGGAGAGACCATCAGCCTGGACGATCTGGTGGCGCGCGAAGGAGACTTGCTGCAGCTGGCTTCTGGCGTGGCATTCGACCCAAGCCAGATCGTGGGCTTTGTCGCCAGCCAGCGCATCGCCCTGGGCACACCCATCCGCAGCTCGGCCTTGCGCGATCCGCAATCGGTCATGCGCGGCCAGACCGTGCGCACCATCGCGCGCGGCGCGGGCTTCGTGGCGACGGGCGAAGGCCAGGCCCTGCAGAGCGGCGCGCCCGGCATGCAGATCCAGATCAAGGCCAGTTCCGGGCAGATCATTTCGGCCACCGTGCTGGACGCCTCCACCGTCCAGGTCATGATGTAGGACGGGAAGCCGCCGCCATGCTAAAGTTCCCGGCTGCCCCGCCGTTACAAGATCAACGCAAAGAACAGGCCCCACGGAGAAACACGTGAAAATCACCACCTCCCCTCTCAAGACGCCCGTGGCTGAACGCAGCGGCACCGTCTCCAGCCAGGCGCGCAATGCCTACGGCGCCGGTTCGCCGGCCGCCAGCCAGGAAGTGGATTTCAGCGCCGCCGCCCGGCAGCTCAATTCCCTGCAGGACAGCGCCGGCGACGTGGACATGCAGAAAGTCAGCGCCCTGCGCGATGCCATCGCCTCGGGCCAACTGAAGATCGACACCAGCCGCATCGCGGACTCGCTCATCGCCACCGCGCGCGACCTTCTCAAATAAACCCGCTCCGCCACGGCCATGTCTTTGCAAAACTGCCTCGCCGACCACCTGCAGACGCTGCAGACTCTTGAAACCCTGCTGATCAACGAGAACGCGTTGTTGTTGCGCGCTTTCGAACCCCAGGAACTGGCGCAGATCACCTTGCGCAAATACCAGATCCTGGAGCAGATTGAGCAGCTCGAACAACAGCGCGTCGCCTTGCTTCAGGACCGGCAGCTGGATACGCAAGCCCAAGGCTTGCGGTTGGCTGCGGAGCAGGACCAGCTCCAGGACGAGCTCGAACAGATGTTCGAGCTCAGCGATCGCGTGCGTTCCCTGAGCGAAAACAACGGGATACTGGTGGACGCCTTCCTGGCGGACAACCAGCAAGCGCTCGACGCCCTGGCCGCCTTCAGCGGACGCACCAATTTCTACGACGCTTCCGGCAAGTCGCAGTCCAGCAGCTCGACGCTCAGCCTCAAGGCCTGAACGCAAGCGCTGCACTCAAGTCAAAGGCCCCTCGCGAGGGGCCTTTGTTCTATATGCGTGGCGACTATAGTCGCCGCCATTGGCCCGCTCAGCTCATGGCCTCCTTGAGCACCAGCATCTTGACCAGGGCGTCCACCGATTGCGCCGCCTTCAGTGCGCCCTTGCCCAGCAAGCGGCCGGCCAGCTGGCGCACGTTCATGTTTTCCGGAGCCTGCAGCAGATCCCAGGCCGCTAGGCTCATCTGCCCCGCCGCCAGCAGGCGAAGCTCCTCGTCGGCGGCGGAGGCGGCCGGCGGCAAGACTTGCAGCACGGGCGCCAGCAGGCGCGCCATGTCCTGTGCTTCGGCGCGCAACATCATGTAGCAGGCCAGGCTGGCCGGCGCGATGGGCTCGACGCCATCACGCATGTGCACCAGCGCGAACCGGGTCTTGAGCACCTTGCCGTCGTGGCGGCGCACCGTGCGCAGCAAGACCAGGTCGAACGGCACCGGGGCCGCGTTCCTCTGCCTAAGGTGCACCCGCGTGTGCGCATGCCAGAGGGCGATTTCGCCCAGGCGCCAGCGTCCCAGGGACTCCATGTGCAAGCGGGCGGGCAAGTCCGGTACGGCGTGGAAAGACAATTGCTTGCACAAGGCATTGGGCGTGGTCTGCCCATCCTTGTGCCACAAGGAGGTGGCGCCCGGAATCAGCGCCAGCCAGTCGGCGGGCATGGCCGCCCACTGCCGCCACATCGTGGGCGAGCCGCCTTCGAAAATATGCAACAGGCTGACGGGATCCGCCTGGCTGTTGAGCACTTCCATGGCCTGACTCAAAGCCTGGGCGGGACTGGGACGCTGCAGCGTGCGCACGCCCCGCGCGTCGGACCAGTCCGCCGGGGACTGGCGCTGATAATACGGCACGCTCAGGGCCTGGCCCTGAGGACTGAAGAGATAGCTCAGGGACAACTGCTCCTGGCCGCCTGCCAGGGCATGATCCGTATGGATGACCAGCAGGCGCTTGACGTCCACGTCCGTCATCTCCTGCCGCGCGGCGCGCATCAAGGCCGCGCCTCGCTGTGCGGCATCGCTCAGCTCCGGCTGAGTGTCCTGCGCGTGCAGATCCCTCCAGAAATCATAGGCCTCCGCACAGGCCAGGCGCTCGTCCAGGACGGCGGCCGCGCGCCGCGCCTGCTCCACCGACACGGGAGCCCCGGCCGAGGCCGCGGCCAGCAGCCTTGGCAGCACCCGCGCGCGGCGTTCCTGCTCCAGCTCCTGTTCCTGGGCAATCTGTCCGTCCGACTGCAGCAAGGCCGCCAGATCGCCTTGGGTGGGCGAATACAGCGGCCGTTGGCTTTCGCGCACCTGCAAAGCCGAGTCCACCAGTTCGGCGGCGGACATGAAGCGCAGGTCCTCGGGCACCTTCTGGCCGGTGGACACATAATGAATGGGCAGCTTGAAGCGGATGGCCGTGTCCAGCGGGGCTCCCAGCTTGATCGCTTCGTCGACCTTGGACACGATGCAGCCGCTCAGCGGCGTGCCGCCGTCCTGGGTATAGCTGCGCGCCACTTCGTCCAAGGTGTCGCCCTGGCTGGCCGCGTTGAGCACCAGTAGGCGCTGCACGCGCCGGCCGGCCCCCGCCAGCAGCGCCGCCTGCTCGCGTACGTAACGGTCGCGCTGGCTGATGCCCACATTGTCGATCAGGATCAGCTGGTCGGGGCGCACGCCCAGCACCAGGCTGCGCAACTGCTGCACGTCCTGGACGATATGCACCGGCACCCGCATCAGGTCGCCGTAGATCTTGAGCTGCTCGTGCGCGCCGATCCGGTAAGTGTCCGTGGTCAGCAGGACCACGCGCTCCGGGCCGAAACGGCGCACGGCCCGCGCCGCCAGCTTGGCCAGCGTCGTGGTCTTGCCCACGCCCGTGGGGCCGACCAGCGCCAGCGCCAGCCCGGGCTGCCACAGGGACTCCTCGGAGCGCAGCACCGGCAGATGCGTCTCCAGTTCGGTGCGCGCCCATTGCAGAGCGGCGCGAGCGCTGAGATTGTCCGGCAGGCGCTTGAGCATGGCGCGCAGCAGGGCCGTGCTGAACCCCTGCGCCAGCAAGGACTGGAATAGATTGACGGCCACCGGCGAGCGCCGCATCTGGTGGCTCCAGACCAGATCATCCATGCGCCCTTCCAGAGCTCCCCGCAAGGCGCCGATGGCGCCCATGACATTGTCGGCGCCCGGCGGCGGCGCCATCTCCTGGCGCATGCCGGCCGCCTGGTTGGGAGCCGGCGCAGGGGCTGCCGGCGCAGGCACGTCGCGGATGGCGGATTCCGGCACCGACGTGGCGTCGGTGGCCAGGATCTCGACGCCGCCGTTGACGCGGCGGTTGGAAACGATCAAGGCATCCGGCCCGAGCGCGATGCGCACCTGGCGCATGGCTTCCCGGCTGGTACTGCCAAAAAAACGGCTTATATTCATGCGGACTGACCAATGATTGTTGTCACCCGAAGCATGCGCTCTTCAGGAATTTCGGCATTCGACAAGACTCCCAGCTGCGGGATGTGATGGCGCAGGAAACGCGCCAGGGATGCGCGCAAGACGGGCGGCACGACCAGCACCGGAGGATCGCCGTGCTCTTCCTGGAACTGCGAAGCGCGCATGGCCTCGGTCAGGACGGATTCGGCCAGGCCCGGCTCCAGGGCGCCGCTGCTGGTCAGCGCCTGCGTCAGCACGCGCTCCAGGCGCGCATCCAGCCCGATGACGCGCAACTCGCCCTCGCCCGGGAACCACTGCTGGATGATGGCCCGGCCCAAGGCCACGCGCAGCACGGCCAGCAGCTCGCCGGCCTCGTTGCCGGTGGCGGCGCCATTCTGGCCCAGCAGCCGCGGCGCATGCTCGGCCAGGGTCTCCACGATGGTGCGCATGTCGCGGATGGGTACGTCCTCGGCCAGCAGGCCGCGCAGGACCTTGAGCAGCAGGCTGAGCGAAATGGTCTGCGGAACGAAGTCCTCGACCAGCTTGGGCGCCTCTCGGCCTACGTGATCCAGCAGTTGCTGAACTTCCTGGCGGCCCAGCAGGTCGGCGCCATGGCGATGCAGCAGGTGATTGATGTGCGTGGCGATCACCGTGCTGGCGTCCACCACGGTGTAGCCGGCGATCTGCGCCTGCTCGCGCAGCGACACGTCCACCCAGACGGCGGGCAGGCCGAAGGCGGGATCGGTGGTCGGCGTGCCGGGCAGCTTCATGGTGACCCCGCCCGGATCGATGGCCAGCCACTGGCCCGGGGTGGCCGTGCCGCGGCCAATCTCCACGCCCGACAGCAGGATGCGGTAATCGTTGGGCTTGAGTTCCAGGTTGTCGCGTATATGGACAACGGGCGGCAGGAAGCCCACGTCCTGGGCGAATTTCTTGCGCAGGCTGCGGATGCGATGCAGCAACTCCCCGTTCTGGGCATGGTCCACCAGGGAAACGAGCCGGTAGCCCACCTCCAGCCCCAAGGGATCCACCATGGACACATCGCCCCAGCTGGCTTCGGCCGCCGCCTCGGCAGCCGCCTGGACCTGCTCAGGGGGTTCCCCGGCCTGCTGGACTTGCTCGACCTGATGCTTTTGCATCATCCAGGCGCCGCCGGCCAGGATGGCCGCCAGCAGCAGAAACACCAGATTGGGCATGCCCGGAATCAAACCCATCAATCCCAGGATGCCGGCGGTGATGTACAGCACCACGGGGTTGCGGAACAACTGGCTGACCATCTGCTGGCCCACGTCTTCGTCCGTGGCCACGCGCGAGACCACCACGCCGGCCGCCGTGGAGATGATCAGGGCGGGAATCTGGGCTACCAGGCCGTCGCCGATGGTCAGCAGCGTGTAGACGCGGCCGGCCTCGGAGAACGACAGGTCATGCTGCAGCACGCCGATGATCAGGCCGCCGATCACGTTGATGACCATGATGAGCAGGCCCGCGACCGCATCGCCGCGCACGAACTTGCTGGCGCCGTCCATGGAGCCGTAAAACTCGGCTTCCTGGGACACTTCGCTGCGCCGGCGACGCGCCTCGTCCTCGCCGATCAGGCCGGCGTTCAGATCGGCATCGATGGCCATCTGCTTGCCCGGCAAGGCGTCAAGGGTGAAGCGCGCGCCCACTTCCGCGATACGCCCCGCGCCCTTGGTGATCACCACGAAGTTGATGATCACCAGGATCACGAAGACGATCAGGCCGACGGCGAAGTTGCCTCCGACCAGGAAATGCCCGAATGCCTCGATCACCTGTCCCGCGGCGTCCGGCCCCTTGTGGCCGTGCATCAGCACCACCCGCGTCGAGGCCACGTTCAGCGCCAGCCGCAGCAGGGTCGCGAACAGCAGCACGGCCGGAAAGGCGGCGAAGTCCAGCGGCTTCTTGGTGAACATGGCCACCAGCAGGATCATGACGGCCAGCGCGATATTGAACGTGAACAGCAGATCCAGGATGAACGGCGGCAAGGGAAGAATCATCATGGCCATGACCATGAGTATGAGCACCGGGCCGGCCATCATGCGGGCGTGCTGCCCGCCGTTCTGTTTGAATAGAGCGAAAATAGAGTTCATTGCGTCAGTGTGTGCGCGAACGCAGGCGGCCGGCGTCCATGCCGGCCGGCACGTTCAGCCGGGTGGGCGTCATGGGCCGTTCGCCCTGCCCTTTGTTCCAGTTGCGGAGCTGGTAGACCCAGGCCAGGACCTCCGCCACCGCGGCGTACAGGTCCACGGGAATCTCCCGCTCCAGTTCGACATTGAAATACAGGGCGCGCGCCAGGGCCGGGGCCTCGAGCATGGCCACCTGGTGCTGCGCGGCCGCCGCCCGTATGCGCGCCGCGACCAGGCCCGTGCCCTTGGCCACCACGCGCGGCGCCGAGCCATTGCCCTCCTGGTAGCGCAGGGCCACCGCGTAATGCGTGGGGTTGGTCACCACGACATCGGCCGCCGGCACCTGCGCCATCATGCGCGAGCGCGCCATGGCGCGCTGCTGCTGGCGAATGCGGCCCTTCACATGCGGATCGCCTTCGCTTTCCTTGTGTTCTTCCTTGACGTCCTGGCGCGACATGCGCATCTTCTTGTAGAAACTCCAGAGCTGCCAGGGCGCATCGATCAGCACGATGACCAGCAGGCTGGCCGCAATCAACGCACAGCATTTGATGATGATGCCCATGCCCGAGGCGATGGCCTCGGTCGGACTGGCGTACATCAGCGCCGTCATCTGGTCGCAGTGGGACCAGATGACATACACCGCCACGGAGCCGACCAGGCCGGCCTTGGCCAGCGTCTTGATCAGCTCCACGACCGTCTGGGCGGAGAACATGCGCTGCACGCCCTTGAGCGGATTCATGCGCTCGAACTTGGGCGCCAGCGCCTTGCTGCTGAACGTCATGCCGCCCAACGCCATCGAAGCGAGAATGGCCACGACCACCAGCAGGAGAAACAGCGGCGCCAGACCCAGCAGCGCCTCGAACGCCAGGCTGGCCGCCTGCGTGACCATGACCTTGGAATCATGGCCCAGACGCGGATCGAACCATACGCTGCGCCGCATGACACCGCTCAGGGTCTCGTAGAAATGGCCCGCTCCCACCCAGATGCCGCCTATGCCCGCGCACAGCATCAGGAAGGTCGTCAGCTCCCGGGAACGCGCGATCTGCCCCTCTTCCCGCGCCTTTTCCAGGCGCCGGGGCGAGGCCGGTTCAGTTTTTTCGAGATCGCTATCTTCTGCCATTGACTGCCGAGACGCATGGGATTGAATAGGTGGACGAAGAGCCGGCGCCCAGCGCTGGATCTACGCTCGCACTGCCGCCGACCGTCATTCTAAAAGAGCCGCCCCGTCCTGATAGCCGGGAGCTAAGGCGATAAACACGGGCTGTTCCCGCGCAAGAAAAAATGCCCCCACGCTGCGCCTTCGGCTTGCTGTCCACCTCGCGGCTGGCAGGCCGCTCGGATTCGCCAGGCGCAGGACAGTCCGCAGGGACTGTCCTGTGTCCGGGCTCATCCCCCGAGGGGGCGCTTTCTGCCTTGGGCGGCCCGGCGTTCCGGCGGCCCGGCGGCAAAAAAAAAGCGCCGCCATGGGCAGCGCCTAAAAAAAATTGCCTGCCAGCAGGCGCAGGGCGGGACCTAGAACCCCAGATTGGCCAGCAAATCGTCCACCTGATCCTGGCTCGTGACCACCTCGGAAGCCGTCGCCGACACCACCGGCCCGTTGATCAGGCTGCTCGTCTCTTCGCGCTTTTCGGTGGGCACATTGTCCACCAGCACCTGCACCAGTTCCGTCTCGATGGCGCCGACCACGCCCAGCATGCGCGTGATCACCTGGCCGGTCAGGTCCTGGAAATCCTGAGCCATGATGATCTCCAGCAGATTGTCCTGGGTCTGCTGCGCCTTGACCGGCACGTCGCTAAGGAAGGCGCGGGTGCGCTTGACCAGGTCGCGCGCCTGGTCCTGGTCCAGAGGCTGATCGAACCACTGTTCCCACTGGGCGTCCAGCTCCTGGGCGTCGGCCTGCAGGGTTTCCTGCAACGGACGGACCTGCTCGGCGGCGTTCAGCACGCGATTGGCGGCCTGCTCCGTCATGCGAGCCACATAATGCAGGCGGTCGCGCGCATCGGGAATGGCGTGCGCGGCATCCTTGATCGCCTGATCCAAGCCCAATTCGCGCATGCTTTCGCGCAGCATGCGGGTCAGGTTCGCGATGCGGTAGACCAGATCGGCCGGGACGTTCTGCGGTTCCGGGTGGGTGGGTGTTTGCTGTGGGTCCATGACGTCCTCCGTTTCAACCGCCCATCTTTTCGAATATCTTGTTCAGCTTCTCTTCGAGCGTCGCAGCGGTAAAGGGTTTGACCACATAGCCGTTGGCGCCGGCCTGCGCTGCGGCAATGATGTTCTCCTTCTTGGCCTCGGCCGTGACCATCAGCACGGGCAGAGAGGACAGGTTCGCGTCGGCGCGGATCTGCTTGAGCATCTCCAGGCCGTCCAGGTTCGGCATGTTCCAGTCCGACACCACGAACTCGAAATTGCCGTTGCGCAGCTTCTCCAGTCCCATCTGGCCGTCCTCGGCCTCGTCCACATTTTCGTAGCCCAGATCCTTGAGCAGGTTCTTGATGATCCGACGCATGGTCGGGAAATCATCGACAACGAGAATTTTTAAGTTTTTTTGTACCATTCACATTCTCCAATTGAGTAACTGCCAGTGCGCTTCGGCCCGCTTAGACGCGGTGACCGAAGGCCCCCACACTGGCCAGAATTCGTTCACTGATCTGCCCCAGGGGCAGCGCAACTTCGGCGGCGCCGATCTGCAAGGCCTCGCGCGGCATGCCGAACACCACGCAGGTGGCTTCGTCCTGCGCGAAGGTCTGGGCGCCGGCCTGCTTCATGGCCAGCAGGCCCTGCGCGCCGTCCTTGCCCATGCCGGTCAGGATGAGGCCCACGGCATTGCGGCCGGCCACCTCGGCGGCGGAATGGAACAGGACGTCCACGGACGGACGGTGGCGGTTGACCGGCTCGCTGTCCACCAGCTTGACCACATAATTGGCCCCCGAGCGCGCCAGCTTCATATGCGCCACCCCGCCCGGCGCCAGGTACACGTGGCCGGGCAGCACGCGCTGGCCATCCTCGGCTTCGTGCACCTGCATGGCGCACAGCCCGTCCAGGCGATTCACGAAAGAACGGGTGAAGCCCGCCGGCATGTGCTGGGTGATCATGATGGCCGGGCAATTGGCCGGCAAGGGTTCAAGCACCTGGCGGATGGCCTCGGTGCCGCCGGTGGACGCACCGATCATGATGAGCTTCTCCGTGGTGGAGAACGCATGCGTGAGCTTGCGCACAGGCTCGGCGCCCGCCGGTTGGGGCGCAGCGCGGCGCGGCCGCGCGATCGAGGCTGCGCGTATCTTGTCGGCGATCAGGTCCGAATAGTCCAGCAAGCCGTCGCGCAGGCCCAGCTTGGGCTTGGTGACGAAATCCACCGCGCCCAGCTCCAGCGCCCGCAGGGTGACGTCGGAATTGCGCTCGGTCAGCGAGGACACCATGACCACGGGCATGGGGCGCAGGCGCATCAGCCGCTCCAGGAAGTCCAGGCCGTCCATGCGCGGCATTTCCACATCCAGCGTCAGCACATCCGGGTTGTGTTCCTTGATGAGCTCGCGCGCGACCAGCGGGTCCGGCGCCACGGCCACAACTTCCATGTCCGCATGGCTGTTGATGATCTCCACCATGAGGCTGCGCACCAGGGCGGAGTCGTCCACACACAAAACTCGAATTTTCTTCATTGCTGCAAAGTCCCGATTCCGAGCGCCGAGGGCGGTCAATCCCTGACGTAGACCGTCTGGCCCAGCAGGCGGAACGCCTTGGTCAGGTAGGAGAAGTTTTCAGAATGCCCGACGAACAGCAGTCCGCCCGGCTTGATGACGGCGGCGAACCGCTCCAGGATGCGCGTCTGGTCCTCGCGGTCGAAATAGATCATCGTGTTGCGACAGAAGATCACGTCGAAGCTGTTGTTCGCCGGCCAGGCCGAACCCACCAGATTGAACTCGTCGAATTCCACCATCTGGCGCAGCGCCGGCTTGACGCGGGCAAGACCCTTGCGCGCGCCCACCCCGCGCTGGAAATAGCGTGGCAGCCAGGCTTCGGGCACCGGCTCGATGCGCTCCAGGGTGTAAACGCCCTGGCGAGCCTTGTCGAGCGCGTCCGAGTCGATGTCGGTCGCCAGGATGGAGACCCCCGTATCCGGGGAAGCGCAATGCTCGCGCACCGTCATGGCGATGGAATAGGCTTCTTCGCCCGTGGAGGCCGCGCTGCACCAGATGTCCAGCGGCTTGGGCCGTTTGCTGACGAACTTGCCCAGGATGTCGAAGTGATGCTGTTCGCGAAAGAAGGCCGTGTGATTGATGGTGAAGGCGTTGACGAAGTCCTGCCATTGCTGGCTGTGCGAATCACGCTCCAGGAGGTCCAGGTACTGGCGCACCTCCGTCATGCCGGCTTTCTGGGTGCGCATGCCCAGCGTCCGGGCCACCATGTCTTCCTTGTGGGTTCCCAGAATGATGCCCGCATGGGACTTGAGCAGGCGCGAGGCCCGCTCGCAATCCGCGCGCGAGGCTTGCGGAATGACCGGCAGTGTATAGACGAAAGGTTCCACAGGTGTACTCATAAACTACAGGCTGGCCAGCGCCCCGCCCAAAGGTCTTGCCGACAAGGCGGGATCCGAACCGGAACGGCCCAGCTCTGGAGTGTCGAAGGGCACATCGATGACATCCTGCGCGCTGACCTTGAAGGCCGCCACGGCGTCCGACAGGCGCGTGGCCTGGTCCTGCAGGGAGCCTGCCGCGGCCGTCGCCTGCTCGACCAGGGCGGCGTTCTGCTGCACCACCGTATCCATCTGCGTCACGGCGCGGTTGACCTGCTCGATGCCTTCGGATTGTTCATTGGAGGCGGAGGAAATCTCCGCCATGATGGTTGTGACGCTCTGCACGGCCGCCACCACTTCCTTGACGACTTCGCCGGCCTCGTCGACCTGCCGGGTGCCGGCTTCCACCTTGGCCAGCGATTCCTCGATCAAGCCCTTGATCTCGCGGGCCGCCTGGGCGCTGCGCTGCGCCAGGCTGCGCACTTCGCCCGCCACCACGGCAAAACCCTTGCCCTGCTCGCCGGCGCGAGCTGCTTCCACGGCCGCATTCAGAGCCAGGATGTTGGTCTGGAAAGCGATCCCGTCGATCACGCTGACGATATGGGCGATCTGGCCTGAACTGGCCGAGAGTTCTTCCATGGTCCGAACGACTGTGGCCACGGCCGCGCCGCCGCGCAGGGCGACTTCGGAGGCGCCCTTGGCGACCCGGTCCGCCTGCAGGGCATTGTCCGAATTCTGCCGCACGGTGCTGGCCAGTTCTTCCATGCTGGCCGCCGTCTCCTGCAGGGAGGAGGCCTGATCCTCGGTGCGGCTGCTCAGATCCGTATTGCCCATGTAGATCTCGCGCGAGCTGAAGGTGATCTCCTCCACGCCTTCGCGCACCGTCATGACCATGCGCTGCAAGCTGCTCTGCATGCGGCGCACGGCATCATAGAGCACGCCGATCTCGTTGGTGGAGCTCATTTCCACGCGCTGGGTCAGGTCGCCGCTGGCGATGCGGTCGAAATGCTCCCCGGCCTGGCGCAACGGACGCAGCACCATGCTGTTCAGGAATACATAGACGGCCAGGGCAATCAGCACGCAGAGGATCATGGCCAGTCCCACCAGACGGATGACCAGGCTGTACTGGTCCGCTTCCTTCTGGTACTGGGCGTCGATGGAGGCCTGCTGATTCCGGTGCAAGGTGCCCAGGGCGCTGTACAGGTCTTCTTCCAGCAGCTTGGTGGTCGTGGTGACGTAGCTGCGGAATTCACTGATGTCGCCCTTGTCCAGATAGGAGATCAAGGGCAGCACGCCGCCCTGCATCAGGGAGGCGAAGGCGGCGTCCACGCGCGAATAGTAGCCGTCGCCGTCCTTGAGCTGCTTGGCCATTTCCTGGTAGTGCGCGAAAGCCTCCTGGGTCTGGTCGAACTGCTTGCGGGCCGCATCCATGATCTCGCGCGTCGCCGAGCTGATGGCATTGGCCGTGTCGCCGTCGCCCCACTGGGACATGAGCTCCTGGTTCTGGAGGTCGCTGTTGACCACGTAGCTGACGGCCGCGCGCCCGAGCAGGGTCTGGGTGTCCTTGTAGCGCTCGATGGCCTGGTACATGGCCGAGCCGACGCGCTGATTGGTCACGATGCTCTGCAAGGCCAGATTGTTGCCGCGCAGGGACAATATCCCCAGGGCCGCGCCCGCAACCAGCATCAGTAGAAAGAACACCAGCACCAGAATCAGACTGGTACGCACCTTCAGATTGGCCAACCGTAACCCATCCAGCATTACAAGCACCTTGTCTAGAGTAGACCCGAACACCGGAGGCACTTTTGGCGCCTCCCCCGACCTGCGCCTCCTGCGGCGATCAGGCCACTGCGCTGTCGACCAGCGCCATTTCCTCGCTGGTCATGAGTTTTTCGATATCGACCAGGATCAGCATGCGCTCGCCGAGCGTGCCGATGCCGGTCAGGTATTCCGTGGAGAAGGCCGTGCCGAAGCTGGGCGCGGCGCTGATCTGCGAGGATTGCAGCACGAGCACGTCGGACACCCCGTCCACCACCACGCCCACGACACGCTCCTTCAGGTTCAGGATCACGACGACGGTCTGGTGGTCGTAGTCCACTTTCTCCATGTTGAAGCGGATGCGCAGGTCCACGATGGGCACGATCACGCCGCGCAGATTGGTCACTCCCTTGATGAAACCGGGCACATTGGCGATGCGCGTCACGGTCTGGGTGTCGTAGCCGCGGATTTCCTGCACCTTCAGGATGTCGATGCCGTATTCCTGGTCGCCCAGAGTGAAAACCAGGTACTCCTTGCCGCCGACTTCAGCGGCTTCGGAATGAGAATTAAAGTCGTTGGACATGCATGTCTCCGGATAGATCAGACCAGCGCGGCGGCGCGATCGCGGGCCAGGCGCTGTAAGGCAAATACATCAACAATCAGGGCTACGCTGCCGTCACCAAGAATGGTTGCCGCGGAAATCCCCGGAATCTTGCGATAGTTGGCTTCCAGGTTCTTGACCACCACCTGGTGCTGGCCGATGAGATGGTCGACCAGCAGCGCGAAACGCATGTCCTCGGCCTGCAGGATGACGGCGATGGCGCGCGTCACGTCGACTTCGGCGTCCTCCACCGAGAAGATGTCCCGCAGGGAGATCAGGGGCAGGTATTCGCCGCGCACGAACATGACGTGATCGGTTTCCGAGACGCGACGCAGCTGTTCGTGGGTGGGCTGCATGGATTCGGTCACATGCGCCAGGGGCAGGATGAACACTTCCTTGCCCACCTGCACCGACATGCCGTCCAGGATGGCCAGGGTCAGGGGCAGCACGATGCGGGTGGTGGTGCCCACCCCGGCGCGCGAATAGAGCTGCACATGGCCGCCCATGCTCTGGATGTTGCGTCGCACCACGTCCATGCCCACGCCCCGGCCCGAGATTTCCGTGACCTTGTCGGCGGTCGAGAAGCCCGGGGCGAAGATCAGCTGCCAGACTTCGTCGTCCGGCATGGTTTCGCTGACAGGCAGCCCCGAGGACATGGCCTTCTTCAGGATCTTGTCGCGATTCAGGCCGGCGCCGTCGTCCACGACTTCGATGATGATGTGCCCGCCCTGGTGCTGCGCGGACAGCGTCAGCACGCCCTCGGCATCCTTGCCCGCGGCGATGCGATCCTCCGGCATCTCGATGCCGTGGTCGATGCTGTTGCGCACCAGGTGCGTCAGCGGATCGATGATGCGCTCGATCAGGCTCTTGTCCAGTTCGGTCGCCTGCCCCTTGGTGACCAGGCGGATCTGCTTGTTCATGCGGGCGGCGCTCTCGCGCACCACGCGGGGGAAGCGGCTGAACACGTAGTCCATGGGCATCATGCGGATGGACATGACCGATTCCTGCAGGTCGCGCGCATTGCGCTCGAGCTGTTCGATGCCGTTGAGCAGCCGGTCGTGCACGACCGGATCCAGCGTGGAAGCCGTCTGCACCAGCATGGCCTGGGTGATGACGAGCTCGCCCACCAGATTGATGATCTGGTCCACCTTCTCGACGCCCACGCGTATGGTGCCCGACTCCTTGGCGGCGGCCGGCTTGGCGGTCTTCTCCGCCGGTTTGGCGGCTGGCTTGGCAGCAGCCGGGGCGGGCGCGCTTTCAGGCTGCGCTGCGGGAGCGGCCGCTGCTGGCTGGGCGGAGGCGGCAGGCTCGGGCGCGGCGGGTGTCGCTGCCTGGGCGGCCTGGGAAGGCGCCGCGCTGAACTTGACCGTCACCTGGTCGGCGTTGACCACGAAGCAGCAAACGGCCTGGATGTCATCGGCCGAGGCCGTGGTTTCCAGCCAGATATCCAGGCGCTGACCCTCGCGCGACTGGTGCACGATGGTGCCCATCAATTCCATTTCCTGCTGCAGGGCCTCGGCATCCTTGTCGGACACAGGGCCCAGCGACACCCAAAGCGGCAGTCCCGACGTCTCGGCAGGCTGGGCCGGCTCCGGTTCGGGCTCCGGTTCAGGCTCGGCCGCAACAGCAGGCGCCTGCTCCTGCGTGGTCAGGATGCCCTTCTGTTCCAGGGCCAGCTGCCGCAATTGTTCGCAGATGCGGCGGTAGGCGTCCTCGTCGGGATCCTCTCCATCGCGGTAGGCGGTGACTTGTCCGGTTAACACGTCCTTGGTTTCCAGAAAAAGGTCGATCATGTCCTTGCGCAACTGCATTTCACCGTTGCGGACCAGGTCCAGCAGGTTCTCGAGCAGGTGCGTGGTCTCAGCCAGCTGAGTGAAGCAGCCAAACGTGCCCGCCCCGCCCTTGATCGAGTGGGCGGCGCGGAAGATGGCGTTCAACTGGTCTCGGTCGGGCTGATCCAGGTCCAGCTCCAGCAGCAAGCGCTCCATGTCGGCCAGCAGCTCATCGGCTTCATCGAAAAAGGTTTCGTAAAACTGACTCAGATCTACGCCGGAGCTCATGAACACTTCCTTCTTGGTAATGGCTTAGAACATCTAAACAAAAAGTCCAGCCCGTCTATGCGGGCTTTACGGCGTTACAGGCAGAGCGCCGGGCAACTCAGGCATACCGGGGATGCGCACGCTGATGGGCCCCTCCGGCTCCTGCATGGCCTCGCGCAGGTCGAATTCCTCGGAACCGCTGGCATTCTGCTCGTCGATGCGTCGTTCCGCGCGGCTATTGAGCACGAGCAGACTGATACGCCGATTTACGGCCGCAGCGGGGTTATCTTTAACCAGGCTGACCGTGTCGGCCAGGCCCAGCACCTGCTTGACCTTGGCCTCGGCCAGGCCGCCCGCGACCAGTTCCTGGCGGGCCGCATTGGCGCGGTCCGCGGACAGCTCCCAGTTGCTGTACAGGCGCTCGCCGCTGGCGTACTGCATGGAGTCGGTGTGGCCGGTGATCTGGATGCGGTTGGGCATCTCGTTCAGGGGCTGGCTCAGGGAACGCAGGATGGCCCGCATGTAGGTCTGCACCAGAGCGCTGCCGGTGGCAAACATGGGCCGGCTCTGCCGGTCGATGATCTGGATGCGCAGGCCGTCCTGGGTCATGTCCAGCAGCAGCTGCGGCCGGAACTCCTTGAGCACCGGGTCGATGCGGATCAGCTCTTCCAGAGCGGACTTCAGGTCTTCCAGGCGCTCGACATCCTGGCGATCCTGCATGGCGTCGCTGTTGGTGGCGCCCGGATGGGGGTTGGGAATCAGGCTGGGCTGCCCTCCGGGAATGGCGCTGCGCGACTGATCCCCCTGCTGGCCGCCCGTGACGGCGTCGATCAGCGGCATGCGGAAGTAGTCGGCAATCTCCTTCAGGTCCTGCTTGGGGACCAGCGACAGGATCCACATCACCAGGAAAAAGGCCATCATGGCCGTCATGAAGTCCGCGTAAGCGATCTTCCAGCTTCCGCCATGGTGCTCGCCGTGCGCCGTCTTCTTGCGGCGGATGACGACTCTGTCCTTGTGATTGCTCATGACTGCTTCCGATCAGGCTTTACGGCCGCCACCTGCAGAGCGGGCCTGGCGCACGTGCTCCTCCAGTTCCTGGAAGGACGGGCGCTCCGTGGAGAACAGGACCTTGCGGCCGAATTCCACCGCCAGCTGGGGAGGATAGCCGTTCATGTTGGCCAGCAGCGTCACCTTGATGCACTCCAGCACCTTGACCGAGTCGGCCGTGCGGCGCTCGATGGTCGCAGCCAGCGGCGCCACGAAACCGTAGGCCAGCAAGATGCCCAGGAAAGTGCCGACCATGGCTTTGGAGATCAGGTCGGCCAGAACGGCCGGCGGCTGGTCCACCGACGCCAGCGCCTTGACCACGCCCAGCACCGCCGCGACGATGCCGAAGGCGGGCAGTGCGTCAGCGACTTCGCGCAGGGCGCGGGCGGGCACGTTGCGCTCATGCTGGTGGGTCTCGATGTCCTGCTCCATCAGGGTCTCGATTTCAAAGGAGCTCATGTTGCCGCTGATCATCAGGCGCAGATAATCCGCGATGAAGTTCATCAGGGCCGGATCCTTCACCACGTTGGGGTAATCGGCGAAGATGGCGCTCTGTTCAGGGTTCTCGATATCGGACTCGATGGACATCATGCCGTCGCGGCGCGCCTTGTTGAGCAGGACGTACATCATGCCCATCAGCTGCATGTACAGCTGCTTGTTGTAGGGACTGCTGCGAAACGCGATGGGCAGCGCGCCGGCCAGCAGCTTGATGGACTTGCCGCTGTTGGACGCGAAGTAGGCGCCCATCGCCGCACCGCCGATCAACAGCAGTTCGAACGGCTGGTACAGGGCGCCCATATGCCCGCCCAGGGCCACGAAACTCCCGAACACGGAGACAAAGACAACGATATATCCAATCAGAATAAGCACGGATACGCCTTCTTCAAGTACACGCAACTAATGATGGCGGCAAGTGGCCGGGCCAAAACGCCGCTTCAACGGGCTTTTTCCCGCATAGATCGGCGCTTCCGGTCCTCTTGGCACATCGGAAACACTTCAGGAAACTGGAACGGCAGGCGCGTGGACGCTAGCCGATGCGGGCAGGCCCGTCCGGCTGAAGCTGACGCCGGGAAGCGGCCGGGGCGCGGCGCGGGGCGCATGGCTCTTCGCAGGCCGGCCGGGCTTCTTTGCTGGCGGCCTCGACCTTGCGACTGCCGCGCGCCTTGCTGGCGCGCGTCTTGCCCGCACGCGGCGGCGGGCGGCATATGGCGCAGACAAAACCGGCTTCGGGATCGTGGGCGTGGGCAACGAAACCGCCCTTGCAGCGCTCGCACTGGGAAAGCTGCAGCAGACCGCTGTCGAAAAAGCGCAGCAGCATCCAGGCGCGCGTGAAGCTGAGCACGGGTTCCTCGTCCGCCGTCGTTTCGACGCGGCCGGCGGCCGACTGCTCCAGGTACAGACGGTACGCCTCGACCAGAGCCTGGCTCTTGCCGCAGGGAGTCTGCGCGACCATGAATTGATAGATACTGTAGAACAGGCTGGAATGGATGTTGGGCAGCCAGGTCATGAACCAGTCCACCGAGAACGGCAGCATGCCCTTGGGCGGAGAACAACCTTTAACTTCCCGATACAGGCGCGCAAGACGGTCGTAGCTGAGCGAGGTTTCCACCTGCAGCACCTGCAAACGCGCCCCCAACTCGATCATTTCCGAAGCCAGCCCGATTTCCTGGGCCTCTTTGGCGACGCTTTTTGTAGCCATAACGTTTAGATCGTCCCTGCCGTCAGCCCGCCTGACCGGCAGTCGCTCTCTGGGACAGCAGAATGGTGGAATGGGCCTGCTGCAGCACGCCGCCCAGCACATTCTGCGTCAGCGTCGTGAGCAGATCGTAGTCGTTGAAGCGAAAGCCGCAGATCAGGGAGCTGGAGCTGGCCAGCTTGACCAATTGCGCGGGGGACAGGTGCATCAGGGTTTCGGCCACATCGGCGTCGAACCCCAGCCGGAACATTCCTGCCGAAAAATTCTCGCGAAGCAGGCGTTGTGCGAGCAGCAAGTACGACAAATTGACTTCCTGAATGTCATTCAGCAGCGAATTTTCCGATACGGGCATGTCAGCCTTCCTTGTAAAACTGGCTCAACCAGCTAATTTCTTGTAACAAACAACATTTAACACGAGAAATGTTACAAAGATGCGTATCGTGTTCTGGAGAAACCTTGCACGAGCATCCTGCCATACCGCTATTTCTTACCGACTCACGCCGAGAAACAATACGACATCGACATGAATACAGTGAAAAATATGCATTAAATGTATCAATTGCAGACTGAATATTATCAGATGCTCACTTAATGTTGTAGTTCTAAAACTGGATGTTACGTGACCGAGATCAAGACGCCGGGCGCCCGGGCGTGTACCGCGCCATCGGCCGAAAGGTCTAAACCCTTCTCTTCATGGGGTTTTTTTTACTCAAGCTGACTAAAAGAGCGAAAGATCGGCATAATGCAGGCATAAGCGGGGAGTTCCATTCTCAGCCCATAAGTTTGTAACCACATATGTACCTTGCTGCTTTTACGCAACGACTGATCGCCTTGATGTTGCTGGCTCTCCTGGCTGCCTGCGCCGGCGCCCCGCCAGGCCCAGCCTCCCGATCCAGCGTTACCGTCGAAGACGGACGGCGTTCCGCCGTGGTGCTCTCGGCCATGACGCTGCTCGACTCCCCCTACCGCTATGGGGGACGCGAACCTTCCACGGGCTTTGACTGCAGCGGGCTGGTGCACTATGTGTTCAGCCAGGAGCGCTCGAGCTCCCCCATTCCGCGCAGCAGCGCGGAGCAGGCAGGCGCCAGCCGCCGCATCAGCCGCAAGCAGTTGCGACCGGGCGACCTGGTCTTCTTCAATACATTGGGCAGGCCCAATTCGCACGTGGGCATCTATATAGGAAACAACCAGTTCATCAACGCCCCCTCCAGCGGAGGGAGGGTGCGCATCGATTCCATGGACAACCCCTATTTCGCCAAGCGCTTCGAGACGGCCCGGACTTTTTTCGAATAAGAATCCAGAAGAAGGTCTGCTGCCTGGCGGCCGGGATGTGCTGGCGGCAATGCAGGAGCGCTTCCAGCGCCGCATGGACCGGAGAGTACCTGACTTTGCGGTGAACGGTTCAAAGGCGCGTGATCACGCAGCCGGCAAGGTGGCGTACGTTTGCGCCAGTTTCAGAAAGGCGTCCAGCTCGGGATCGCGGCCGGTTTCTTCGTGCATCAGCCGCGCCACGGCCGGGGCCGTGCGCTGCGCCAGCCGCGCGTCCAGGAACAGCAGGCGCGAGCGCCGCGCCAGCATGTCCTCGACGGTGCGGGCGTACTCATAGCGACAGGCAAAACGCACCATGGCCTCGCTCAGGCCCGGCGCCAGCTCCACGTCCGCACCCGGCAGGGATTTGACCCAGTCCGATTCGCTGCCATAGGCGTCCAGCCCCGGCGCGCTGCCCAGCGAGCGCCGCGCCGCGGCGTGCGACGCGCCGACCAGGCGCTGATCCAGCGTGCTGCAGGCCGGCAGCTTGCCCACCAGTCCGGCCCGTTCGCAACGTTCGAGCACGTCCTGGGCCATGGCCCGATAAGTGGTCCACTTGCCGCCGGTGACCGTGACCAGACCGCTGGGGCTGACCAGCACGGTATGTTCACGGCTGATGGACTGGGTCTTGCCCCCCCCGGACTCGTCCACCGGGCGGACCAGCGGGCGCAAGCCGACCCAGACGCTGCGCACGTCCTGCTCGCGCGGCGCCTTCTGCAGATAATGGGCGGATTCCGACAAGATGAAATCGATTTCCTGGCGTAGAGGCCGGGGTTCCAGCGGCACGTCTTCGCGCGGCGTATCGGTCGTGCCCAGGATGAGCTTGCCCAGCCAGGGCACGGCGAACAGCACGCGTCCATCGCGCGTACGCGGCACGAGCAGGGCATGGTCGCCGGGCAGGAAATCCTGATCCACCACCAGATGCACGCCCTGGCTGGGCGCCACCATGGGGCGCGCCTGGCGGCCGCCCTCCTGGCCGTCCAGTTCGCGCAACCGGTCCACCCAGACGCCGGTGGCGTTCACCACGCAAGATGTCTGCACGTGGTAGGTCTGCCCGCTTTCCCTGTCCTGGCACCGCACGCCGGCTATCCGCCCTTCGTGGTGCTGGATTTCCGTGACCGGACAGTAATTGACGAGCAAGGCGCCGTGCAGCGCCGCCGTACGCGCCAGCGCCAGCGCCAGCCGGGCGTCGTCGAACTGGCCGTCCCAATACTTGACTCCGCCCTTCAGGCCGCTGCGGCGGGCGCCGGGCAAGAGTTGCCGCACGCGCGCGGCGCCCAGGAATTGAGTGCTGCCCAGGCCCTCGCGCCCCGCCAGCGCGTCGTAGGCCATCAGTCCCAGCCCGTAGAAAGGGGTTTCCCAGCATTTGTAGCTAGGCATCACGAACGGCAGGGGCTGGGCCAGGTGCGGTGCGTTGTGCAGGAGATGGGTGCGTTCGTGCAAGGCCTCGCGCACCAGGGAGAGGTTGCCTTGCGCCAGGTAGCGCACGCCGCCGTGCACCAGCTTGGTGGCCCGCGAGGAGGTGCCTTTGGCGAAGTCCCAGGCTTCCAGCACCACCACCTTGAGCCCGCGCAGCGTCGCATCCAGGGCAATGCCCAGCCCGGTCGCGCCGCCACCCACCACAACGAGGTCGGCCTGTGTGGTGCGCGCAAGAGCGCCCAGCATTTGCGTCCTATCGGTCAGCAGTGGTGAGTGTCGAGTGGTCATGGGAGCTATCGTCGAGTCTGGAGCCGGCGGCAGCCCGGATCAGGGCGGGCCGACTCGGGATTTACCCTTATTTTAACCTCTTGCTCTACACCTTGCAGCGAAACTTGCCATCCCAAGAATCAGGCGCCGCACCACGCAGGGCGCGCAGAGCCGGCCTGCAGCCGGTACACTGTGGGCTGCTTTTGCTTTCATCGGCCGGACCCGCATGACATTCATTCTTGCACTCGATCAGGGCACCTCCAGCTCCAGAAGCCTCGTAGTGGCGGCCGACGGCCGCATCCTCGCCCAGGCTCAACAGGAAACCCGCCAGTACTATCCACGCAACGACTGGGTCGAGCATGACCCGCAGGAAATCCTGGACACCCAGCTGGCCACCGCGCGCCAGGCCATCGAGCAGGCCGGGCTGACGGCACAGGACATCGCCGCGGTCGGCATCACCAACCAGCGCGAGACCACCCTGCTCTGGGACCGGCGCACCGGGCAGGCCGTGTACCCCGCCATCGTCTGGCAGGACAGGCGCGCCGAGGACCTCTGTGCGCGGCTGCGCGAACAGGGCCGCGAAGCGCTCATTACCCGCAAGACGGGCCTGCCCATCGACGCCTATTTCTCCGCCACCAAGCTGCGCTGGCTGCTGGATTCCGTGCCCGGCGCCCGCGAACGGGCCGAACGCGGAGAGCTGGCCTTCGGCACCGTGGACAGCTGGCTGATCTGGCACCTGACCGGCGGAGCCGTCCATGCGACCGACATCAGCAATGCCTCGCGCACCCTGCTCTTCAACATCCATCAAGCGCAATGGGACGAGGAGCTGCTGGCGCTGTTCGACATCCCGGCCGCCGTCCTGCCCCAGGTGCGCGACTCGGCCGGCTGCTTCGGCGACTGCGACCCGGCGTTGCTGGGCCGCGCCATTCCCATCTGCGGCGTGGCGGGCGATCAGCAAAGCGCGCTGTTCGGCCAGGCATGCTTCAAGCCGGGCATGGCCAAGAACACCTACGGCACGGGCTGCTTCCTGCTGATGCACTGCGGGTCGCACTCCCCCGAATCGCACAACGGCCTGATCGGCACCTGCGCCGCCCGCCACGGCCCCGACCCCTCCTACGCGCTGGAGGGCAGCGTATTCATCGGCGGCGCCGTGGTCCAGTGGCTGCGCGACGGGCTGGGTGCGCTGGAGCACAGCGCCCAGGTGGAAGCGCTGGCGCGCAGCGTCCCCGACGCCCAGGGCGTGCATCTGGTGCCGGCCTTCACCGGGCTGGGCGCGCCTTACTGGGACGCCCAGGCGCGCGGCGTCATCACCGGCCTGACCCGCTCGAGCACCATGGCGCACATAGCGCGCGCCGCCCTGGACAGCATCGCCTACCAGAGCGCCGCCGTGCTGCTGGCCATGAATCGTGACGTCCAGGCCAGCGGCGGACGCCCTCTGCACGAATTGCGCGTGGACGGCGGCGCCAGCGCCAACAATCTGCTCATGCAGTTCCAGGCCGACCTGCTGGGACTGCCCGTCGTGCGCCCCGACAACATCGAGACCACCGCGCTGGGCGCCGCCTATCTGGCCGGACTGGGCTGCGGGCTGTATAAAGACCCTCAGGAGATCGCCGCGCTCTGGCGCAGCGAGCGGGTCTTCGAGCCCGCCATGTCGCGCGACCAGGCCCAGACCCTGATGCACGGCTGGGAGCAGGCGGTGCGCCAGGCGCGCACGCAATGAACATCGACTCTTTTTGATGGGAACACCATGCTGCAGAGAATCATATTAGGCATCGCCATCTTCGTGCTGGTGCTGCTGGGCCTGACCTTCGGCGAGGCCGTGCTGCGCGAGCTGCTGTCCTACCTGGGCTTCATCATCGATGATTTCGCCGACCTGGCGCTCCAGGTGCGCGAGTATCTGGCGCTGCATTGGGGCAAGGCGCTGCTGGCCTTGCTGATCACCATTCCCCTGGTGATGTGGATCGCCAGCGCCAAGAAAGAAGAACTGGAACGCCCCACCAGCCACCGCAAGATCGCCATCGTCCTGGCCATCTTCCTGGGCTGGATAGGCGCGCATCGCTTCTATCTCGGGCAGATAGGCTGGGGCCTGCTGTTCGTCGTGCTGTTCGTCATCTGGGCCCCGCTGGCCTACGTCCTGGCCCTGATCGACGCCCTGCGCTACGCTTTCATGGGCAATGACGAATTCACGCTGAGCCGCTGACCCGCCATGGAAAACAAGACTGCAAGGCTGACGGTGCTGATAGACCCGGCCAAGAAGAAGGCATTCGAGGCCCTGTGCCAGCAGCAGGACCTGACGCCGTCGCAGGTCGTGCGCCAGCTGATACGCGATTACCTGGCCCGCCACGATGTGGACTACCCCGGCGCCGCCCGTAATCCCCGCGTGGACCCGCCGGCCTAGGACCCCGTCAATGCGAGCCTTTTAAATAGCCTTGACAGGCCCTGGCCGGTCCAGGCCGCCTGCCGCGCTCAGCCAGGCCTCAGTCGCCGTGTCGTAGATGCGCCGGCCATGCACGCAGGCCAACAGGCCCATGCGGCGCACCTTGCGCGACACGCGTTCATTGGCCTCGCACAGCGCCACCTGCACGCCGCGGCGCGCCAGATCATCCAGGGCCGTCTCCAGCGCCTGCAAGGCGGTGGCGTCCATGAAGGGCACATAGTTCAGGCGCAGCACGATCACCCTGACCGCCTCCGGCACTTCCTGCAAGGCGCGGTTCACCGCGTCCACGCTGGCGAAAAAATATGGCCCCTCCAGCACCAGCACGCGTATGTCCTCGCGCGCGCTCGCGCCGGGTTCCACGTCCAGCACGCGCTGCAGCTCCCTGCCCTCCAGCAAGCGGACCCGCACGCCGTCCGAGGTGCGCTTGAGTACATACAGCATGGCCAGCACCACCCCGATGTTGACGGCCACCACCAGGTCGGCGAACACCGTCAGGGCGAAGGTCACCCACAGGATGAGCAGATCGGCAGCCGGCAGCCGGCGCTGCAAGCGCAGCACCAGCCCCGCCTGGCTCATGTTCCAGGCCACGACGAACAGGATTGCGGCCAGCACCGCCAAGGGAATGTAGGCCGCCAACGGGGCCAGCAGCAGAAGGACCAGCACCAGGAAGGCGGCATGCACGATGCCCGCCAGCGGGCTGTTGCCGCCATTGCGGATATTGGTCGCGGTGCGGGCGATGGCCCCGGTTGCGGCGATGCCGCCGAACAGGGGCGCCAGCATATTGGCCACGCCCTGGCCCACCAGCTCCTGGTTGGAATCGTGCCTGGCGCCAGTCATGGAATCGGCCACGACGGCCGACAGCAAGGATTCGATCGCACCCAGCATGGCGATGGCAAAGGCCGGCCCGATCAGCTCCACCACGCGCGTCAGCGTGATCTGCGGCCACTGGAACGACGGCAGGCCGGTCGGCAAGGCGCCGAAGCTGGACCCGATGGTGGCCACCGACTCGAAGCGGAACACGGCCTGCACCAGCGTCACCAGCACCAGCGCCGCCAAGGGGGCTGGAATGCGCGAGAGGCCGCGCACCCGGGGCAGAACCAGCAGGATGATCAGGGACAGGATTCCCAGCCCGGTGGTGGCCGGGTCCAGAGCGGACAGGTTCTGCAGCAGGAACCAGAGTTTTTCGTGGAAATACTGGCCCTGGACGACCGGCAGGCCGAAGAAGTCGCGCCACTGCCCCACCCAGATGATCACGCCTATGCCGGCCGTGAAGCCCACGATGACCGGGTCGGGAATGAAACGTATCACCGCTCCCAGCCGCAGCAGGCCCAGCAGCAGGAGAATGACGCCCGCCATCAGGGTGGCGATCTGCAGCCCCGCCACGCCATGCTGAGCCACCACCCCTGACAGGATGACGATGAAGGCGCCCGTGGGGCCGGCGATCTGGACGCGGCTACCGCCCAGAACGGACACCGCCAGGCCAGCCACGATGGCCGTGTACAGGCCCTGCTCCGGCTTGACGCCCGAGGCGATCGCGAACGCCATGGCCAGGGGCAGCGCCACCACGCCCACGATCAAGCCCGCCAGCACATTGTTCAACCAATGACGGCGGTTCAATAGGCCGGCTCGGCCCGCTTCCAGCAGTGCAATCATCGTCCGTCCTTGCGACACCCGGCCAGCCTGCGTATTCCAACAGGCGCCGGACAGGCCCCGCGCCACCTTGGCCGGTCCCGGTAGTTATCATTACATGATAATACTATTCACATTCCTGCCCATACAGAAGCGGGACCGACCTCCCCAAAAAAAAACCGCCTGTCGCCAGGCGGGGGAAGTCGGACGGAAGTATGCTCAGTGTCGCGCGCGCAACAGTCGCAGGCTGTTGAGCACCACCAGCAGGCTGGCGCCCACGTCGGCGAACACGGCCATCCACATGGTGGCCTGGCCGCTCAAGGCCATCACCAGGAACACGGCCTTGATGCCCAGGGCCAGGCTGATGTTCTGCCACAGCACGCGGTGCAGGGCCTGGGACTGCCGCATCAGCAAGGCGATCTTGCCCAGGTCGTCGTCCATCAGCGCCACATCGGCTGTCTCGATGGCGATGTCCGAGCCCAGCGCGCCCATGGCAATGCCCACGTCGGCGCGAGCCAGGGCGGGCGCATCGTTGATGCCATCGCCCACCATGGCCACCAGGCCCTGGCCCAGGCGCTGCTCGATGCGTTCCAGCTTGTCCTGCGGCAGCAGCCCGGCCCGGTAATCCGCGATGCCGGCCTGAGCAGCCACGTGGCGCACGGCCTGCTCGTGGTCGCCCGACAGAATCTCCACCTGCACGCCTTGCCGCTGCAGGGCCGCAATGGCCTGGGCCGTGGTGGGGCGCAGCGTGTCCAGGACGGCGAACCAGGCCAGCAGTCCCTTGTCGTCGCCCAGATACACCATGCTGGCGCCGCTCTCCAGGGCTTGCTGCTCAGCCTGGCTGAGGAAGGCCCGATCCGCGCCCTCCAGAACCCAGCTGCGCTTGCCCAGCCGCAACGCGCCGTTCAGGCCGCGGGCCTGCACGCCATGTCCGGCGACGGCTTCGAACTGCTCCAGTCCCGCCAGACCGGACGCATGCCGGCCCCGGGCGATGGCTTGCGAAGCCGGATGGTCGGAACGCTCGGCCAGCGCCACCGCCAGGTCCAGGACCTGCTCGTCCGTCACTCCTTCGCGCAGGCTGCCATAGACATCGAGCGCCGGCTGTCCGAGCGTCAGGGTGCCGGTCTTGTCCACGGCCAGGTAACGCAGCTGGCGGGCGCGCTCCAGATAGACGCCGCCCTTCACCAGGATGCCGGCCCGCGCCGTGCTCGCCAGCGCGCTGACCACGGCAACCGGCGTGGAGATCACCAGCGCGCATGGGCAGGCGATCACCAGCAGCACCAGGGCGCGATACACCGCGTCCAGCCAGCTCACCCCCCACACCAGGGGCAGGGCCACGGCCATGAGCACGGCGGCCATGACCACCAGCGGCGTATAGACACGGGAAAACTGGTCCACGAAGCGCTGGATGGGCGCCTTGTTGGCCTGGGCTTCCTGAACTGAGCGGGTGATGCGCGCCAGCAAGGTATCATCGTGCGCGGCCGACACCCGGTACACCAGTTCGCCCATGCCATTGATGGTGCCTGCAAAGACTTCGTCGCCCGGCCCCTTGTCCACGGGCGCGCTCTCGCCGGTGATGGGCGCCTGGTTGACGGCGCTGAGTCCCTCCACCACCTGCCCGTCCAGGCCGAAGCGCTCGCCCGGCGCCACGCGCACGGACCAGCCCGCCTGCACCTGGCTGGCCGGCAGGCGGCTCCAGCCACGCCCGTCGGCGCTGGCCAGCACATCGTCGGGCACCAGCTTGAGCAGGCTGTCCACGGCATTGCGGGCGCGGTCCAGGGAACGGGCCTCGATCCATTCGGCCAGGCTGAACAAGGACATCACCATCGCGGCTTCCGGCCATTGGGCCAGCAGCACCGCGCCGGTGACGGCAATGCTCATGAGCGCATTGATGTTCAACTGGCCGTTGCGCAACGCGATCCAGCCCTTTTTGTAGACCTGCACGCCGCCGGACAGAATGGCCCCCAGCGACAGGACGATGACCAGCCATTCGGGCGCGGCCAGCCAGTGGCTGATCTCCGCGCCCAGCGCCAGCGCCACGGCGGCGACGATGCGCACCAGGCCCTGGCGTGCGGGAGCGGCCGCCGTGGGGGCCTCGTCCGCCATGCGAGGCTGAAAGCCCAGGCCGCGCAGGGCCTGCAGCACTATGTCGCGCGCTCCTTCGGCATGCTCCACCGTCAGGACGCGCTGCATCAGGTCAAAGCCCAGCTCGCGCACCTGCGGCACGCGCTTCAGGCCCGAACGGATCATGTTTTCCTCGGCCGGGCAATCCATGTCGGCGATGTGCACCACCAGGCGGGTGCCGGTGCTGGCCGCCAGGGCGACGGCCGGCGCGGACGCCGGCATGGCGCAGCAGGCCGCGGCGGCGGCGCGCGCCTGGGCGCGTCCATGATCATGGCCGTGGTCATGCCCATGGTCGTGGGAATGGTCATGCGAGTGATCATGGGAATGATCGTGCGCATGGTCGCCCCGCGCTTCGCTGCCCGTGGGAGGGATTGTTCCGGTCTTGTCGAAAGAAGTCATTGCAGCTCCTCGCTTTCTTGCATACCTGCAGTAGAAAGCCTAAAGTAACTACAAGGTCAAGCCTTCAGGAGCCTTGTCATGAAAATCGGCGAATTGGCGCAAAAAAGCCACTGCAACACCGAAACCATCCGTTATTACGAAAAAGTCGGCCTGCTGCCCGAGCCCGAGCGCAGCGAAGGCAACTACCGGCAGTACCGCGCCATGCACCTGGAACGGCTGCGCTTCATCCGCAACTGCCGCAGCCTGGACATGACGCATGAAGAAATCCGCGCCCTGCTGGCCCATATGGACGGCCCGGCCCAGGACTGCGAGCCCGTGAACAGCCTGCTCGACGAACATATCGAACACGTGGCCGTGCGCATCCGCGAACTGGAACACCTGCAGGAACAATTGAAGGAACTGCGCCACCGCTGCGGCCAGGCCGGCGGACTGGAGCACTGCGGCATCCTGCAGGGCCTGGTGGACATGGAACCGGACCGCGTGCCGGGCCCCAGCACCCACCTGGGCTGAGGCTGTCCCGACACCAGAGGGCGCCGGCCCGGCCGCATGGGCCGGGCCGCGTCACAGGCAGCGGCGAAGTGAGGCGCAAAGGCGCATGCTCAGCCGCGCAGCCGCCCCGCCAGCCACATGCCGACCAGCATGGCCGCAACGAACAGCACGGCCATGGGCGCACCCGAAGCCGCCAGCACCACGGCCGGACCAGGGCAAAAACCCGCCAGCCCCCAGCCCACGCCGAAGACCAGCGCGCCCAGCACCAGCGGCCTGTCGATGCGCCGGCTGGCGGGCAACTGCATGGGCTGGTTCGTGAAATACGTGCGCGTGCGGCGCCGCGCCAGCGTGAACGGGACAATGGCCACCGCAATGGCCGCCGCCATCACCAGCGCCAAAGACGGGTCCCAGGCGCCGGCCAGGTCCAGAAATCCCAGCACCTTGGCCGGATCAGCCAGGCCGGACAGCAGCAGCCCAAGGCCAAAGACCAGACCGCTGAACAGGGCAATGATGTAAATCACATTCCGCTCCTTAAAGCAGATGGCGAACAACGAACACCGTCAGAAAACCGCTGGCCATGAATGCCAGCGTGGCCACCAGCGAGCGGGGCGACAGGCGCGACAAACCGCAGACCCCGTGTCCGCTGGTGCACCCCGACCCCAGTCGCGCCCCGAACCCCACCAGCAAGCCGGCCAGCACCACCAGCAGCCAGGGCTGCCCGCCGGGAACCGGCACGGCCTGGCCCGCCAGGCGATACGCCCAGGGCGCCGCCGCCAGGCCCAGCAAGGCCATCCAGCGCCAGCCGCGATCCCCGCGCGCCGCGCTCCAGGTGCCCGAGACCAGGCCCGAGATGCCGAACACCCGGCCATTGAGCAGCACCAGGACGGCGGCCGCGCCCCCCACCAGAGCGCCTCCCAGCAGGGCGCTCCAGGGCGTGAATGACGCCCAGTCGATCTGAATCATGTTTTGCTCTCCTGAGAACCGGTTCAAGGCCTACGCGCAGAAAATTCCGTACAAGGTCCGCATCACCGCCAGCACATCCGGATGCTCCAGCCGGTAATATACGAATTTGCCGTCCTTGCGGCTGGTGATCAGCCCTTCACGGCGCAATACCGTCAATTGCTGCGACAAGGTGGGCTGGCCGATGCCGCTGCGTTGCGCCAGTTCGCCCACATTGCACTCCCCCTGCACCAAGGCGCATAGAATGAGAAGGCGATCGGGGTTGGCCAGCTTGCGCAACAGATTGCTGGCCTGATCGGCCACCAGGCGCAAGGCCTGCAGATCGGGTTGACTCATATCAATCAGCCAGAAATTAATATATATTATTATATATTATATTTTTAAATACCGTAAGAGGACCGCCATGCCCCAAGCTCAGGTCGCCCACTTCTTCGATCCGGACACATCCACCTTCTCCTACGTGGTCCATGCCGATGGCCAGAAGGAATGCGCCATCATCGACTCCGTCCTGGACTACGATGCTGCGGCCGGCCGCACCCGCAGCGATTCGGCCCAGGAAATCGTGGATTTCGTGCGCGGGCGCGGACTGCAGGTGCAATGGATACTGGAGACTCACGCGCATGCGGACCACCTGTCCGCCGCCGTCTGGCTGCAGGAGCGACTGGGCGGGAAGATCGCCATCGGCAGGCACATACGCCAGGTGCAAGCGACGTTCGGCCGCATCTTCAATATAGAAGCGCAGATCAAGGCCGACGGCACGCCTTTCGACGCCCTGTTCGAGGACCAGCAGCATTTCCACATCGGCGCGCTGCCCGTGCAGGCCCTGCACGTTCCCGGCCATACCCCGGCCGACATGGCCTATCACGTCCAGGGGCTGGGCGTGTTCGTGGGCGACACCCTGTTCCAGCCCGACGTGGGCACGGCGCGCTGCGATTTCCCAGGCGGCAGCGCCGTCCACCTGTACCGGTCCATCCAGCGTCTGCTGGCCCTGCCAGCGCAAACGGTGCTGTTCATGTGCCACGACTACCCGCCCGAGGGGCGCAAGCCGCGCTGCAGCTGCACGGTAGCCGAACAGAAAGCCGGCAACATCCACGTGCGCGACGGCGTCACCGAAGACCAGTTCCGGGAACTGCGCGAAGCGCGCGACAAGACCCTGGCCATGCCGCGCCTGATCCTGCCCTCCGTTCAGATCAACATACGCGCCGGACACTTTCCGGAACCCGAAGACAACGGCCAGGCTTATCTGAAACTGCCGCTGAACCTGCTCTGATCCCGCGCCGGGGAACCTGCGGCCATGTCGCCGACTCTGAGCTGGAACAAGCCTGTTACAGGACAGGCTTGCGTATACTGCAACCGCCCCCTTTCATTCACATGACCGTTCAGAGGAAACCCAAGGCATGACATACATGGCCATCAAGCATCTGCACATGACCGCGGCAGGATTGAGCATTCTGTTCTTCATCATCCGGGCCTTCTGGTCGGTCAGCGGCTCCGCCCTTTTGCAAAACCGTTTCGTACGCATCGCTCCCCACGTGATAGACACGGTCCTGCTGGTCTGTGGCCTGGCCCTGGCCGGGATGCTGGGCGCCGCCGCCGGCCAGCCCTGGCTGATCACCAAGATCGTGCTGCTGGTGGCCTACATCGTCGTGGGCAGCTACGCCATCAAGCGCGGCAAGACCGCGCAAAGCCGCGCCTGGGCGGCCGTGCTGGCGGTGGCCATCTTCGTCTACATCGTCGGCGTGGCCTTGCGCCACAGCCCCGGCTCCTGGTTCTTCTGATTCATCGGCCGGGGCGGCGCGCTCCGCAGCCCCGGCCATGAACGTGCACAGGAACTTACCAGACTCCAATCCAGCCCTGCACCGCCAGGCTGCTGAGCGCCACGGCCGCCCACACGCCCAGGCCCAGCAGGGCGGGACGCAGACCGGCCCGCGCCATGATTTTCAGGTCGGACGACAGGCCGATGGCCGCCAGTGCCAGCACCATCAGGAACTGGGCCGTCCAGCGCAGGGGCTCCAGCCATTGGACGGGCACCAGGCCCAGCGAGCGCAGCGTGGAGGCCACGATGAACCACAGGATGAACCAGGGAAACACGCGCATCAGATCGAAATCCCGGCCGTCCTGGCGCGAACGCCAGATCTCCAGGCCGGTCAGGACCAGGCAGATGGGGATGATCAAGGTGGCGCGCGTCAGCTTCACGATGGTGGCGTGGTCGCCGGCCTGACTGCTGTAGCTGTAGCCGGCCGCCACCACGGACGAGGTGTCATTGATGGCCGTGCCCGCCCAGACGCCGAACCCGGCGTCGGACATGTTCATCATGTGGCCGGCCACTGGAAAGATCAGCACCGCCAGGATGTTGAAAATGAAGATGGTGGAGATCGCCAGCGCGGTCTCGTGCTCTTCGGGGCGGATGATGGGCGTGACGGCCGCAATGGCCGACCCCCCGCAGATGGCCGTGCCCACGCCGATCAGGGTGCGCAGCTTGGACGGTATGCCCAGCATGCGGCCCAGGACATAGGCGGCCACGAACGCCACCGACAGGGTCACCAAGGTGACCGCCAGCGAATCCAGGCCGGTGCGCATCACCTGCGGCAGGCTCAGGCCGAAGCCCAGGCCTATGATGGACCATTGCAGCAGGATCTTGGAGGAAAATTGCAGGCCGGGACGGCACACCGGCGCCACGCCGATCAGGTTGCGCACCACCATGCCCAGAACGATGGCAAATACCGGCCCGCCGATCAAGGGCCAGTACTCGCCCAGCCCCAGGGCGACCACGCCCACGGCCAGGGACAGCAGGAAGCCCCACCAGCGCGACGGCTTCAGGGGCTGGTCCGTCCGGACCTGGGCAGCCGCGCCGGCGCGGCTCAACAATGAATCTGTGGTGCTGGCCATAGTAGAAAACCTCATTTTCTAATAATTGAAAGTAATTTTAGGTTGACCGGCCATATAAAAAAATTCATTATTACTTATCGTAAGTATCAATTTTTTTGATCATGAACGCCATCAGCATCAGACAGCTCGAAGTGTTCGTAGGCATCGCCGCGCTGGGCACGGTGCGCGCTTGCGCCCAGAGCATCCACTTGTCGCAGCCGGCCGCCAGCATGGCCCTGGCCGAGCTGGAAAAGCATCTGGACTGCTCCCTGTTCGAGCGCGCGCCCGGCCGCATGCAACTGACCAGCCGCGGCCAGCAATTGCTGCCCCAGGCGCGCGAAATCCTGGAACGCCTGCGAGAGATGCAGAGCCTGCAGGATGAAAGCGAATTGCGCGGCGGAATCCGCATCGGCGCCAGCAACACCGTAGGCAATTACCTGATCGGCGACCTGGTGGGCGGCTTCGCGCGCAGGCACCCGCGCGTGTCCCTGCACGTGACGGTGGAAAACACGGCCGAAATCGTCAACCGCCTGCTGGAGTACAGTTGCGACATCGCCTGCGTGGAAGGCCCGGTGAATCATCCGCAGCTGGAGACCTGGCACTGGCGCGACGACGCCCTGGTGGTGTGCTCGGCCCCGGATCATCCGCTGGCCGCCATACCCGAACTGGAGCATGCGGACTTCGCCGGCGCCAGCTGGATCATGCGTGAACGCGGCTCGGCTTCGCGCGCGCTGACCGAGCAGGCGCTCAATGTCCTGCCCGCGGGCCACGTCCTGATGGAACTGGGACAGGTCGAAGCCATCAAACAGGCCGTGATCGCCGGCCTGGGCCTGGCCTGCCTGCCGCAGGCGGCCACGGTTGACGCGGTGGCCAACGGGCGTCTGCGCATCCTGCACACTCCCTTCCTGGACCTGAAACGCCGCCTGTCCCTGGTCCTGCACAAGGAACGCTACCGCAGCGCCGTGCTTGCCGCTTTTGCGCAACACCTGCAGGCCCCGGCCTAGGACCCGCGGGCGCCATTCAAAGGCGACGTCCTCCCAAAGCGCCGACGGGCCCCGAACCGCTTCACTCTGCTTTGCATTCCATCCTCGGACGCGCGCCGCGGCAATGCTATGCTTGTTGCAGCGCACACGTCCTTCTTTTCAGACAGAGCCCCGCCATGAATGCCGAGACCAAGCCCGACCTGCTGGAACAGCCCGCGCCCCCTTTCGCACGGCCCGACTACCTGCCGCCGTATGAGACCGTGGCCCTGGTGCTGCAGGGCGGCGGCGCCCTGGGCGCCTACCAGGCCGGCGTCTACCAGGGATTGCAGGAGGCCGGCATCGAGCCGGACTGCCTGTCCGGAATCTCGATCGGCGCGCTGAACACCGCCATCATCGCGGGCAATCCGCCCGAAACACGGATCGAGCGCCTGCGCGAATTCTGGGACACCATCTGCCAGCCCTACTACGGGCTGCCGGCGCCGGGCTGCATGGAAAAGACACTGTTCGGCATCAACGATGTCATGCGCGAAGCCGTCAGCGCCTTCCATGCCGGCAGCGCGCTCCTGCTGGGCCAGAACGGCTTCTTCCGTCCACGCTTTCCGCCCCCGCCGCAGACCACTCCGGGCGTGCCCGAGGCGGCCAGCTATTACGACACCTCGGCCCTGAAGAGCACGCTGGAGCGCCTGTGCGACTTCGACCGCATCAATGACGCGCGCCAGCGCATCTCGGTCGGCGCGGTCAACGTGGGCACCGGCAACTTCGTGTATTTCGACAATCACCGCACGACCTTGCGCGCCGAACACTTCATGGCCTCGGGCGCCCTGCCGCCGGCCTTCGCGCCGGTGGAGATCGACGGGCAGTACTACTGGGACGGCGGCCTGGTGTCCAACACACCGCTGTCGTACGTGCTGGACCAGTCGCCGCGCCGCGACACCCTGGTCTTCCAGGTGGACCTGTGGAGCGCGCGCGGCCCCGTGCCCACCAATATGAGCGAGGTCAGCGACCGCATTAACGAGATCCGCTATTCCAGCCGCACCCGCATGGTGACGGAGGAGATGCGGCGCTCGCAGTACATGCGCCATGTGATGACGCGCCTGCTGGAAACCATACCCGAAGAACAGCGCAAGGAATTCCTGCCCTGCCGGCTGGCCGAGGAAATGGCCAACAACAAGCGCTACAACGTCATCCACCTGATCTACCGCAACCAGCCCTACGAGCAGCACTACAAGGACTACCAGTTCGGGCGCGTGACCATGAAGGAGCACTGGCGCAGCGGCCTGGAAGACATACGCCAGACGCTCAAGCACAAGGACAGGTTGAGCATGCCTGACAATCTGTCCGGCTTCGCCACCTACGACGTGCACCGCGACGAGATCGAGGAGCGGCTGGCAAACGGAAAATAGGCGTACGCCTCGGATTCGCCAGACGAGAAGCAGTCACTGCTGGCTGCTTCTCGCTTGGACTCATTCTCAGGACTTGCGGCGGCTCAGCACCATGGCTCCGCCCAGCACGAAGACCGTGCCCAGCAGCTGCATGCCGGTTATGGGCTCGTCCAGGAACCAGTTGGCCAGGAACAGCACGGATACCGGCCCGACCAGACCCATCTGGGCGCTCATGGGCGCGCCCACGCGCTCCACGGCCCACATGGTCATGAAAGTGGGCAGCACGGTATTGAAGATGGCGTGGATCAGCGACAGGCCATAGACGCCCGCCGGCTGCACCAGGCCCTGCCAGCCGAATGTGCCGAAGAAATGCAGCAGCGTGTAGACGGCCGAATAGGACATGGCATAGGCCACCAGGCGCGTGGAACCGATGGACTTGAGCAGCTCTCCCGACCCGATCAGATAGGCCGCATAGGAAATGGCCGAACCCAGCACGCACAAGGAACCCAGCAGCACGTTTTCGCCCGACAGGCTCAGGTCCTGCACGAACACCAGGCTGACGCCCAGGTACGACAAGGCCAGGGCCAGCCATTGCTTGGGCAGGATGACGCGCTTCAGGAAAACGGCCGAGAACAGCAGCACGAAGGTGGGCGACAGGAACAGGATCAGGCGCTCCAGCCCCGCCGAGATATATTCCAGGCCGATGAAATCCAGCAGGCTGGCCAGGTAATAGCCTATGAAGCCCAGGCCGACCAGTTCCAGCTTCTGGCGCCCGGTCAGCGCCGGCAATTCGCCGCGGCGCACCTTGCGCACCTGCCACAGGGCGATGGCCAGGAAAAACGGCAGCGACAGCAGCATGCGAAAGCCGATGACGGTCAGCGCCGTGACATCGTATTGATAGGTAAGCTTGGCCACCACCGCCTTGGCCGAAAACAGGATGGAGCCGAATCCCGCCAGCGCCAGACCAATCAGAAAGGAACTACGCTGCGCGCCTGGGCGCTGACTTGCTTGCATGTCGATATCGTCGCTTCGCCCGGCCCCCGATGGCGAATTGCCTCACACATCAGTTATTGCCTGGGCAATAAAAAAAGATTAAAAAACGTTATTAAAAAACCATTCTACTCTTGCCCAAGGCTGATACTCATGCCCGAGACGGTCCATTCCTACAATCGTCAAGGTATCGATGCCCTTAACGGCCCAATCAGTCTTGATCTGCTGATCAAGAATGTGTCGGCCCCGCTGCGTCTGGCCATTAACCAGCGCGTGACACCTCTAGGCCTGACAGCCATTCAATGGCACCCGCTCGTTATGTCGCGCTACCACGACGCCAGCATCCCGGCCGAGGTCGCGCGCCTGATGAACATCGGCACCGTGGGCATGCCTTACACACTGGGCTGCCTGAAAATCAAAGGGTTTCCGCTGCACCAGCGCTGCGACCAAGATCGCCGGCTAGTCGTGCTGGGGCTGCCTCCAAAAAATCGCGAGGTTTTCTGTAAAACACTGCGCTGTAAAACACTGCGTAAAATTGTCCGGTCCCTGAATAAGCATTTGGATGAATTTTCCGTCGCCGAGATAGACATCTTGCGCAGCCTGTCGCACCAGGTTACCGAACAATGGCCGCAAGGCAACCAAAGGCAAGACCGTACCAGACTGATTTTTTCAACCAATTACCGCTTAGAAGGTACACACTAAGCAGTGTTATTTTAAGCAAAAGGTAAGTATGAAACACCTCATACACTTACTGTTGTTAGCCTTTCTTTCCGGATGCGCCGCCTTGGGCACCCAGTCGCCCCCCGTCACCGCCCTGGACGGATCTACGCTCGCACTGCAGAACCACCAGGCCCAGTGGCCACAGGAGCAATGGTGGTTGCGCTATCAAGACCCGCAACTGGACGGTCTGCTGAACCTGGCCCTGCAGAATCACCCCAGCCTGCAACTGGCCCAGGCCCGCATCCGCCAGACCGAGGCGGCCCTCAAGGGCGCGCGCGCCGTGCAGTGGCCCACGCTGGACGCCGGCTACAGCCTGACGCGCCAGCGCTCCTCGGAAAACTACCTCTCGCCGATGCCCTACGCCGGCTCCATGCTGACCGACAACAGTCTGCAGTTGAAGCTGGGCTTCGACCTGGACCTATGGGGCAAGCAGCGCTCGCTGGCAAGCGCCGCGCTCTCGCGCGAACAGGCCGCGCAGGCCGACTACGCCGCCGCGCGCAACGCCCTGGTCAGCGCCATCGTGCAGACCTACTTCCATCTGCAGAACGCACTGACGCAGGAACAGACGCTGGACAAGCTCAGCGGCCAGTTCCAGTCCGTGCTGGAGATCACGCGGCAGCGCCGTCAGGCCGGCCTGGACACAGAGGTGGAGGTCAATCAGGCCGAGTCGGCCCTGGCCTCGGCCCGCGTGCAGCAACGCCAGGCCCAGGGCAACGCCGCCTTGCTGCGCAATCAGCTCGCCAGCCTGTGCGGCCAATCGCCCGAACAGGCCGCACCGGTCGGGCTGGTTTCCCTGCCCCAGCCCGACACTCGACTGTCGGCCGCGCTGCCGCTGGAGCTGCTGGGCCGGCGCCCCGACATCCGTACCGCCCGCCTGGCGGTCGAGGCCAGCCGGCACACGGTCAAGGCGGCCCGCGCCGACTTCTACCCCAACGTCAACCTGAACGCCTTCGTCGGCTTCATGTCGCTGGGGCTGGACAAGCTGGTGCGCGGTTCCAGCCAGATCTACGGGGTGGGCCCGGCGATCAGCCTGCCCATCTTCCACGGCGGCGCCTTGAACGCCCAACTGGCCTCGCGCCGTGCCGAAGAAGACATGGCCGTGGCGCAGTACAACCAGACCCTGCTGGACAGCCTGCGCGAAGTGGCCGACTCCCTGGCCCGCATCCAGTCCCTGCGCGAAACGCGCTGGGAGCAGGCCAAGGCCTACGCCGCCATCCAGCACGCCTACGACATCGCGCAGCAGCGCTACAAGTCCGGCCTGGGCACGTATCTGCAAGTGCTTCTGGCCCAGAACGACGTGCTGCGCCAGGCCCTGCTCGACACCGACCTGCGCGTGCAAGCCTTCAATCTGGACGCCGAACTGGCCACGGCCCTGGGCGGTGGCTACCAGGAACCCCGGACCGCCTCTGAACCGTAACGAACGCAACCTGCCCTAATCATCATGCCTGCACAAACTCCCGCTTCCTCAGTTCGTAAACGCCTACTGGTTGGCTTCACTGTGGTGATCATCCTGATCGCCGTGCTTTACGGCATCTGGTTGATGCTCTCAGGCAAGACCGAAACCACCGATGATGCCTATGTCCACGGCAATATGGTCCAGGTGTCCGCCCAGATTCCCGGCACGGTCGTGGACATCGCCGTCGACGACACCCAGATGGTCCGCGCCGGCCAGCCCCTGCTGAGCCTGGACCGCGCCGACGTGGACATCGCCCTGGCCCAGGCCGAGGCGTCCCTGGCGCAGAGCGTGCGCAAGACGCGCAGCCTGTTCGCCCAGAATGAGGTCCTAAAGGCCGACATCGCCGCGCGCCAAATCGACGTGCAACAGGCCAAGGTGAACCTGGAAAAGGCCCGCACCGACCTGCAGCGCCGCCAGGCGCTGGGCAAGATAGGCGGGGTCAGCGGCGAGGAGCTGCGCCACGCCCAGACCGCCGTGCAGACCGCGCAAAGCGTCCTGGCGCAGGCCCAGGCCGGCGTGGAATCGGCCCGCGCCCGCCTGGAGACCAACAAGGCGCTGACAGAGGGCATTGATGTCGCCCATCATCCCGACGTGCAGCAGGCCGCCGAGCACTACCGCCAGGCCTGGCTGGCCCGGCAACGCGCCGCACTAGTCTCGTCCGTGGACGGCATGGTGGCCCAGCGCTCCGTACAGGTCGGCCAGCACATTGCCGCCGGTGCGCCGCTGATGAGCATCGTGCCCCTGGAGCAGTTGTGGGTAGAGGCCAATTTCAAGGAAAACCAGTTGCAGGACATGCGGCCCGGTCAGAAAGTCACGCTGATGGCCGATTTCTACGGCAAATCCACAACGTATCGCGGCGAGATCGTGGGCCTGGCGGCCGGCACCGGCGGCGCCTTCGCGCTGCTGCCCGCGCAGAACGCCAGCGGCAACTGGATCAAGGTGGTGCAACGCCTGCCGGTGCGCATCCGCCTGAACCCCGAAGAACTGCGCGCCCACCCCTTGCGCATCGGTCTGTCCATGCACGTAACCGTGGACCTGGACAGCACGCCTGAACAAGCGCCTGCCGAACCCGAACGCGGCCTGAAGACCGACATCTACGAAAACAGCGTACAGGGCGCCCAGGCGCAGGTGGAACGCATCATCCAGGCCAACCTCGCATCATGAGCGAACAGCAAACCCGAACCGGACAGGCCGCGGCGGACAAGCCCCAGGGCACGCTCGTCTATCCGCCGCTGGAAGGCCGCGCGCGGGTGATGGGCACCATCGCCCTGTCCGCGGCGGTCTTCATGAACGTGCTGGACTCGTCCATCGCCAATGTATCCATTCCCACCATCGCGGGCAACCTCGGCGTGAGCAGCACCCAGGGCACCTGGGTGATCACCTCCTTCGCGGTGGCCAACGCCATCACCGTGCCGCTTACCGGCTGGCTGACCCAGCGCTTCGGGCAGGTCCGACTGTTCGTCATCTCGGTCATGCTCTTCGTGCTGACCTCCTGGCTGTGCGGCTTTTCATGGTCATTGGAATCACTGGTGCTGTTCCGCGTCCTGCAGGGCGCCGTGGCCGGCCCCATGATTCCCCTGTCCCAGGCCTTGATGCTGGGCAGCTATCCACACAACAAGACCAGCTTCGCGCTGGCTATGTGGTCCATGACCATTCTGGTCGGCCCCATAGCCGGCCCGCTGCTGGGCGGCTGGATCTCCGACAATTACAGCTGGCCATGGATCTTCTACATCAACGTGCCCATCGGTCTGCTGGCCGGCTGGGCGTCCTGGCAGATCTACCGCGAACGCGAGTCGCGCCGCATGCGCCTGCCTATCGACACCACGGGCCTGGTCTTGCTGGTGATCTGGGTCGGCGCGCTGCAGATCCTGCTGGACAGGGGCAAGGAACTGGACTGGTTCGCCAGCCCGACCATCGTGGTGCTGACCATCGTCAGCGTGATCGCCTTTGTCTACTTCCTGCTCTGGGAACTGACGGCGCGCCACCCCATCGTCGACCTGACGCTTTTCAAGCAGCGCAATTTCAGCGTCGGCGTGGTATCCGTGTCTGTGGCCTACGGCGTGTTCTTCGGCGCGGTGGTGCTGATGCCCTTGTGGCTGCAAAGCACCATGGGCTACACGGCCACCTGGGCCGGCATCGCTCTGGCACCGGTGGGTATTTTAGCCATCGCGCTGTCCCCGGTGGTGGGCAAACTGCTCGGCCGCTATGACCCGCGCCTGCTGGTGTCCTTCGCCTTCCTGGTGTTCGCTCTGACCAGCTACATGCGTTCGCGCTTCAATACGGACGTGGACATCCTGTCGGTGATGCTGCCAACCTTTCTGCAAGGCGCGGCCATGGCCATGTTCTTCATACCACTGACTATTATTGCGCTATCGGGATTGGCGCCGGAACGAGTGCCATCGGGCGCGGGCCTGTCCAATTTCGCGCGCCTGCTGGCCGGCGCCTTCGGCACCTCCATCACCACCACGCTCTGGGACAATCGCGCCAGCATGCACCACGCGCACCTGACCGAACTCGCCCGCCCCGGCGAACCGGCCTTCGACGCCATGATGCACGGCCTGCGCCAGGCCGGGCTGGATCCGCAGCAGTCGGCAGCGGTACTGAATCAGATCATCGAG
Source organism: Pseudomonadota bacterium (assembly GCA_023425645.1). GTDB lineage: Bacteria > Pseudomonadota > Gammaproteobacteria > Burkholderiales > Burkholderiaceae_B > Alcaligenes. Next base: position 87,655 of record JAFACG010000043.1, read on the forward strand.
CAGCAGGCCCGCACGCTGTCGGTGACTGACATCTTCCTGGCTTCCGCCATCATTTTCCTCTTGCTGCTGAGCCTGGTCTGGATCGCCCGGCCCCGCAAGGCCTCGGCGGGCAGCGCGGACGCCGCGGCAGGCGCGCACTGAGGAGCGGCCGGACCCCGGTCCGGCCGTTCAAGACAGGAACACGGTGTTCATGCCCTGCCTTTTAGCTTGCGCACCGTTCAAAAAACATGCTATATTTATTTTCTCTGGTCCCCGATAGCTCAGTCGGTAGAGCGACGGACTGTTAATCCGCAGGTCACAGGTTCGAGCCCTGTTCGGGGAGCCAAAAAAAAACACCGAAAACAGCCCATTATCCAATGGGCTGTTTTTTTTTCGCCGGGCCGACCCCGAGCCTTAAAAAACCTTGGGCCACCGCTCAGGTGGCCCAAGGGGGCGGGCAACGCTACGGTTCGCCCCCGCCCTTTGCACGACACGACCGGCTCCCCATGCGGAGCCGACGCGGCAGACGCATCAGAAGCGATGCGTCACGCCAACCGTCACGACCGACGTCTTCAAATCGTTGTAGAAGCCCACATTGCGCGCATGGGAACCGATGGCGTACAGATTGGTGCGCTTGGACAGCTTGTGCAGGTAACCCAGGCTGAACACGTGCTGGCTCTTGTCATCGTCCGTGGCGCGCGGAACCGAGGTGGCATCAGCCATGGTCCAGGAAGCCAGCACCGAACCCGCCTTGCCGGCCGGCACAGTCGCACCCAAGGTGTAGGCATTGATCTTCAGCCCCTTGCGCAGGCCCGAGCCGAACTGCTCGATCTGCAGGGAATCACCGATGAAGCCGTCGCGGCTCTGGCCAAAGCCGGCATGCACCGTGGCAAGGCCGAAGTCGTAGCTGGCCGCGATGTTCCAGGCGCTGACATTGCCGCTCTCGCCCGCCACCAGCACGCCGTTGCGCTCACGCGCATCGCCGTAGCGGGCCTGGTCGAAGGTGGCCACTGCCTTGAGCGGGCCCTGACCGTAGCGCAGCGCCACGCTGTAGGCCTTCACATTGGCTTCATCGCTATTGATGACGCCGGCGGACAGATCGCTGCGGCTCCATTTCTGGGCGCCGTTGGTGTTGAAAGAGTAACCCACGCCCAACTGGAAGCCGGAGACTTCAGGCGACTGATAAGCCACCATATTGTCATAGCGAACCGTATTGGCAGCCGCGAAGGCCGCACCCACGCCGTACTGGTAGCCATTGCCGCCGAAGGGGCTGGCCACCGGCGCAAAGTACTGGGAAGTCACCGTCACCTGGCGGCCAATGTCCACGCGCCCCCAGCTCTCGCCCTGCAGGCCCAGCGTGGCCTGGCGGCCGAACAGGCGGCCCTGGCGCTGCGTGCCCTGGCCCAGGTCAAAGCCGCTTTCCAGCAGGAAGTTGGCTTTCAGGCCGTTGCCCAGGTCTTCGCTGCCCATCAGGCCCCAGCGGTTGCCCAGCCAACCCTGGTCATACAGGCCGAAGCGGCTCTGTTTCTGTGCGCCTCCGGCCAGGTCGCTGCCCTTCCACTGCTCATAGCCCAGGCCTGTGTCCACGACGCCGTACAAGGTGACGGTGGATTGCGCATGGGCCGAAACGGCCAGCATCGGCATGGCCAGAGCGGCCAACATGATTTTTTTCATATCTCTGTTCTCTTGTTGAAATAATGTCGGCCTGGCATATCCCGCCGCGGCTTGCACCATCGGCGGGCCAGTCCCCTATCGCCGCGGCGCTTCCCTGGACACCTCCCCAAATGCACGCGCGCGGTCGCAACTTGTCTTTTCGAAAAGCGCCGACCCCAAAAACCTCAACAACTGGTCTTTAAGCCTTTTGACCGAAAAAAAGCCGGCCCGCTCAGCGCACTACCACAAGAAAATTCAAGTTTTTATATTTGAGGTTTAAATTATATTCATGTCAATGAACCTGGAGAGGCGTGTCGCTGCGCGGTTCTCAGCATTTTCCCTAGTCTGCAAGAACAGCCGGGCATCAGGCGGATCACCCTTTTTGGGTGTCAACTCAACGGCCATCAGGTTTGTAACTGTTTGTTGCCCAGGCAGCGATCCACCATAACTGACCGGCTGGTATTCTCTGGATGAACCGATCGGGATTTTTTCCTATTGCCAAGCACGCCCTTCATATGCAAGTGCACGAAAAGCTGGGTTTTAAAATTTTTCTTTACAAAACCAAAAAATTGCCTATATAATCATTTTCTTTGCTGGTCCCCGATAGCTCAGTCGGTAGAGCGACGGACTGTTAATCCGCAGGTCACAGGTTCGAGCCCTGTTCGGGGAGCCACTTATACCGAAACGCCCGTTTGGCATGCACGCCAAACGGGCGTTTTTCATTGTGCCGCGCAGCGCAGCTACGCCCAGAGCGGTGCAGTTCCGCTGCAGCTCCGGGTTTAAGGGTCTCAAACGGCTCTGGGGGGCCAGCCGGCTATCGGCGCCGGCCTTCGGGGAGCTGCTCCGCCCCCCCTTGCGCCAGCGCGGTCAGGCGCCCACGACGCCTCCGTCCGTGCGCCAGATCACCACGGTGGCCGGGCGCGGCCGGCTGGCCTTATCACCGTCCGGCCAGGTGGATACGGCGGTGGGCGTCTTCTGGGAAGGTTCCACGTCCATGCCCTCGCCGGGATGCTGGATATTGATGAACACATAGCGCTGGTCCGGCGTCCAGCTGATGCCGGTCACCTCGCAGCCCTTGGGTCCCACCAGGAACCGACGCACCTGCTTGCTGGCCGGATCGGCGATCAGCATCTGGTTGTTGCCGTGCCCCTCGTACTTGCCCTTATTGGAATAATTGCCATCGGTCTGGATCCACAGGCGTCCCTGCGCATCAAAGGCCAGGCCATCCGGGCTGTTGAAAGCGTTGTCCTTGGTGACGTTGGCCGAGCCGCGCAAGGGGTCGCCCTCGGCGTGGATGTGCGGATTGCCTGCCAGCAGGAAGATGTCCCACTCGAAGGTGTCCTGTCCGGGGTCGCCGTTCTTCTCCCGCCAGCGCACGATCTGCCCGTAGGGGTTTTCCGCGCGCGGGTTGGCGGCATCCACCCCGGGGTGCTTGGGGCCGCCCGGCCAGCGCGCCTTGTCCTTGCCGCGGTCGCTGTTGTTGGTCAGGGTGACGTAGGCCTCGCGCGTCACCGGATGCACGGCCACCCACTCCGGGCGGTCCATGGACGTAGCGCCCACCGCGTCGGCCGCCTGGCGGGTCTTGATCAGCAGCTCGCCCATGTCGGCGAACAGGTCGCCCAGCTTGCGGCCGTCCGTGGTGGGCGTATCCAGCACCAGCGGAATCCAGCGCCCCGACCCGGCACCGTCCTTCGCGCCGCCTTCGGAACTGAACTGCGCCACATACAGCACGCCGCTGTCCAGCAGCAAGCGGTTCCGGGCCGGCTGGGCAGGATCGAAACGGCCTTCGGACACGAACTTGTAGATGTATTCGCTGCGCTGGTCGTCACCCATGTAGACCACGACGCGTTTGTCGTCGGCCAGCGTCAGGGCGGCGTTCTCGTGCTTGAAGCGGCCCAGCGCGGTCAGCTTCTTGGGCGTAGAATGCGGATCGAAAGGGTCGATTTCCACGATCCAGCCGAAACGGTTGCTTTCATTGGGCTCGCGAGTCCAGTCAAAACGGGCGTCGTGCGTATCCCAGCGATAGTCGGCATCCGCTGCCCTGCTGCCGCCCTTGTAGCGTTGCAGGTGCGCCTGCTGGGCGGCGTCATGGTAGTTCACCGCCTTCTCGTCCTGCCCGCCGACCCCGAAGTAGTCCGTGAAATTCTCCTCACAGGTCAGGTACGTGTTCCAGAGGGTGTAGCCATTGCCGCAGTTGCCGAAGGTTCCCAGCACCTGACGGCCCGAGGCGTCCACGCCGGTCTTGAGCAAGGCATGGCCGGCCGCCGGCCCGACCATGACCATGGGCGTGTTGCCGTTGATGCTGCGATTGAAGGGCGAATCCAGCACCGGCTCCCAACCTTTGTCGCCATTGAGGCGGATGTGCACGACCGAGGCGCCCTGCGCATGCTGGGACTTGCGCACCCAATCGGCGTTCCACTTCTCGTTGGCCGGCACCACGCCTTCCGGAAAAAAGAAATGCGGGGTGATGTATTCATGATTGGTCACCAGCAGGCCTTCGCGGCTGTTGCTGCCCGGCTGGCCGCCGCTGGCGTCGATGGGAAAGAAATGCATGCCGTCGTGGTTATAGCCCACTTGCTGGGCCTGGGCCTCGCCGCCATCCGAAGCGTCGCCCTTGAAAGGAGCGGAATGCGTGAACAGGGGATCGCCCCAGCGATTGATCACCTGGTGCGCATAGCCTGGCGGCAGGACCACCGCATCATCCGTGCCCGCCGGCACCGCCGCAAAACCGATGGAAGGCGCACCCTGCGGGGCGCCGGCCGGCGTGGCGGCCTGCGCGGACTGGGTCAGCCCGGCGCCCAGCCCCAAGAAGCCCAGCGCGCCCGCGCCCAGGCCGCTCTTGAGGAAACGGCGGCGCGAAGCCACGCGCGCCACCACGTCTTCGAAGGTTCCCGCCGCGCCCGGGTTGGCGGCAATATCGTCCAGGTCCAGTTCTTTCATGATGCAGTCCTTTGCATTGGGTTTATCGAGGTTGCCTTGTCCCAGGCTTACCCGCCACGCTCAAGGATGCGAAACCTATATGACATGCATGTGAAAGCCCTCCGGCCGCCCCGGCCTTGCGGACCGGCGCGCCCGATACCGACAATCACGCCGGCCGGCCCGATTCCCCCGTACAATCGGCACAGTCCAAGCTTCTGGAAAATGTCCTATGTCCATACGGCCCATTCTGCAGTTCCGCACGTTCCTGCTTCTTCTGACCGCAGTGTCCGCCGCCTTCCTCTGGATCCTGCTGCCTTTCTACGGCGCCGTCTTCTGGAGCGCCGTCCTGGCCATCCTGTTCGCGCCCGTGCAGCGCAAGCTGCTGGCCAAGACCCGGGGCCGGCGCTCCCTGTCTGCGCTGATCAGCCTGCTCATCATCGTGCTGATCGTCATCATCCCGGTCATACTGATCTCCATCTCCCTGGTGCAGCAGATCGCCACTCTGTACGACCTGATGAACAGCGGCCAGCTCAACCCCGGCGCCTACCTGCAGAAGATCCTGAACGCCCTGCCCCCCAGCGCGCACGAGCTGGCGGCCCGCTTCGGCCTGGACAACTTCGCCTCCCTGCAGGAAAGATTCTCCCAGTTCGCCGTCCAGGGCGGACAATTCCTGACCAAGCAGGCGGTCAACGTCGGCCAGAACACCTTCCAGTTCCTGGTCAGCATGGGCATCATGCTGTACATGCTGTTCTTCCTGCTGCGCGACGGCGTGGAGCTGGGCCGGCACTGCCGCCAGCTGATCCCGCTCAGCGAAGACCAGAAGACCCACCTGTTCCGCAAGTTCACCACCGTGGTGCGCGCCACCGTCAAGGGCAATATCGCCGTGGCCGCCACCCAGGGCGCGCTGGGCGGAGTCATCTTCTGGTTCCTGGACATCCAGGGCGCCCTGTTCTGGGGCGTGCTCATGGCGCTGCTGTCGCTGCTGCCCGCCGTGGGCGCCTCGCTGATCTGGGCTCCGGTCGCCGTCTACTTCTTCGTTTCCGGCAATTACTTCGAAGGCATCGTGCTGACCGCCTTCGGCATCTTCGTCATCGGCCTGGTGGACAATCTGCTGCGCCCCCTGCTGGTGGGCAAGGACACCAAGATCCCGGACTACATCATCCTGATCTCCACCCTGGGCGGCCTGTCCATCTTCGGCCTGAACGGCTTTGTGATCGGCCCGCTGATCGCCGCCATGTTCATCGCCTGCTGGGACCTGTTCCCTTCCGCCATCCGCGCTCGCGAGGAGGCGGACGAACCGCCGGCGAACCAGCCATGAGCCCCGGTTGGTGACTGGAATGATGGATATTCATCAAGCCCTGCACTCTCGGGCTTGGTGAATCCCTATGGACACCAGCAAGGCGAGCGCAGCAAAACCGCCCGCCAGCCACAGATTCGCCGTCAGGCCGAATCCAAGGCGGCAGCAAGTCCGGATGAGCCGAGCGCACGCAGGCGCTGATGCGCCCAGAGTGCCGTCAGCAGAACCAAGGCGCCGGCGCACACTGCGACAATGAACCCGGCCCGCGCGCCCTCTTCATCCACTGCATGGCCGGACGCCGCCGCGCCCAAGGCCACGCCAATGTTCAGCCCGGCCAGCAGCCAGGTCATGCCTTCGGTCAGGCGGCGCTCGGGCACCAGGCGCTCAACCAGCAACATGGCCACGATCATGGTGGGCGCGAAGGACAGCCCTGCCAGCAGCACAGCGGCGGCCAATGCAGGGATGCTGCCGACCAGCAGCAGGGGCAGCGCGGCCGCGGCCGTTGCCAAGCCGCCCAGCAACAACAGGCGATGCAAGGGAGTCTGCAGCTTGAGCGCGCCGAACAGCAGACCGCTCAAACAGGAGCCCAGGGCATAAGCCGACAAGACCAGGCTCGCGGCGGCCGGCCGGCCCAGTTGTTCAGCGAAAGCCACGCTGACGATATCCACAGTGCCGACGATGACGCCCATCGCCACCATCAGCAGTGTCAGCAAGCGCATGCCTGCCACGCGGATCACCGACCCCGAACGGCCTGCCGCCGCCTCTTGCGCCTGGACGGGCGGCTCCGTGCCGGGTTGTACGACCAGGGCAAATACGCCAAGCATCAGCAACAAAGCCGCCGCCAGCAGACCGGCCTGGGGAACCACCGCCACGGACAGTCCCACCGACAGCGGCGGCCCGGCGATGAAGGTGACTTCATCGAGTACCGTTTCCAGCGAATAGGCGGTCTGCAGGCGTGGCTGGCCTCGATAGATCGCCGTCCAGCGCGCCCGCACCATCGCCGACATGCTGGGCATGGCACCGGCCAGCAGCGCGCCGAGGAACAAGGTCCAGTCAGGCGCTGGCAAATAGGCGCCGGCGATCAGGAGCAGCATGCCGATGACGCTGACGCCCACGGCTGCGGGCAGCACGCGGCCTTGCCCGTGGCCATCCACCAGGCGGGATGTCTGTGGCGACAGCAGCGCGTAGGTCAGCACGAAAGTGGCGGGCACGGCTCCCGCCAGCGCATAGCTGCCGCGCAGTTGCGACAACATGGTGATGATGCCGATGCCCGTCATCGGCAGTGGAATCCGCGCCAGCAGGCCCGCCAGGACAAAACCCTTGGCGCCGGGTGCGGCGAAAAGTTCTCGATAAGGACTGGCCGATTTGCTCTCCAGGGTGCATCCGCTTGTCATGCCATGACGCTGTGACGATAATACATACAGTGCGTATGAATAAGATCATATATTCATACGCAACGTATGTAAATAAACATGCAGACCGTATGTAAGGAGAAAGTGAATGGCCCGTCGCACCCGCGCCGAAATGGAAGCAACCCGCGCCATACTGCTGGCAACGGCCCGCAAGGTGTTCTGCGAACGCGGCTACGCCGACGCCTCCATGGATGATCTCACCGCGCAGGCGGGCTTGACCCGCGGTGCGCTCTATCACCACTTCGGCGATAAGAAGGGTTTGCTGGCTGCGGTGGTGGAGCAGATCGATGCCGAGGTGGATGAACGCCTGCAGGACATCTCCGCCACGGCTGAGGATGGCTGGGAAGGTTTCCGCAAGCGCTGCCACGCCTATCTTGAAATGGCGTTGGAGCCCGAAATCCAGCGCATCGTGCTGCGCGATGCCAGGGCGGTGCTGGGCGGCGCTTCGCCGCAGTCCCAGCGCCATTGTGTCGAGTCGATGCGGCGATTGATCGACAATCTGATTCAGCGGGGCGTAATGGCCGAGGCCGACCCCCAAGCGTTGGCATCGCTGATCTACGGCAGCCTGGCGGAGGCGGCTTTCTGGATCGCCGATGGCGAAGATGGCAATTCACGATTGAAGCGAGGCGCGACCGCGCTGGAACTGCTGCTGCAGGGCTTGTTGGCCAAGCCATGAACTCGGGAGGCGAATGGGCTGTACCCTTCCCTCCCGTTCAATCGGAAAATCGACGCGCCTTGCTGCGCCTTGCTTCAATGGCGCAACAAGGCACGGCCCCCATCCTGTGATGCCGCCGGTCCATCACCTGCAGGCGTCGCGTCAAGTGATCAGCACCGGCAGAAACAAGATCCAGATGTTGACCGCCAGCGCCAGGAACCACACCAGAGAGCGCAATGCCCCCTTGCCCGACAGGTACATCAGCAGATACACCACGCGCAGCACCAGCCAGGCGATCATCAAGCTTTCCACACGCTGGGCGTCCGCCCCCGACCACAGGGAGATCAGCACCGCGGCGTAGAAAAAGGGCAAGGCCTCGAAGGCGTTCGCCTGGGCCGCATTGGCGCGCGCCCGCCAGCCCGTCAGGCCGGCCAGCCAGGGCCGGGGGTTGTTGTTGTCAAAACCCTTGCCGCCGGCCTTGGCGCAGATCGCCGCCACCCACGGCAGGAAAGCCGCCACCAGAAAACCGATCTTGATTCCGAGCATCGCCGCCCCCTTCCCAAGTCCTGAAAACGCCAACATAGCACGCGCCGCTTGAAAACGCCGAGCGGGATTTACAAAAACAAAAAAATCAGGCTATACTTCATATCTTCGGTTAGCCGGTGTAGCTCAGTCGGTAGAGCAGCTCATTCGTAATGAGAAGGTCGAGGGTTCGATTCCTTTCACCGGCACCAACCAATTTAAAACCATTGATTCAATACAATCAATATTAAGCAAATCAATGGTTTAGCTTCCTCACCCTGGAAGCATTTGATAGCCTATTTTCAATTTCTCAACATAGTCGGCCCCAAGAAAGCCCCACGGTTGGCCCCACGAAAATAGGCATATGGCAAGCGTTACCAAACACGCGGGCGGCTATCGCGCCCAGGTCAAACTCGTCCTTCGCACGGGCGAACCTTACACCAGAGACAGTAAGACGTTTCCAACCAGGCGCGAAGCGGTTGCTTGGGGTGTGCAGCGGGAACAAGAGTTGCGCGACCAAGCGGCAGCAGATCCACGCCTCCAGCACACACTGCGCATCGCATTGCGACGATACGCCGCTGAGGTATCCCCCTCAAAGCGCGGGGCCCGCTGGGAAAAGCTGAGACTGTCAGCCTTCGAAACGTACGACCTCCCCCTTGATAAGCCACTACTTCAAGTAACCTCACAAGACATCGCCCGTTTTCGGGACTTTCGGGCGGCCACTGTCCAGGCGGCCACCATCCGCCGAGAGATCGTTCTATTGTCAGCAGTCTTTATTCACTGCCGGCAGGAGTGGGGGCTGGACGGACGCCAACCCATGCACTGAAGTGCGTAAGCCGCCGCCCCCAAAACACCGTGAACGCGTTCTGCAATGGTGGGAAATCAAGCGGATGTTGCGCGAGATGGGTTATCACCGCACCAACCGCCCCGCCTCGTTCGGCCACGCAGTCGCCCTGTGCATGCTCCTGGCCCTATGCACCGGCATGCGCGCCGGTGAGCTGACCTCTTTGCGCTGGGATCAGGTGTCTGATCGCCACTGTCACCTGCCAATAACGAAATCTGGCCGCCCCCGCGACGTGCCGCTGTCGTCAAAAGCGTTGCGGATTCTGGATCGTATGCGAGGCTGGGATGAAAGCCTGGTGTTTGGAATCAAGGCCGCCAGTTTGGATGCCCTGTTCAGAAAATACAGGCAACGGGCGGGCCTAGAGGGGTTCACCTGGCACGACACCAGGCACACTGCTGCGACCATGCTCTCTAAAAAGGTCAGTGTGTTGGATCTGTGTAAAATTTTTGGCTGGACAGACCCCAAAATGGCGATGATCTACTACAACCCTCACGCATCTACGCTGGCCGATCTATTGGGATAGTGCCTATAGCCCGCCCTAGTGGCGGGCTTTTTTGCGCCCGAAGCCTGTAACACATGCGGCCGTGAACGGTGGTAGATTACTATTTTTTTATACAGCAAATCTGCCATGAGAGACACTGACATTACGGACAAGGCCAGAGGCCTCGAGCCGGTACTCGACTCGTTTTTGCCTCGGTCGGGCAACAGGCTCCTGTTCACGAGCTGCCGCGACACCGCGTCAGTCCTTAAACCTGCGAGGGCTCGTCGACCTTCACGTCCACGACCTCGAGGTTCAAGCTCCTGTCGTCGGGGCTCAATACCTCGTCGAGGGGGAAACACCACCTGATATCGAGCATTAACGGTGCCAAACCAGCAGTTTTGTCTATGAATTCACTAACCCGCGTCTTGCTCTCGATCTCAGTTTCCTTTTTCTCGTCCATCAGAGCTTCTTTCCGTTGCTGACGCAGAGCCATAATCATCTGCGTCATCTTGGTGTACAGGGCCATAGCATGGTCTTTGGGCAAAGACGATAGGTAGGCCTGCAACCGGCCCTTGTCTTTGTATACGAACTCCAAGTCCGTCCTCAACGTTTGCCAATCCATTTTTTCGAGCGCCGTCCCGGCAATTCTGCGGAACACCTGTTCCATGGCGTTTCGGGCGTCCCTGGCCTCTCGCTGTTCCAAGGCCCGCTCCACTTGAGTCAACACGAGATACGCCTGAGCATGTAACCTGCCAGGACTAATCTGATCCAGTATGGCCTCACGAGTCTCTCGAAAACCTAACGGCCCTTCTCTCAGAGCCCGGATATCGCGCGCCGTCAGCTCATCCATGTAGGCGGACAGGGAGTAAGCCCCTCCCTCTAGGTTGGCCAAATTGCCCTGCGACCGCTTGCTGAGCTTCTTTAGCTGTTTCACGACGTCGCGCTGGCCCGCTTCATCGGCCCAGTGAGCCGTCAGGCTGCCCAGCAAATCCCCAATGCGGCGGCTGTTCTTAAAAACCTCCATTTCATCGGCATGCACAGCACGTCTGGCCTCGGATTCGCAGCAAAAGAACTTCAGTTCGGTCAACAAAGATCTGATCCACGAGCATCCACGGGGCCTGTTGGCACGTGGCGTACCTCCGTCTTGAAAACTGAATCGCAGGTTGCCGACCGTGCCCAAAGCGCCTGGCGCGATGTCCAGCGCCTGATTTAGAGCAACCAGCTGGTTTTGGTGTAGAGCATTCATGCTGATCTCCTTGGAACAAAAAGACCCGCAAAGCAAAACCCGTCTAGCTGCACAGCGCGTTCCAATGGCTCGCGTCTTTACGTTCTGCTCCGGGGCAAAGGAATCGCATTCACCTCCATGGCCC
>JAFACG010000017.1 GCA_023425645.1 Pseudomonadota bacterium
ACTGCCCCACGCAGTCTTGGCGGACGGTGCGGTCCAGCCATGCCCGGCGGGCGTGCACCCCCGCCGGGCCGGCCCGCGCCGTTTTTTACACCCCTGATCCGCGGGCTCCCGGCCCGCGGATCAGTTAAGCTTACGGCTGACTCATTTCTTGTTCGGGCAGCCCATGAACATCGACCAGCCACTGGCCCTCCTGGGCGGCATCAGCGCGCATGAATTCATGCAGATCTACTGGCAGCGCAAGCCATTGCTGATCCGCCGCGCCATCCCCAACTTCAAGCCTTCGCTGAGCATCGCCAACATCCGCGAACTGGTGACGCGCGAAGAAGTCGAGTCGCGCCTGATCAGGCACGACGAGGACGGCTGGCACATGGAAACCGGCCCCTTCGAGGAACTGCCTCCCGCCTCCCAGCCCAACTGGACGGCCCTGGCCCAAAGCGTGGACCTGCACGACGACGCCACCGCCGCCCTGATGCGCCAGTTCCGCTTCATCGCCGACGCCCGCCTGGACGATGCCATGATCAGCATCGCCTCGGACGGCGGCGGCGTGGGACCCCATTTCGACAGCTACGACGTCTTCCTGCTGCAGGCCCACGGCCGGCGCCACTGGCGCATCAGCCAGCAAAAGGACCTGAGCCTGGTGCCCGACCTGCCGCTGAAGATATTGCGCAACTTCCAGGCCGAGGAAGAATTCATCCTGGAACCGGGCGACATGCTGTACCTGCCCCCACACGTGGCGCACGACGGCATCGCGCTGGGCGACTGCATGACCATCTCCATCGGTTTCCGCTCGCCCACGCTGGCCACGCTGGCGCGCGGCCTGATGGACGCCGCCTCCGATCAGCTGGCCGCCGCCAGCGGCGACGGCTACGGCCTGTATTCCGATCCTCCGCTGCCCATGCCCGACCTGCAGGCCCGCTACACCGACCCGGGCGCGGGCGCGACGCGCACCCCGGCCGCCCTTCCCGAGAACCTGGTGCAGAAGACGCTGGATGCCTTGAACGCGGTGCGCTTTGACGAGGCGCTGGCCTCGCGCTTTTTGGGCGTATGGCTGACGGAGCTGCCGGCCAATTCCTGGTTCGACATCGCCGAGGATCCCGTGGACCTGCACGATCCGGAGCTGCCCGCCGGCCGGCTGGCGCTGGATCGCTGCACCCGCATGATGTATCGCGGGGAGGAACTGTACATCAATGGCGAAGTGGCTCCCTGCCCTGCCGGCCGTTCATTGCGCCTGCTTGCGGATGAGCGGGAGATCAAGGTGGGCAGCGCCGCCTTCCAGGACTTGGACGAGGATGCGCTGGACATGCTGAACACCTGGCTGGATGACGGCTGGCTGCAGTTCCATCCTCTCTGAGGCGTTTTCTTTCTTGTTTACTTGAAGCCGATTCCGATCGGCTTTATTTTTTATCTATCCGAAACGGTAATTCTTATTTTTTCGATAATGGCACTTGCCGCCAATAACCACATCATCACGCATTAAACAAGAAAAGCTGAAAGGAATGAATACCGGCTGGCTCGACAGGCCAGCCGATATTCATTTCCCGCCGTCAGGCGTCGGCGCGATTCGAGACATATCGGCCGGCTTTCACGCTCAGGCCTGGCCCAGCAGGCTGTCCGACGGCGCCTGTTCGCGCTGGTGCAGGCCATAGTCGCGGATGACGGACATCACGCGCACCCGGTAGTCCTTGAAGATGCGGTCGCGTCCCGCCTTCTGCGCCGCCAGGTGGGCGTCGACATTGCGCCACTGAACCACCGCCTCTTCGTCGCGCCAGGTGGTCACGGACATGACCTTTTCGGGATTGGCCGCGCTCTGGAAGCACTCCACCGAAATGAACCCCTCGATGGGCTTGAGCAAGGGCGTGAGCTTGTTGACCAGATCCACATAATTCTGGTTCTGGCCCGGCATGGCCTGCAATTCGAACAGAACGACTATCATCTCCATCTCCTCAAGGGCTTGAATATAAAAACGCCTTCTGGAAAATCCGTAGGACCAGCGGCATGAAGTTTATAAAGCAATAAAACTTGCAATATTCAATCCATTTTTTACATGCCTGCTAGACCACTTTTCCCATTTTCAAAAGTGGTCTGCCTCAAACTCCGCAAGCGTACCGTCCAGGTAGGCCAATCAGGCGCTATAAAAGCCTTTTGGCTTCTATCCAACGCGCACCCCCTGGGGAGTCCTGCAACACCATGTCCACGTCCAAACCATCTTCAGCCATCCTGCTCAGCGACCTGACCCACCCCGTCGTGGCCGGCCTGATCTCCGTCATCGTCAACTACGGCGGCACCTTCATCCTGGTCTTCCAGGCAGCCCAGGTGGCCGGACTCAGCCCCGAACTGACGGCGTCCTGGGTCTGGTCGGTGTCCATCGGCGTGGGCGTGACCGGCCTGATCCTCAGCTGGATCTCGCGCGAACCCATCATCACCGCCTGGTCCACGCCCGCGGCCGCCTTCCTGGTCACGGCGCTGGCCAGCACGCCCTATGCGGAAGCGATCGGCGCCTACATCATCTCCGCCGCGGCCTTCGTGGCGCTGGGCCTGTCAGGCTGCTTCGAACGGGTCATACGCCTGATTCCGGCCGGCATCGCCTCCGGCCTGCTGGCCGGCATCCTGCTGCAGTTCGGCATCGGCGCCTTCGGCGGCATGAGCGTGGATCCCATCCTGGCCGGCCTGCTCATCGTGGCCTACATCATCCTCAAGCGCTTCACGGCCCGCTACGCCGTGGTCGGCATCCTGGTTCTGGGCCTGGGCTTTCTGGTGCTGCAGAACCGGGTGGACTTCAGCGGCCTGCAGCTCCAGCTGGCCACGCCCGTCTTCACCATGCCCGTGTTCTCGCTGAACGCCCTGCTCAGCGTGGCCCTGCCCCTGTTCCTCATCACCCTGACAGGCCAGTACATGCCCGGCATGCTGGTGCTGCGCAACGACGGCTTTCGCACCAGCGCCAACCCCATCGTCACGGTCACCAGCCTGGGCTCGCTGCTCATGGCCCCGTTCGGCTCGCACGCCATGAACGTGGCCGCCATCACCGCCGCCATCTGCACCGGCCCCGAAGCCCACGAAGACCCGTCCAAGCGGTGGATCGCCGGAATCGCGGCGGGCGTCTTCTACATCCTGATCGGCGTGTTCGGCGTCACCCTGGCAGCGGTCTTCATGGCCTTTCCCAAGACCTTCATCACCACGCTGGCGGGCCTGGCCCTGCTGGGCACCATAGGCGGCAGCCTGGCTGGCGCCATGGGCGACTCCAAAACCCGTGAAGCCGCCCCGATCACCTTCCTGGCCTCGGCCGCCAACATCACCATGTTCGGCATAGGCGGCGCATTCTGGGGCCTGCTGATCGGCCTGCTGGCCTACCTTGCGCTCAACGGCAGGATGCCGCGTCGCAAGTCCGTGCCCACCGCCGGCCTGGCCGCCGAGCCCCTGGCCGAAAAACCAGCCGCCAACTAGCACGACCCGCTGCGCCCGGCCGTGCCGGACGCGGCAGCACCCATGCCGGGCCTCCGGCCAGGAATACGATCATGAACACCCGTTCCAGCTACGCCCAACCCGACGCCCAAGGCTTCTTCGGCCGGTTCGGCGGCTGCTTCATCAGCGAAACCCTGGTGCAGGCGGTCGAACAACTGAACCACGCCTATATCCGCTACCGCGACGACCCCGACTTCCTGCGCGAGTTCCGCCAGGACCTGGCCGACTACGTCGGACGCCCCTCGCCCGTCTACTATGCGCGCCGCCTCAGCGAGGAGATCGGCGGCGCCCGCCTGCTGCTCAAGCGCGAGGACCTCAACCACACCGGCGCGCACAAGATCAACAACGTCATCGGCCAGGCCCTGCTGGCGCAGCGCATGGGCAAGCGCCGCATCATCGCCGAGACGGGCGCCGGCCAGCACGGCGTGGCCGTGGCCACCATCTGTGCGCGCGCCGGCCTGGAATGCGTCATCTACATGGGGTCCGAAGACATGCAACGGCAAAGCCCCAATGTGCAGCGCATGCATCTGCTGGGCGCCACGGTCGCGCCCGTGACCAGCGGCAGCCGCACGCTCAAGGACGCCATGAACGAGGCCATCCGCGACTGGGTCGGCAATGTGGACACCACCTTCTACCTGATCGGCTCGGTGGCGGGCATGCACCCCTACCCGACCATGGTGCGGGACTTCCAGACCGTCATCGGACGCGAATGCCTGGAACAGCTGCCCGAACTCTTCCAGCGCCTGGGCATGGACAAGCGGCACCCGGACGCCGTAGTCGCCTGCGTGGGCGGCGGCAGCAACGCCATAGGCATCTTCCATCCCTACATAGACCATGCCGACGTACGCCTGATCGGCGTGGAAGCCGCCGGCCTGGGCCTGGACAGCGGCAAGCATTCGGCCTCGGTGCAGCGCGGCCGCCCCGGCGTCCTGCACGGCAACCGCTCGCTCATCCTCCAGGACAGGCACGGCCAGGTGCTGGACACCCACAGCATCAGCGCCGGGCTGGACTACCCCGGCGTAGGCCCCGAACACGCCTGGCTGCACGAACTGGGCCGCGCCGAATACGTGGGCGCCACGGACCGCCAGGCGCTGGACGCGTTCCACCGGCTCAGCCGCGTGGAAGGCATCATCCCGGCCCTGGAAGCCAGCCATGCCCTGGCCCATGCCTTCGAGCTGGCGGCAGGCATGTCCCGGGACCAGGCCATTCTCGTCAATCTGTCCGGGCGCGGCGACAAGGACATGGACACCGTCATGGGGCAGTCAGCCCCTTCAGGAGAGTCCTCATGAGCCGGCTCCACGATACCTTCCAGGCCTTGCGGCGCGACGGCCGCAAGGCGCTGATTCCCTACATCACGCCCGCCTATCCCTGCCCCGGCGTCACGCCGGCCCTGATGCACGCCATGGTGCAGGCCGGCGCCGACGTCATCGAACTGGGCATGCCTTTCTCGGATCCTTCCGCGGACGGCCCCGCCATCCAGGAGGCCAACGAACAATCATTGGCCAATGGCATGAATCTGCCGCAAGTGCTGGCCATCGTGGAAGAATTCCGCCGCCGGGACCAGCGCACGCCCGTGGTGCTGATGGGCTACGCCAATCCGATCGAACAGTACGACCAGCACGCCAGGGCGGGCGCCTTTGCCGCCGACGCCGGCCGGGCCGGCGTGGACGGGGTGCTGGTCGTGGATTATCCGCTTGAAGTGTCCGCCGAACTTTCCCGGGAGCTGCAGCGCCACGGCATGGACATGATCCTGCTGCTGACGCCCGCCACCTCCGACGAACGCATACGGCTCATTGCCGAGCGCGCCAGCGGCTATGCCTATTGTGTTTCGGTCAAAGGCGTCACGGGCGTCCGCAGCCTGGACCTGGACCAGGTGCGGCACACCCTGCGGCGCGCCCGCCGCCACATCAGCCTGCCTCTCGGGGTCGGCTTCGGCATCCGCGACGCCGCCACGGCGCAAGCCGTCGCCCAGATGTCCGACGCCGTCATCGTGGGGTCGTGGCTGCTGGAGACCTTGCGGGGCAAGACTGCCGAACAGGCCCTGCAGGCGGCCGGCGCCCTGATCCAGAACCTGCGCCGCCATCTGGACGCCACCAAGGCATCCGCCTCCTGATGCCGGCCCGCGTGCGCCCTTGCGGCGGGCGCACGCCCCTTGCGGCATATGGAACGCGCCGTTCAGTCCGCTTCCATCCAGTCGATCACCAGGCGCATGGTCTGCAGCACATGCTCCGCCATGGCTTCCCTGGCCGCCGGCCCGTTGCGGGCGGCCAGGGCCTGGATGATGTCCTCGTGCTGCTGGATGTTGTCCTCCATCAGGCGCGGCGGCATCTTGGAGGCAAAGCTCAGCACGCTGGCCACGCCCCCGCCCTGCAGCTCCTGAACCAGGTCGTGCAGGCGGCCGTTATGGCTGGCCTGCGCGATCAGCATGTGGAAATCCTGGTTGTGGCTGCGCCATTGCGAGCCGCTTTCCCCCTGGATGCGTCCGCGCAGCGTCTGGGCGTACAGATCCTGGTGCCGGCGCAGGCTCTCCAGGTCCGAATCCTGCAGCCAGTCCACCGCCAGCTGGGCCGCCAGGCCCTCCAGTTCGGCGCGAATCTGGAAGGTTTCGCGGATGCTGCGCACGGAAGGAACGGCCACCATGGCGCGTCCGCTGCTGCTCAAGGCGATGACGTGCCTGGCCTCCAGCAGGCGCAAGGCCTCGCGCACCGGCGTGCGGCTGATGTTGAATTCTTCCGCCAGCTCGTACTGGCTCAAAGGGTCGCCGGGCAGATAACGGCCGGACTGGATGCGCCGCTGAATTTCCTCGGCTACTTCAATCGACGATCTCATGGTGGATGCGGCCGGGCTGCGGCCTTTGGGCTGAACAAACAATACAAGTCCGCCGCTGGAGCGGACGCGGCCGGCCCGCGCGCCGCAGCGCGCCGGCTGCCATGTCCGAAGACAAGGCGGCCAGGGCCGAAATCATCATAGGGTAATTCCGGCTGTCGTGCCTGTTTTTTCTATTTAGAATCCCTTTTACCGTTAATGGGATCCCGTTTTTAAACTATAGCATCCTGAATGGAGTTTGCAATGAGCGACATCGACACCATCACCACCGCCAAAATCATCAACCCCGGCGGCCGAGGCGGCCCCCTGACCGAAAAGCACCAGCCCATGCAGGTCAAGCACCGCGACCAGCTGGACTGGGAGAATCTGCGCTACGAAGGCCAGCGCACCAAGATGATGTTCCACCCCACTGCGCAGGACGCCACCATTCCCAACGCCGGCGTCGTCCACTACGCCAAAGGTTCGGGTCATCCGCTGCACAACCATTACTTCGCCCAGATCTGGTACGTGCTCAGCGGCAAATTCCAGATCGACGGCAAGGTCTATGGCGAGGGCACCATGGTCTTTCACCCCGACCCGCACTACGAGCACGAACTGACCACGCTCGAAGAAGGAGAAATCCTGTACGTGCAGTACATGGGCCCCAGCACGCGCCAGCCGCCCATCTATGACGGCCGTTTCAACCTGAAGACGCGCCGCGCGCTGGAAGACGAATCCACCGCCGTTTAAGCACGGCCCGACCGCCGCCCTGCGGGGCGGCGGTCGCAACGCGTCTTCGCAGAAAGACGCACGACCATAATTTCGGGGGGCAAAAAAATGATTACATTCCGTGCCTGGCTCGATGCGCTCAACGAGCGCATCGGCCGGCTCGTCAGCCTGTCCATGCTGCTCATCCTGGCCATCGCCTTCACTGTCGTGGTGCTGCGCTACCTGTTCGGCATAGGCCTGATCTGGCTGCAGGACAGCTATGTCTGGCTGACCAGCCTGTTCTTCATCGGCCTGTCCGGCAGCGCCCTGCTGCACGACAGGCACGTGCGCGTCGAGCTTTTCTATTCCCGCATGCGCCGGCGGCGCCAGGCCCTGGTCAATGCGCTGGGCGTCGTGCTGCTGCTCTGGCCCACGCTGCTGGTCATCACGCTGACCAGCATCAAGCCGATCTCCCGATCCTGGCAGTTTCTGGAGGCTTCGCCCAACACGGGCGGCCTGCCCTTCGCCTATGTCCACAAAAGCCTGATCTACGTCTTCTGCGCCCTGCTTTTCATCCAGGGCCTGTCCTTGCTGCTGAGCTCGCTGGCCGCGCTGCTGGACAGTCGTGAACCCACCGCAGGAGCACAGCCATGAGCCTGAACGAACTGTTGTGCATCCTGATGTTCGCCAGCGTCATGGGCGTGATGATGTTCGGCTTTCCCGTGGCCTTCACGCTCTCGGGCGTGGCGATCGCCTTCGGCCTGCTGGGCAGCGCCCTGGACGTCTTCCAGTGGCGCACCATGGGCGGAGTCATGGGCCGCATCTACGGCATCATGAGCAACGAGATGCTCGTGGCCATCCCGCTGTTCATCTTCATGGGCATCATGCTGGAAAAGTCCAAGACTGCCGAGCGGCTGCTGGAAACCGCGTCGCGCCTGTTCGGCTCCCTGAGCGGCGGCCTGGCCTTCACGGTCGTGGCCGTGGGCACCCTGCTGTCGGCCGCGACCGGCATGGTGGCCGCCACGGTGGCCACCCTGGCCATGATCAGCGTGCCGGCCATGCGCCGCGCCGGCTATCAGCCCTCCTTCATGGCAGGCTCCATCTGCGCCTCGGGCACGCTGTCGCAACTGATCCCGCCTTCCACCGTGCTGATCCTGATCGGGGACATGCTGCGCGGCGTCACCCCGCCGGGCCGGGTCGGCGGCCCGGTCACGGTCAGCGACCTGTTCGCGGGCGCCGTCGTGCCCAGCGCTCTGCTGGTGGGCCTGTTCCTGCTCTATGTGCTGTACAAGGCGATCTTCCAGCCCAAGACCTGCCCGCCCCTGCCCGGCGCCGGACGCGAACCCGTCAGCATCCGCCAGATACTGACGCAGGCGCTCGCTCCCCTTGCCCTGATCGTGGCCGTACTCGGCTCCATCCTGGCCGGCATCGCCACGCCCACGGAGTCGGCGGCCGTGGGCGCGGCCGGCGCGACCCTGATGGCCTGGGGCTGCCGGGCGCTGAACTGGTCCATGGTCCGCCAGGCCTGCCTGGCCACCGGTCATCTGGTCGCCATGGTCTACACCATCATGATAGGGGCCGCCATCTTCTCGCTGGTCTTCAAGGGGCTGGGCGGCGAACAGCTGGCGCACCACCTGCTGTCCCAGGCTCCCGGGGACACGCTGGGCGCGCTGGTCCTGGTGCTGGCCATCGTCTTCGTGCTGGGATTTTCCCTGGACTCCTTCGAGATCATCTTCATCGTGATCCCCATCTTCGGTCCGCCCCTGATCGCGCTGGGCGTGGATCCACTGATGTTCGGCGTGCTGCTGGCCGTCACGCTGCAGACCAGCTACCTGTCCCCGCCCTTCGACTTTGCCGTGTTCTACCTGCAGGGCGTCTACAAGGACATCACGGCCGCCACGGCCTATCGGGGCGTCATGCCCTACATCTCGCTGCAGGTGGCCGCCATCGCCGCCCTGCTGATCTTTCCGCCGCTGGTGCTGTGGCTGCCCTCGATCCTTTACTGAACACACGAAGTCATCCCTACCCATAACGACAGGAGACAAACATGACCCACACCGTTCCCGCTCGACGCCTGCTGCTCAAGACCGGCGTCACCGCCGGCCTGGCCGGCATTCTGGCCGGCCGCCAGGCGCCCGCCTTCGCCAAAGGCAAGGTACGCTGGCGCATGGGCATGGCCTGGACCAAGACCGCTCCCGGCTACACCACGCCCGTGATCGCGCTGGCCAACTTCGTGAACACGGCCAGCCAGGGCGAATTCCAGATCGACTATTTCGGCGCCGGCGAAGTCGTGCCCGCGATGCAGACTTTCGATGCCGTGCTGGACGGCACCCTGGACTGCGGCCACGGCTACCCCAGCTACTGGGCCGGAAAGTCCATCGCCATGAACCTGGCCATGAGCATGCCCTTCGGCACCACTGCCCAGGAAAAGAACGCCTGGCTGCAGTTCGGCGGCGGCCAGGAACTGCTGGACAAGCTCTACGGCCGCTTCGGCGCCAAGTTCCTGCCGCTGGGCAACTGCGGCACCCAGCCCATGGGCTGGTTCCGCAATGAAATCCGCTCGCTGGACGACCTCAAGGGGCTGAAATTCCGCGTCACCGGACTGGCCGGCCAGATCCTGGCCGAATGCGGCGTGGCCGTGGTCGGCATGCCCACCGGCGAATTGCTGCAGGCCATGCAGTCGGGCGCGGTGGACGCCTGCGAGCTGACCGGACCCTATGTGGACAGCTCCCTGGGCATCCAGCGCGTGGCCAAGAACTACTATTTCCCGGGCTGGCATGAACCTGAAGGCTTGTTCGACCTGATCATCAACCTGGAGGCGTGGGAACAGCTCCGCCCCGAACACCAGGAGATGCTCAAGGTGGGCGCCTATTTCGCCAACATCGTGATGCTCAACGAGATGACCGCCAGGAACGGCGCGGCCTTCGAAGAGCTGCGCGACAAGCACGGCGTGCAGGCCCGCCTGCTGCCCGCCGACGTGCTGCAGCGCCTGCATGACATCTCCCGGGCCGTACTGGGCAAGACCTACGGCGCCGATCCCCAGGCTCGCGAGATCCGCGACAGCCTGCAAGCCTTCCTGGGCAAGGTCGCTCCCTACTCGGAATACTCCGAGCTGCTGTACATGCAGAACCGCGCCCGGCTGGCGGGGCGAAATGCGCTGCTGGCCTGACCTTCCGCCCGCCCAGCGCCCTCTCCCGGTCCGGCACAGCATGAACGGCGCCGAACCGGGAGCCGGGCAAATCACTGAAACCAGGCCGCAAGGACCGCCGTCCCCTCTCGAAATGTGAGCGGGCAAGGCGCCCTGGGCGATCCGATACCCGGCATGGATTTGTAAAAACTGGATACTCAAGCCAAGGCTATTCAAGGCTTCTTTCATCTACTTCTGGTTACGTCGTTCTAAATAAGCACAAACAATTAATGGATACAGCTTGCCGGCTGTTGTTTCGGCGACCGCATGCTAGCCTGCGCTGGCTTTGGTTTCCCAGGAGGCTTGCCGTGTTCGGCGCGGAGTTTGTTGCTGATCCTTATGCGTTCTATGCCCGTTTGCGCCAGGGGCCGCCCTTGATCTGGAATCATGATTTCTGCGGCGGAGCCTGGCTGGTCCATCGGCACGCCGACGTGCAGCAGGCGCTGCGTGACCCGGACCTGAGCGCGCGCCGCATCGGCGGCTGGGTGGCCAGGTCCGCTCTGCCGCCCTCTCCACGCCTGCAGGCTTTCAAAGGCCTGATGGCCCGGACGCTGGTCTTTCTGGACCGTCCGCGCCACACCCGGGTCCGGCGCGTGTTGAACGCCGTCTTCGCCCCCGACGCCTTGCGCACCCTGGAACCCGTCATCCGGGCCCGCTGCCGGGAAGCGGCGCAGCATCTGCAGAACAATCTGCGCGCTGGATGCGCCGACCTGATGCGCGACGTCTGCCGGCCCCTGCCGGCCCTGGTGATGATGGACCTGCTCGGCCTGCGTGAATTGCCGGTCGCGCTGTTCCAGGACTGGGCGATGCGGCTGGCGCGCTTCATCGGCCAGCCCACCCCCGATGCCGTGCTGTTGCGCGACACGCAGGAGGCGCTGCTGGACATGGCGGACTGCCTGCAATCGCCCCGTCATATCGCCCAAGACGGCCTGGCCTGGCGTCTGCTCCATGACGACAGCCTCTCCCTGCTGGGCCGGCAGGAGCGCCTTGCCCAATGCTGCATGCTGCTGTTCGCCGGCTACGAGACGTCCCGGCACCTGCTCGGCAATATGCTGCTCACCCTGATCGAACAGGACGCGCTGCGCCAGGACCTGATCCGCCGCCCCGAGCGCATACCCGCAGCCGTCAGGGAGTTCCTGCGCCATGACAGCCCGGTCCAGTACACGGCTCGACGACTCGGACAGGATTGCCGCTGGCACGGACAGGCCCTGCGCAAAGGGCAACTGCTGGTCCTGCTGCTGGGCGCCGCCAACCGCGACCCATCGGTCTTTCCCGATCCGCAGCGGCTGGATTTCGACCGTCCGGACCAGGCCGAATTGTCGCTGGGACACGGCATACACCGTTGCCTGGGCGCCGGCCTGGTGCAAATGGAAGCCAGGCTGGCGCTGCACGCCCTGCTGCCGCTGCTGCCCACGCTGATTGCAGGCCGGGGCCGCCGGCTCGGCCTGCCTGCCTACCGGGGCTGGGAATCCCTGCCCGTACGACAGGCCATGGCGGCATGAGCGCGCTGCAAGCGCGCCTGCGGCTCGGCCTGGCCGCCCTGCAGGACCGGGGCCTGCTGCGCCGCCGCGCGCTCTGCCGCCCTTTGCCCCACGGGCGGCTGGAGCGCAACGGCCGGACGCTGCTGAGCTTCGCCGGCAATGACTACCTGGGCTTGAGCCTGCACCCCGACCTGGCGCCCGCCCTGGCGAACGCCGCCGCCGGCGCGACCGCTTCGCCCCTGGTCTGCGGCCATCACCCCGAAGCCCAGGCGCTGGAACAGGAGCTGGCCGCCTGGAGCGGTTTTCAGGCCGCGCGCCTGTTCGTCAGCGGCTACCAGGCCAGCCTGGGCGTGATCCCGGCCCTGGCCGGGCCGGGCGACACGATCTACTGCGACCGCCTGAACCACGCCAGCCTGATCGACGGCAGCCGCCTGTCCGGCGCCCGCCTGCGCGTATATCCGCATCTGGACCTTGAGCGGCTGGACGCGTTGCTCTCACGCCCCCATCCCGGACTGAAGCTGGTGATCTCGGACAGCGTCTTCAGCATGGACGGCACGCTGGCTCCGGTGGACCAGCTACTGGCGCTGTGCGAGCGCCATGACGCCGTGCTGTACCTGGACGACGCCCACGGCCTGGGCGTGCTGGGCGACACCGGCCGGGGCGCCCCGGAACATTTCGCGCTGACGGAGACGCAGCGGCGCAGACTGGTCTACCTGGGCACGTTCGGCAAGGCCGCGGGCCTGGGCGGCGCCTTCGTCGCCGGCGATGCAATCCTGGCGGAATGGCTGACCCAGCGCGCCCGCAGCTACGTCTACAGCACAGGGCTGGCGCCCGCGCATTGCGCCGCGCTGCGCGCCTGCCTGCCCCTGATCACGCGCGCCGCGCCGCAGCGCGCCAGACTGCAGAACCACGTCCGGCGGCTGCGCGAACAGTCGCAGGACCTGCCCTGGCCGCTGCCCCCGTCCGAGACGCCCGTACAAAGACTGATGCTGGGCGACGCCCGCACGGCCCTGATCCTGTCCGAATACCTGGCCGGCCTGGGCGTCTGGGTCCCGGCCATCCGCCCGCCCACGGTGCCGCGCGGTCAGGCGCGCCTGCGCATATCCCTGTCGGCCGCCCACGGCGACGACGACATCCTGCGCCTGGCAGACTGTCTGCGCCAGGCGGCCCATCACTTCTCCTGCCTATCGGAACGCCATGAGCAAGATCGAACTCTCTTCCCTGTCGCGCCGCAGCCTGGACGCCGTCTGGCACCCCTGCACGCAGATGCAGCACCATGACCAGGGCGTGCCGCTGCCGGCCATCGCCCGCGCCCAGGGCGCCTGGCTGCATGACCAGGACGGCAAGCCCTACCTGGACGCCATCAGCTCCTGGTGGGTGAACCTCTTCGGCCACAGCCATCCGCATATCGTGCAGGCGGTGGCGGACCAGCTGCATACGCTGGACCACGTCATGCTCTGCGGCCTGACGCACGAACCCGTGGTGCAGTTGTCCGAACAGCTGGCCGCACTGACCGGCAACCAGCTGGGACACGCCTTCTACGGCAGCGACGGCGCCTCCGCCGTGGAAGTCGCCCTGAAGCTCAGCGTCCAGTACTGGCGCAATCAAGGCCAGAGCCGCAAACACCGCTTCGTCGGCATACGGCAGGGCTACCACGGCGAAACCCTGGGCGCGCTGGCCGTGACGGATGTGCCGCTCTTTCGGGAACACTATGGCGAACAGCTGGCGACGGCTTATACCGCGGCCAGTCCGGACCTGCGCCAGGCGCCGCACCCGGACGGGCATGAAGCCGTCACCCAGGCCGCGCTGGACTCCCTGGCAGACGTACTGGCCAGCCACGCCGACATCGCCGCCGTCATCCTGGAGCCCCTGGTGCAGTGCGCCGGCGGCATGGCCATGCATGCGCCCGCCTATCTGAGCGGCGTGCGCGCGCTGTGCGATCGCCACCAGGTTCACCTGATCCTGGACGAGATCGCCGTGGGCTGCGGGCGCACCGGCACCTTCTTCGCCTGCGAGCAGGCCGGCATCTGGCCGGACCTGCTGTGCCTGTCCAAGGGCATCACGGGCGGCACGCTGCCCTTGTCCGTGGTGCTGTCCAGCCATGCGCTCTACCAGGGCTTCTACCATGCCGACCTGCGCCGTGGCTTCCTGCACTCGCACTCCTATTCCGGCAACCCATTGGCCTGCCGGGCCGCCCTGGCCACGCTGGAGCTGTTCCGTCGTCTGCCCGTCTTTGAATTGCAGGCCGCCCTGGGCGCCAGGCTGGACCAGGGCCTGCAGGATCTGGCCGCCCGCCACCCCGGCATGCGCCATCTGCGCCGCTGCGGAATGATCTGGGCTTTCGAGCTGGACGCCGGCCCGGCGCGCTGCGACCACCTGGGCTTTGCCCGCCGTTTCTACCGGTCTGCCATGCAGCAGGGCCTGCTGCTGCGCCCCATCGCCGACACCGTCTATGTGATGCCGGGCTACCTGTGGCAGCAAGCCGAGACCGATCACCTGCTGTCGGGACTGCACGCGCTGCTGAAGGAGTACGCATGAACGCCTGCTTCGTGACAGGCACGGACACCGAGATCGGCAAGACCCTGGTCAGCGCCGCCCTGCTTCGCCTGCTGGCCGGCCAGGGCGCACGCAGCCTGGGCATGAAGCCCATCGCTTCCGGCGCCGAATGGATAGCGGGACGCCTGCACAATGAAGACGTGCAGGCCCTGGCGCGGCACTCCAGCGTGCGGGGCGACCCCGACCTGCTCACGCCCTACCTGTTCCAGCAGGCGGCGGCGCCGCACATTCTGGCGGCCCGGGACGGCGTGACCCTGGACCCGCGGCGTATCCAGGCGAATTTCCAGGCGCTGCGCGAGCAGGCCGACTACATGGTGGTGGAAGGCGTGGGCGGCTTCATGGTGCCGCTGGGCGCGGGCCGGACCGGCGCCGACCTGGCGCAAGCCCTGAATCTTCCGGTGATCCTGGTAGTGGGCTTGCGCCTGGGCGCGCTCAACCACGCCCTGCTCAGCGCCCAGGCCATACGCGCCGCCGGCCTGCGCCTGCTGGGCTGGGTTGGCAACCAGATCGATGCGGACCTGCTGCACGCGCAAGCCAATTTGCAAAGCCTGCGCGACTATCTGCCCGGCCCCTGCCTGGGCGTCATACCGCGCCTGAACGCGCCGGACCTGGACGAGCGCATCCGCCAGGCAGCCGGACATCTGAGCCATCCCTGGGCGGGCTGAACGCGGGACGCCGCGTCCTCGCTAGCCCAGGTAGCGCCCCAATCCCCCCAGAATGAACAACCCCGCCAGCAGGCACAGGGCCCCGCCCAGCGCCAGGCGCCGGGCAGGATGCGCCAGCCAGAAGTCGGCGCAGACATCCTGCACGCGCCGCAGCCATCCGCAAGGCGCCGCATTTTTGCCGGCAGGCTGCGGACGCAGAGCAAGCCGTTGTTCGGCGCTGATGCCCTCCAGGGCTTCCCACTCCCGGCGCCAGCGCGCGTAGGCGGCTTCATGATCGGGGTCGATATGCAGCCAGGCCCGGAAAGCTGATTCGCTGCGGGCATCGGCGTCATCGTTCAGTTTCAGCAGCCATTCCAGCGCTTGTGCGTCGATGCGCCTGACGCGCTCGTCGTCATGCTGCTCAGCCACGGCGCATGGGACTCTGATGGCCCGCACCGGGCCGGGGCTGCGCCCATTGGCTCTGGCGGCACGCCAGCATGGCCATGCGCACATGCTCCCGCACCATGCGCCGCGATGTATTCATGCGCAGGGCGATCTGCGCATGGGAGAGCCCTTCGAATCGATACAGCACGAAGGCCTCGCGCCGGCGGCGCGGCAAGGAGCGGATCACGGCCAGCATGCGGACGGAGGCATCCTGCCCCGCGCCGGCCGCCGCAGCTTCGCCATGAGCCAGGCGCGTGCAGAAATTCAACAATCCACGGTAGTAGCGTTCCAGCATGAGAACACCTCGCACAACGATCAAACGATAATAGTTCTTATTATCTTTTGATCGTTACTGAAAGTCCAGTTGTCGCGGGCGAAAAAAAACCCTGGCTACGGGAGCCAGGGTTCTGCCGTCCGGCCTTGGCGGCCGGCGTACATGCTTCAATTGCCGGGGCGCATATTGCTCGAGAGCACATTGATGATGCGCTTGGCCGTGGGCGTGGTCTGCTCCTGGCCGTTCTGGTCCAGCACGGTCACGCGCGTGGCGTTGCCCTGGCCCGTCAGCTTGATGCGCAGCGGCACGGCTTCGGCGGTATTGCGGCTGCCGAAGATGCGGCCGATGATGTTCTGCTGCTCGATCTTCTCGCCGGTATCGGAGTCCAGATAGCGGATGAAGAACTCGCCGGCGGAACGGTCCCGATCCTCGACGGAGAAGCCGGCCGAATCGATGGCCACCCCGACCCGGCGCCATGCCCGGTCGAAGGACTCGTTCAGCAACAGCTCGGCCTGGCCGGCGGCGTCCAGCGTCTGCACCTGGGCGGCCGACGGATCCTTGGAAGCGTTGGCGACCTGCTCGCGGGCGGAATCGATGTCCGACCCCAGGAACACCATCATGCGGGCCAGCATGGCGGCGTTCAGGCCCGGATCTTCCTTGGCGTAAACCCATTTGAAGGCGGAACCGTCGGCGGTGGGCGTCTCTTCCATGTGCTGGTGCGAGACGTAGACTTCGGTCTTGTTGCCCACGCGCTCGATGCGAGTGCGGAAGCGATCCCGTTCGCCGCTGTCGAACACCTGGTCGATGATGGAGCCCAGGGCGCTGCGGATCCAGCTTTCGGGGATCTTGGCGCGGTTCTCGGCCCAGTCGGTCTGGATCAGGCCGGCGCGCGGATCCTGGGACTGGATGGTGAAGCCCTGCTCGCCCCAGAAATCCACGATGCGAGGGAAGATCTGGTCCACGGGACGGTCGATGACCAGCCAGCGCAGATCGCCGTCGCGCATGACCTGGATGCCCGCGGCCTGCGGCAGGACCTGGTCGGCGCCGCCGGTGGCCTGCTGGGCGCTGCGGCCCTGCGCGTACTGGGAATAGGAGGTGACGCCTTCCGGGGCGCGGTAGTGGGCATCGCGATTGGCCTGGGTCAGATCCGGAGGAATGCTCAGGGGATCGCCCGCCACGGTGCTCTTGTAGTCAATGGACTCCTCCTTGCCCAGGATCTGGTCCACGGAGGAACACCCCGACAGGACCAACAGGCTCAAGGACAAGCCGATCAGGCTCTTACTAGCTGGCTTAACTATCATGAAATCAGATCCGCAACTTTCAAGGATTGGCGCAATAAATCATGGTACTGCTGGCTCAACGGCGTCAATGGTAAACGATAACCGAGCTGAGTAAGGCCCATTTCTGCAACCGCCCATTTCACGGGAATGGGATTGGCCTCGACGAACAAGTTCTTGTTCAGCTCGGCCAGCTGGGCATTGAGACGGCGCACGGTGGGCACGTCCATGTCCAGCGCGGCGCGGCACAGCTGGCTCATCAGGCGCGGCGCCACGTTGGCGGTGACCGAAATATTGCCGCGCGCGCCCAGCAGGATGTAGGAGGCGGCGGTCGGGTCGTCCCCGCTGATGACCAGGAAGTCCTCGGGCGCGTCGCGCAGCAGCAGGCCGCCGCGCGCCAGGTCGCCGGTGGCGTCCTTGATGCCGATGATGTTGGGAATCTGGGCCAGGCGCAGCACGGTGGCGTTGCTCAGGTCGGCCACGGTGCGGCCGGGCACGTTATACAGCAGCTGGGGCAGTTCCACCGCCTCGGCGATGCTGCGGAAATGCTGGTACAGGCCTTCCTGGGTGGGACGATTGTAGTAAGGCACGACGGACAGGCCGGCGTCCGCGCCCACTTCCAGCGCATGGCGGGACAGTTCGATGGCTTCGCGGGTGGAGTTGCCGCCCACGCCGGCCACGACCGGAATGCGGCCGGCGGCGTGCTCGACGGCCACCTTGATCAGTTCGGCATGCTCATCCACGGACACGGTGGGCGATTCGCCCGAGGTGCCCACGACCACCAGCACATTGGTTCCTTCCTGGATGTGCCAGTCGATCAGTTTTCGGTAGGCGGCAAAATCCAGACCCCCATCGGGATCCATGGGTGTGACAAGGGCAACCATACTGCCCTGAAGGTTGGAAATAGCAGAGTCCGAACTTGCCATGATGAGAAGAATCTCCGGATTTAAGGCGCAACAGCCGAAAAAAATATTGACCTACAAGTTTAACGGATAAGCGGTCAAATCATAAGAACCATTTCAACACGCCCTCGCCCAGCGCGATCAAGGGGCGCATCAGGGTCCAGAGCACGCCGGTGAACATCAGCACGATCAGGATGATCATCCCGTAGGGCTCGATGCGCGAATATGGATAGGCGAGTCGATCGGGCAGCAGGCTGAAGACCACCCGCCCGCCGTCCAGGGGCGGCAGAGGCAGGAGATTCAGGGCCATCAGCACCAGATTGACCTGTACGCCGGCGATGGCCATGCCCATCCAGAACGCGCTGTCGCCCTGCCCGATCGCCACCATCAGGTGAGCATAGAACACCCACAGGATGGCCATGAGCAGATTGGAGCCCGGCCCGGCCAGGGCCACCCACAGCATGTCGCGCTTGGGGTTGCGCAGGCGTCCCCAGTCGACCGGCACCGGCTTGGCCCAGCCGAACAGGATGCCGCCCATGCCCATCAGCGAGCTGCTCAGCAGCAGCACCAGGGGCACCACGATGGTGCCCACCGGGTCGATGTGGCGCAAGGGATTGAGGCTGATGCGGCCGGCCAGCATGGCGGTGGGATCGCCGAACATGCGCGCCACGTAACCGTGCGCGGCTTCATGCAGGGTGATGCCGAAAATGACCGGCAAGGCGTAGACAGTAATTGTCTGTATGAGTGAATCCATGGCAATCCTGATTCCGGGCAAGCGGCCGGCCCGCCTGGCTAGCTTAGCGGCGGGCTTGCCGCCGGCGGGTCCGGCCGTCTGGATTGGACAGCAAGCGCTGCCCCAGGTTCAGGATTGAAACACGAATGCGCGTGCGGGCGCGAATTTTTTCCTGCCGCCCGCGGTCAGGACAGGCCCAGCAAGGACGGATCGCCCGAGCCGCGGCGCAGCACCTCGGGAGTCGCGCCGGTCAGGTCGATGACGGTGGTGGCCTGCAGGGGGCAAGGGCCGCCGTCGACCACGGCCGCCAATTGATGGGCATAACGCTCCAGGATCTCCTGGGCGTCGTTCAGGGGTTCGTCCTCGCCCTCTGGGATCAGGGTGGTGGAAATCAGCGGGCTGCCCGCCTGCTCGATCAGCGCCAGGGCCACATTCTGACCGGGCACGCGTATGCCTATGGTCTTGCGCGACGGGTGCGACACGCGGCGCGGCACTTCCTTGGTGGCTTCCAGGATGAAGGTCCAGGGGCCGGGCGTGGCCATTTTCAAGAGTCGGTATTGAGGATTGTCGACCTTGGCGAACAGGCTGATCTCGGCCAGGTCGCGGCACAGCAGAGTCAGGTGGTGGCGCTCATCCAGGCCGCGCAGGCGCCGCAGGCTTTCCGCGGCGGACTTGTCATCCAGGCGCGCCACCACGGCATAGCTGGAGTCGGTGGGAATGGCGACCAGCCCTCCTTTGGCCAGCAGCTCGGCGGCCTGGGCCATGGCGCGTGGCTGGGGATTCTCGGGATGAACGACGAATAACTGAGACATATCGCGCTTCCTTTATTATTGGGAGGATGATTAAACCTGATGCTTGCGCAGCGCGGCAAGATCGCTTGCGTATCCGGAAGGAGAAATGCGAACGCAAGTATTGCACTTTCCAAAAAAGCCATGCTAGAATAGCTTTTTTACATCAAGGCCCGCAGGCCAAGAGTAAAAAAGCGATCAGCAGTACAGTGGTGACCGTAGCTCAGTTGGTAGAGTCCCGGATTGTGATTCCGGTTGTCGTGGGTTCGAGTCCCATCGGTCACCCCACTAAACACGCTGTTTCCCGTACTTTTCTTTCTCCTGCTTTGGTGACAAGAATCGGAAATGGTGCACGCATCTGAAAAGCCCGCCCACTGAGCGGGCTTTTTTGCGTCCGTTCATCGTAGCAGAGCCGGGCCGCTCGTGCATCTGCACGCCGGACAAACTGTTCCCGCACCGGACCAACGGCCGCCCCGCCCCTTTCACCGAACCTCGGAAACTGGCACAAAGCGATACTTTCTTATACCCTAGTCTGTCCCCATTTCCTGGAGGCATGCGTATGGAATACGGCTTTCCCTGTTGGGATCAGGCGCCGGCAGGCTGGGACTGGCTGGCCCAGGATGAAGACGGCCAATGGTACTGGTATGGCGTGGAGCCCTCGCCCGGCATAGGCGGCGGCGTCTGGCGCGCGCCCTCGCGCCTGCAGAAACCCGCGGGCCAGGGCCGGCCCAATCCGGCCTGGACGCAAGCCCTTTATCAACGCCCGGCCCTGCCGGGCAACGACACGTCCCGCGAGTCCGCATGCAGGAACACCTGATCCATCTGCGCGCCCTGCTCCAGGACTACTGGCCGCATCTGGCTCTGGGCCTGAGCGTGGTGCTCGGCGCTTCGGCGGCCATCCATGCCGCCATGACCAAGAACGACGTGCGCGCCGCCATCAGCTGGGTGGGCGTGATCGTCATGTCGCCGCTGCTCGGCCCTTTCCTGTACCTGATCGCCGGCATCAACCGGGTGCGCCGGCAGAACCTGCTCGAGCACGGCGCCGAGGTCTTTCGCGAGCAGGTCTCCTATCTGTACCCGCCGGTGTCCGACGTCGGCCCGCTGGCCGGTCCGCAGTTCCGCTCCCTGCAGATACTGGGCGACCGGGTCAGCCGCAGCCAGCTTCGCAACGGCAACAATGTGCAGGTGCTGGACGGCGGCGACCAGGCCTATCCCGCCATGCTGCAGGCCATACGCGAAGCCCGCAGCACCATCGCCCTGCAAAGCTATATCTTCGACAGCGACCGGCTGGGGCGCGAATTCGTCCAGGCCCTGGCCCAGGCGCATCAGCGCGGCGTCCAGATCCGCGTGCTGGTGGACGCCATAGGCGCCAAGTATTCGCGCATTCCCGTGGTGCGCCTGCTGCGCCGCGAAGGCATACGCTGCGCGCTGTTCATGACCAATCCGCTGGGGTTCATGCGCATGCCCTATGCCAATCTGCGCAGCCACCGCAAGCTGCTGATCGTGGACGGCGCCATCGGCTTCACCGGCGGCATGAACCTGCGCGAGAGCTTCATGGCGCAATACACGGGCGGCCATCCGTCGCGCGACACGCATTTCCGCCTGGAAGGCCCTGTCGTGGTGCAGCTGGCCGCCTCCTTCGCGCACGACTGGCAGTTCACCACCCGCGAAGCGCTGCCGCATTCGCAATGGTGCGCGGACAACTGGCAGGCGCCCAAGCCGCACGTGCCGGCGCGCTGCATCTGCACCGGCCCGGACCGGTTCATGGCCAGCACGCATCACATGCTGCTGGGCGCCTTCGCGGTGGCACAGCGTCACATCCGCATCCAGTCGCCTTATTTCCTGCCCGACCAGATCCTGCTGGGTGCGCTGAACACCGCCGCCCGACGCGGCATTCAAGTGGATATCGTGATTCCGGGACAGAACAATCTGCGCCTGGTGAACTACGCCATGACGGCGCAGCTGGACCAGGTGCTGCGCGCCGGCTGCCGGGTCTGGCGCGCCAGCGGCCCGTTCAACCATTCCAAGCTCATCACCATCGACGGCGCCTGGTCCTACGTGGGCTCGTCAAACCTGGACCCGCGCAGCCTGCGCCTGAACTTCGAGCTGGACGTGGAAATATACAGCCGCGAAACCGCGCGCCACATCCAGAACCTGATCGACAAGGAAATCGAAGACGCGCAGGCCGTCAGCCTGGAATCGCTGGGAGCGATCCCCTTCGGCAAGCGCCTGCGCAACCGCCTGATCTGGCTGGCCAGCCCCTACCTGTAAAGATCCGGGCGCGCGGCCTCAGTCGCCCGTGAAGGTCGGCGACTCGCCGGCCAGGAAGGCGCGCACGCCTTCCTGGTGATCCTTGGTCTCGGCGTAGCGGAAGAAATCGTGCATCTCTCCTATGCTCAAGGGCGCGTCGCTCTTGAGCAGACGGTTGATCATCTGCTTGTTCAATCGCGCCGCCAGCGGGCCGCCATCGCAGATGCGGGCGGCCGCGCGAGCGACTTCCTCGGCCACTTCGCCGTCGTCCACGATGCGGGTCAGCAAGCCTTTTTCCTTGGCTTCGGCCGCGCTGAACACCCGCCCTTCCAGCAGCAGCTCGCGCGTCACGGCCGGCCCGGCCAGGGACAACAGGGTGCGGATTTCCTCAGGAGCCATGGGCAGGCCCAGCTTGTTGGTCGGCGCGCCGAACCGGGCGCTCTGGCCCGCAATGCGCAGGTCGCACTGCACCGCAATCTCCAGACCTTCACCCACGCATACGCCTTCGATCTGCGCAATGACCGGATGCGGGCAATTGGCGATCTCCTGGAGCGCCGGCGCAAGCACCTTGGTGTGATAGTGCATCACGCTGTCCAGGTCGGTGCGGACATATTGGAATTCGCTGACGTCCGCGCCGGCGGCGAACTGGCGGTCGGCGCCGCGAATGATGACCGCGCGCACGTCCATATCCTGCGAGACGGTCTTCATGTGGGCCTGCAACTGCCCCCACATGGATACGGTCAGCGCATTGAGCTTGCCCGGGTTGGACAAGGTGATGAAGACCTGATCGCCTTCGCGTTCGAGAGTCACTTCTGCGGTATTGAGTTGAGTCATAACCATCGGCTCGTCAGTTTGGTTTCGAGTTGCACCGTCGCCATCAGCGCGCGCAGGGCTCCACCCTAACATGAATGGCTTGGCGATAGAAAATCAGAAAATCCATATAAACCCTCGCCAGTTTCAGGTAGAGAGCGGGCAGGCGCTTTATAATCCAGGCAGAAACAGGCCTGGCAAGGCAGGCGATCCACCCGACTTCAGCCTCCGGGACCTGTTGACGAGCTTCAAGGAGATCGTTAACAAGCCCTGGCCCTTACAAAAACAATAGAACAATGTCCGACCTTCCCTACCGCGACCTGGCCCATTGGGCCGCCCACCATCTGGAATCTCGTCCTCCGCGCGCCAAATCCCTGGTCATGACCTTGTTTGGCGATGTCATCCGTCCGCACGGCGGCAAGCTGTGGCTGGGCAGCCTGATCCAGCTGCTGGCTCCCTTCGGCATCAGCGATCGCCTGGTGCGCACCAGCGTCTACCGTCTGGCCGAGGAAGGCTGGCTCAGCGCGCAGCGCGAAGGCCGGCGCAGCCAGTACACCCTGCGTCCCGAGGCCAGCCGGCGCTTCGAGCACGCCTACCAGCGCATCTACACGCCCACCTACCTGGCCTGGAACGGCAAATGGACGCTGGTGTTCAGCCTGCCGGGCCTGATGATGAATTCCAAGCAGCGCGCCGACCTGCGCAAGGAACTGCTGTGGGAAGGTTTCTGCGCCTTGTCGCCCACGGCCTTCCTGCACCCCAATCCGGACCACACCATACTGGACTACATCCTGCAGGCGGCCCAGGCGAGCGCCCAGGTCTACGTGGCCAAGCTGGAGCCGGCCGAGCTGCCCGAAACCCGCCCGCTGGCGCAATTGATCGAAGAAAGCTGGGACCTGGCCCTGGTGGCCAAAGGCTACGGCGAATTCATCCGGCGCTTTGCGCCCGTGCGCGAGCTGCTGGCCGGCGACCGGCGCTACAGCGACGAGCAGGCTTTCGTCGTGCGCACGCTGCTGATCCACGAGTTCCGCCGCATCCAGCTGCACGACCCTCAGCTGCCCATCGAATTGCTGCCGGCCGGCTGGGCGGGCAAACAGGCTTACGAATTGTGCCGGGACATCTACCGCCAGGTCTGCGGCAAGGCCGAACAGTACATCCTGGCCACGCTGCGCGCCGAAGACGAGCATGCTCCCGAAGCGGCTCCCTATTTCTATGAACGCTTCGACGGCTTGCCGCAGGCCTGAAAAGAACGCAGCGTCCCGTTTGAGCGCATGAATCCAAAGCCCCCCGGCCGGGGGGCTTTGCTCATCCAGCAGCAAAAAAAAAACCGGCGCGACTCGTAGTCACGCCGGCGGGAAGCCCGTCCGCCTGTAAAGCTCGGGGCACACTGCTGAAGGCGCCCTGCGGACGCCTTCCGGAGCACGGTTGAAGAACGATATCGCCCCGCCTGGCCTCGCCGTGAACGGCGAGGCTGTCGCGAAGGCGCGTGGTCAGTGCGAAGAAGCCGCAGCCGCGCCTATGCCGGTTTCGGAGCGCACGGACTGCGCCGCGAAGCCATCGCGGTCGATCTGGGCGCGCGGGCTGTTGTCCAGCACCGAGAACAGCCAGATGGCGACGAAGGCCAGAGGCATGGAGAACAAGGCGGGCGAGGCATAGGGGAACGGCGAGGAGCCTGCGGGATTGCCCAGGGTGGCTTCCCAGACCGAGGGCGAGAGCAGGGTCAGGATCAGGGCGGTGAACAGGCCCAGGAATCCGCCTATGGTGGCGCCGCGCGTCGTGCAGCCCTTCCACAGAATGGACAGGAACAGCACGGGGAAGTTCGCCGAGGCGGCGATGGCGAAGGCCAGCGACACCATGAAGGCGATGTTCTGCTTCTCGAACAGGATGCCCAGCAGCACGGCGATCACGCCCAGGATCAGGGTGGTGATGCGCGAGACGCGCAGCACTTCTTCGTTGCTGGCGTCGCCCTTCTTGATCAGGGTCGAGTACAAGTCGTGCGATACGGCCGAGGTGCCCGACAGGGTCAAGCCGGCCACCACGGCCAGGATGGTGGCGAAGGCCACGGCCGACATGAAGCCCAGGAAGATGTCGCCGCCCACCGCATCGGCCAGGTGCACGGCCGCCATGTTGGAGCCGCCGATGAGCTCGCCCGTGGCTTCCAGGAACTTGGGATTGGTGGACACCAGCACGATGGCGCCAAAGCCGATGATGAAGGTCAGGATGTAGAAGTAGCCGATCCAGGTCGTGGCCCAGAACACCGATTTACGCGCTTCCTTGGCATCAGGCACGGTGAAGAAGCGCATCAGGATGTGGGGCAGGCCGGCGGTGCCGAACATCAGGGCCATGCCGAAGGAGATGGCGCTGATCGGATCCTTGATGAAATTGCCCGGCCCCATGATGGCCTGGCCTATGCTCGACGCCTGGGCCGCGTCCTTGCCGGCGGCCAGGGCGGACTCGGTCTTGACCTGCACGGCGGCGGCGAACAGCTTTTCAGGCGAGAAGCCGTATTGCGCCAGCACCATGATGGCCATGAAGGAAGCGCCGAACAGCAGCAGGCCGGCCTTGATGATCTGCACCCAGGTCGTGGCCGTCATGCCGCCGAACAGCACGTAGACCATCATCAGCACGCCCACCAGCACCACGGCCACCCAGTACTCCAGGCCGAACAGCAGCTTGATCAACTGGCCCGCGCCCACCATCTGCGCGATCAGGTAGAACAGCACCACCACCAGCGTGCCCGAAGCCGCGAAGGCGCGGATGGGGCCCTGGCGGAAACGGTAGGCGGCCACGTCGGCAAAGGTGAACTTGCCCAGGTTGCGCAGCTTCTCCGCCAGCAGGAAGGTGATGACGGGCCAGCCCACCAGAAAGCCGATGGAGTAGATCAGGCCGTCGTAGCCGTTGATCATGACGGCCGCCGAGATCCCCAGGAAGGAGGCCGCGGACATGTAGTCGCCGGCAATGGCCAGGCCATTCTGAAAGCCCGTGATGCCGCCGCCGGCCGTATAGAAGTCGGACACGGATTTGGTGCGCGCAGCCGCCCATTTGGTGATCCACAGGGTAGCCAGCACGAAGACGCCGAACATGGCGATGGCCGTCCAGTTGGTGGCCTGCTTCTGCAGCTCGCCCAGATCGCCGCCGGCCGCCATCAGGACGGGGCTGGCCAGCAGCAGCCCCAGCGCCAGCCCGGAACGAAGAAGGGAATGCTTCATTTGCGCACCTCCTCGAGGACTTCGCGGGCCATGGCGTCGAACTTGGTGTTGGCACGCCACACATAGATGCCGGTGATGACCACGGCCAGCACGATGACGCCAAAGCCCACGGGGATGCCCACGGTCATGACGCCCTCGCCCAGCCGCTGGGCGAACAGCTCCTTGTCGAACGCAATGATGCCGATGTAGCTGTAATACGCCGCCAGCATGATGATGGTCAGAATCCATCCCAGGCGCAGCCGGGTCTTGACCAGTTTCTGATAACGGGGATTGGCCGTGATCCGGCCTACAAGAGGATCCTGCATGTTTTGTCTCCGTATTGTTCTGACCGCCTGATTGGCCGGCGGATCTTTTGAACCGGACCGGCCCTGGCAGGGCCGGCGACGGTGCTGTGCAGACGCCTTCCGGCGTCTATGCGGTGAACATTAGACGGCGACACTTACACCATGCTTACTGGAAAGCGGGATAAGGGTAACTGCTGAGGGAGAGGTGTGACGCTGGCACGGGTGGAGGGATTCGAACCCCCGGCCCCAGGCTTAGAAGGCCTGTGCTCTATCCAACTGAGCTACACCCGCCAGGATGAAGACGCGCAAGGCCGACGAAGGGCTACCGTGGCAAGCCGTGCGGAACATTCGCCCCAGGCGCCCTGCCTGCGCACGCCATGCGGGCAAGGCAACCCAAGGTCAATCAGGCATTTTAGCGCGAAAACAACTTTTGCATAGCAACCAGACGCAAGCCCGGCGTAAGAACGTAAAAAACCAGGGGCACAAATACCATTCCCGCACTGCAATGGTACAGTCGTGCACGGATAAATGAGAATCATTGGGAAAGCCATGCAGACGACGAAGACCCAACGCAAACACCCGTTTCTCCTTGCCGCCCCGTTCATCGTGCTGGGAGCCGCCCTCGGCACCGCGCAGGCGGGCGTCAATTACCAGCTGCGCCAGGTGCACGCCAGCTCGGGCGAAAGCGTCAACATCGACGCGCTGGTGTTCAACGACACCGGCAGCCTCATGACCTGGACCGCCCCGCGCAACCTGGTATTGCAGTGGCGCGACAACGCAGGCAATGTGGTGCGCAGCCTGGCCGAACTGGAGACGCCAAACCGCCAGGCCTCGATTCCAGTCAACAATTTCACCGCCTACAGCTGGCGCGCCGTCGTGCCCAACGGCCTGAAAGGCCTGCAGGCCGTCAACATCGAAGGCGAGCGCGTCATGCTGGCGCTGGACACCAACTCCCAGGGCAACAGCCCCATCACCTCCACGCCGGCCGTGGCTGCGGTGGTCGACGCGGGCGCCAGCGGCAATCCGCGTTCCCCCGACCCGGCGCTGCCGGCGGCCCTGGTGGCCGCCGCAGGCGCCTCCGAACACGGCCCCGCGATCAACAGCGGCCAGGGACTGCGCCCGGCGACGTCCAGCTTCGAGAATTTCCGCAACGCGATCTCCGCGCACGACCCCACCTATTTCGTGGTCGGCAACAAGGACGGCAACAATGCGCGCTTCCAGTTGAGCTTCAAGTACCGCCTGCATTCGCCGTCGGATCCCAACAATCCGCGCTTCTACGACCACTTCTACCTTGGCTACACGCAGACCGCGCTCTGGGACCTGCACTCGGATTCAAAGCCCTTCGTGGACACCACCTACAACCCCAGCCTGTTCTGGCGCAAGGACTCCATCTGGGAATCCGAACAGAAGAGCGTCTTCCTGGGGCTGGCCACGGGCTACGAGCACGCCTCCAACGGCAAGGCGGGCGCCGATTCGCGCTCCATGAACGATTTCTTCATCCAGCCTGAGTTCAACTACCGCTTCGATCACGGCGGCACGCTAACCTTCGCGCCGCGCGTCAAGCACTATGTATTCATGGGCGAGAACGACGACTGGGCGGACTACCGCGGCCGTGTGGACTGGCGCCTGCGCTACGCCCAGGACAACGGGCTGGTGCTGTCGGGCCTGTACAACCGCGCCTCGCAGGGACGCGAGACCAAGGAGATCTCGATCGCCTGGCCGCTCAAGCGCACGCCGCTGAACATGAACGGCTACCTGTACGGCCAGTATTTCTCCGGCTACGCCGAAACCATGCTGGGCTACCGCGAACGCAGCCCCGGCCAGTTCCGCATCGGCCTGGCCCTGGTTCCCTAGCGCTCTCTAGAGCAGACCGCCCCCGCGCCGCCCTCCCAGGCTGGCGCGGGCCATGTCCTGCTCGCAGGCCTGGATCAGGAAGCGCTGGAACAGCGCCACCAGGCCGATGGGCTCGCGTCCCCGGGGCCAGAGCAGGCCCACTTCCATGGGCTCGACCGGATCGCTGATGCTGACCGCATGGATGCGCTTGCCTTCCAGCGACCAGGGCCGGTAGACCATGTCCGACAGGATGCTGACCCCGAATCCGTAGGCCACCAGGCCCCGCACCGCCTCCAGCGAACGCGTCTTCATGGCCACCCGCTCCGGAAAGGCGCCCTGCCCCCCATGGCGTGCCGCGGCCGTGTCCGCGTCATCCACCGTCAGCAGGATATAAGGCTGCTCATTGATCTGCGCCAGCGTCACGCTGGATTCGCGCGCCAGCGCGTGCTGGTCGGACACCCACAGCCGCCGGCGCGAACTGGCCAGGCGGTGGTGACCGTACTGCTCCAGGTGAGCGATGTTGGACAGCAGCCCTATGCCCAGGTCGATCTCCTGGCGTTGCAGAGCCTGCTCCATGGCCGGACGCTCCATGTCCGCCAGGGCGATGTCGATATTCGGGTAGCTGTGCTTGAAGCGGCTGAGCAGGTCGGGCAGGAAATAGCCCAGAACGGTATAGCCGGCGGCCACGTGGATCTGGCCCCTGATGTTCTGCCGCTTCAGATCGGCATGATTGAGCGCGTCATTGACGGCGTCCAGCACGTGGTGGGCATGATGAAAGAAAACCTGCCCCTGGGGCGTAAGCGCCACGCCGTGCGGCAGGCGCTCGAACAAGGGAGCGTTCAGGCGCCGCTCCAGGCTCTGCACCGCATTGCTGATCGCCGACTGGGAAACGTTCTCCGCCTCGGCGGCCGCCGAGAACTGGCCGCTCACGGCGGCGGCGATGAAATATCGGAACTGCCGCAAGGTCACTTCGTGTTTCATGGGCCATCCGTTTTTCAGATATCAGATACACGTAAATTTGATTTTACGATAGCAAAAAGCTTCACTAGACTAAAGCCATAATTACGACAACTTGCACGAACACAATTCCTGCAGGAGACAAAACCATGAATGCTCCACTCAACAAGCCCCACAAGGCCATGTTGGAGTCCGTGTCGCTGGACGATAAATACACTATCGAACAGGGGCGCGCCTACATGAGCGGCACCCAGGCGCTGGTGCGCCTGCCCATGTTGCAGAAAGAACGCGACCGGCGCGCCGGCCTGAACACGGCCGGCTTTGTATCAGGCTACCGGGGCTCTCCGCTGGGCGGCCTGGACCTGGCATTCTGGCAGGCCGACAAGCACCTGAAGGAACACGACATCGTCTTCAAGCCGGGGCTGAACGAGGACCTGGCCGCCACGGCGGTCTGGGGCAGCCAGCAGACCAATCTGTACGACGGCGCCCAGTACGACGGCGTGTTCGGCATGTGGTATGGCAAGGGGCCGGGAGTGGACCGTTCCATGGACGTGCTCAAGCACGCCAACTCCGCCGGCAGCTCGCGCCACGGCGGCGTGCTGGTGCTGGCGGGCGATGACCACGGCGCCAAATCCTCCACCGTGGCCCACCAGTCCGAACACGTCTTCGCGGCCGCCGGCATTCCCGTGCTGTATCCGGCCAATGTGCAGGAATATCTGGACTTCGGCCAGCACGGCTGGGCCATGAGCCGCTTCTCGGGCCTGTGGGTGGCGCTCAAGTGCGTCACGGAAGTGGTCGAATCCAACGCCTCGGTGGACCTGGATCCGGAGCGCGTGCAGATCGTGCTGCCGCAGATCGAGGACCTGCCCGCCGACGGGCTGAACATACGCTGGCCGGACCCGCCGCTGGTCCAGGAAGCGCGCATGATGAACCACAAGTGGTATGCCGCCCTGGCCTACGTGCGCGCCAACAAGCTCAACCGTATTGAAATCGACTCCCCGCAGGCGCGCTTTGGCATCATGACCGCCGGCAAGGCCTATCTGGACACCCGCCAGGCGCTGGCCGACCTGGGCCTGTCCGATCAGTTGTGCTCCGAGCTGGGCATACGCCTGCTCAAGGTCGGCTGCATCTGG
Organism: Pseudomonadota bacterium; assembly: GCA_023425645.1. GTDB lineage: Bacteria > Pseudomonadota > Gammaproteobacteria > Burkholderiales > Burkholderiaceae_B > Alcaligenes. The sequence goes on from JAFACG010000017.1 coordinate 29,732, forward strand.
CCGCTGGACGCGCAGGATGCGCGCCAGTTCGCCACCGGCCTGACGGAAATCCTGGTCATCGAAGAAAAGCGCCAGATCCTGGAGTACGCCCTGAAGGAGGAGCTGTACAACTGGCGCGACGACGTGCGCCCCAAGATCTACGGCAAGTTCGACGAGACCGAACACGGCGGCGGCGAATGGTCCATGCCGCGCTCGCCCTGGCTGCTGCCCGCGCAGGGCGAATTGTCCCCCGCCGTCATTGCGCGCGCCATCGCGCGCCGCCTGAACACCATGGACATTCCGGACGAGCTGCGCGCCCGCATCCAGGCGCGCCTGGCCATCCTGGACGCCAAGGACCGCGAAGCCCGCGTGCCGCGCGTGACCGCCGAGCGCAAGCCCTGGTTCTGTTCCGGCTGTCCGCACAACACGTCCACCCGCGTGCCCGAAGGCTCGCGCGCCATGGCCGGCATAGGCTGCCACTACATGACGATCTGGATGGACCGCAGCACTTCCACCTTCAGCCACATGGGCGGGGAAGGCGTGGCCTGGATAGGCCAGCAGCCCTTCACCAAGGAAAAACACGTCTTCGCCAACCTGGGCGACGGCACCTACTTCCACTCCGGCATCCTGGCCATACGCGCCTCGATCGCCGCCAACTCCAACATCACCTACAAGATCCTGTACAACGACGCCGTGGCCATGACGGGCGGTCAGCCGGTGGACGGGGTGCTCAAGGTCACGGACGTGATTGCCCAGGTCCATGCCGAAGGCGCCAAGAAGATCGTGGTGGTCACCGACGAGCCGGAAAAATTCAAGGGCGTGAGCCTGGCCGGCAATCCGCCTGTCTACCACCGCGACGAACTGGACCGCGTCCAGCGCGAGCTGCGCGACATTCCGGGCACCACGGTGCTGGTCTACGACCAGACCTGCGCCACCGAGAAACGCCGCCGCCGCAAGAAAGGCACCTACCCGGATCCCGCCCTGCGCGCCTTCATCAACGACACGGTCTGCGAAGGCTGCGGCGACTGCTCGGTCAAATCCAACTGCCTGTCCGTGGAGCCCCTGGAAACGCCGCTGGGCACCAAGCGCACCATCAACCAGTCCTCGTGCAACAAGGACTTCTCCTGCGTGAACGGCTTCTGTCCCAGCTTCGTCACGCTGAAAGGCGCTCAATTGCGCAAGCCGCAGGCCAAGGGCCGCTCGCTGGAGTCCTTCCACCTGACGGACCTGCCCCTGCCCGTGCTGCCTGAGCTGGACAAGACCTTCGGCATCCTGATCGCGGGCATAGGCGGCACCGGCGTCATCACCGTCGGCGGCCTGCTGGGCATGGCGGCCCATCTGGAGAACAAGGGCGTCACGGTCCTGGACATGGCCGGCCTGGCCCAGAAGGGCGGCGCGGTGCTCAGCCACGTCCAGATCGCCCGCCATCCCGACCTGCTGCACGCCACCCGCGTGCCCACGGGCGAAGCGTCGCTGCTCATCGGCAGCGACGCCCTGGTCAGCGCCTCCACCGAAGTGCTGAGCCGCGTGAGCCGCGACCAGACCCGCGCCATCATCAACACCGCCGCCAGCCCGACCTCGGACCTGATCGGCAACGCGCACTGGAAGTTCCCTCTGAAGACGGCCTGCACCGACATCGAGAACGCCATCGGCAGCCACACCCGCTACCTGGACGCCAACGCCCTGGCCGTGCACGTGATGGGCGACGCCATCTACGCCAATCCCATCCTGCTGGGCTACGCCTTCCAGCGCGGCTGGATTCCGCTGCAGATGAACAGCCTGCTGCGCGCCATCGAACTGAACGGCGTGGCCGTGGAAGCCAACCGCCAGGCCTTCCAATGGGGCCGGCTGGCCGCCGCGCGCGGCATGCAGGCGCTGATGGAAGGCTCGGAGCCCAGCGCCCGCCCCGTCGCCTTTCCCGAAACCGTGCAGTCCCTGGTCAAGCGGATGGAGGCCCACCTGAGCGCCTACCAGAATCCGGACTGGGCCCAGCGCTACCGCGACGCCATCGACCCCCTGCTGGCGCGCGAAGCCCGGCTGGGGCTGGACAAGTCCCTGCCCCTGACCCGCACGGCTGCCACTCAACTGGCCAGGCTGATGAGCTACAAGGACGAGTACGAAGTCGCGCGCCTCTATACCGACCCGGCTTTCCTGGACAAGCTGCGCGCCCAGTTCGCCGGAGAACCGGGCACGGACTATCAGATCCAGTATCATCTGGCGCCGCCCATCCTGGGACGCAAGAACAGCCAGGGCCAGCCCATCAAGAGCCGTTTCGGGCCTTCCACCATGACGCTGTTCCGCTTCCTGGCGCGGCTGCGCGGCCTGCGCGGCACGCCGCTGGACGTGTTCGGCTACAGTCAGGAACGCCGCCACGAACGCCAGGGCATCGAGGATTACCTGGCCGACCTGGCCGAGGTCTGCGAACACCTGAACGCGGACAATATCGAAACCGCCCAGCGCTGGCTGAGCTACCCTGAACTGATACGCGGCTATGGCTACATCAAGGAAGCCGGACGCCTGAAGGCCTATGCGCTGCGCGAACAGCAGCGCGGCCAGTTCCGGGCGCGCACCGAACCGCGCCAGCACGTCGCCTGAGCACGCGCCAAAGCGCACCGGCTCCCTCGTTCGCGAAGGGGCCGGAACTCCCCACACCTCCCCGGGCGGTGCCGGTTCCCGCCGCTCGTTTCCAGCCCCGGACCGGATCAGGTCCGGGGCCTTTTTACCGCAGGGCCCAGCGGGAAAAACTGTCATACAATCGAGGCGAATCCAATCTTCGTTCCGCCGCCGGCGCCCGGCGCGGCGCGGGACAGCTCCTTATGCGCCACCTCATCTATCTGTTCGTTCCCTCGGCCCTGATCCTGCTGACCTCTTTCCGGCTGGCCTTCGCATTCTGGCAATGGCCGCGCGTGCGCCAGGCCGGCGGCCTCGTTCCCGTGCTGCTGGGCGGACTGCGCATCGACGCGCTGATGATCGCCGCCCTGTGCGCGCCGGTCGCCCTGCTGGCTCCCTGGCTGGGCCACCATGCCTGGGCCACGACCGCAGCCGCGGTCTGGTTCACGTTCGCCTGGTTCATGCTGGCCCTGCTGGAAGTGTCCACGCCCCAGTTCATCATCGAATACGACACCCGGCCCAACCGCCTCTACGTGGACTACCTCAAGCACCCCCAGGAAGTCCTGGGCATGCTCTGGAAAGGCTACAAGCTGATGATCGCCGCCGCCCTGGCGGGCCTGGCGCTGATCGTCTGGTCGGGCTGGACGATTTTCGGCAACTCCGCCCCCGATCCCGTCATGAGCTGGTGGCTGCGTCCCCTGTGGATGCTGGCCGCCGCCGCCCTGTGCGCCCTGGCCATACGCGGCACGCCGGCGCACCGTCCCATCAATCCCTCCACCGTGGCCTGGTGCGGCGACAGCATGGTCAATACCCTGCCCCTGAACTCGCTATACAACGTGGCCTATGCCGTCTACAGCATGAAGAACGAGCGTTCGGCGCAGGACATCTACGGCCACATGGATCCGCAGCGCATGAACGAGATCGTGCGCCAAGCCGCGCAGTTGCCGCCCGGCCCCGCGGCCCTGCCCACCCTGCACCGCCAGCAGCCCACCCACGCCCGGCCCCGCAAGCCCAAGCTGGTGCTGATCGTCGAGGAAAGCCTGGGCGCGCAGTACGTGGGCAACCTGGGCGGCGCGGGCCTGACGCCGGAGCTGGACCAGCTGGCCCTGACGGGCTGGAACTTCCGTCGCGCCTACGCCACCGGCACCCGCTCGGTGCGCGGCCTGGAAGCCGTCAGTGCGGGCTTCCCGCCCACCGTGGCCGACGCCGCGCTGCGCCTGCCCGGCTCCCAGAGCCGCTTCTTCACCCTGGCCCAGCTGCTCAAGGAACAAGGCTACCGCTCGCGCTTCATCTACGGCGGCGAAGCCCACTTCGACAACATGAAGAGCTTCTTCCTGGGCAACGGCTTCGACGAGCTGCATGAACAGTCCAGCTTCGAGTCGCCGCAATTCGTGGGCACCTGGGGCGCCAGCGACGAGGACATGTTCAACAAGCTGCACGAGCTGCTCAGCCGGGACGGCGACCAGCCAACGCTGACGCTGGCCTTCTCGGTCAGCAATCACTCGCCCTGGGAGTATCCGGCCGGCCGCATCCAGGTGCAGGGCGACCCGGCCACCGTGGAGAACACCGTGCGCTACGCGGACTGGGCCATCGGCGATTTCTTCCGCAAGGCGCGCGCGGCCGACTACTGGGACGACACCCTGTTCCTGATCGTGGCCGATCACGACTCGCGCGTGGGCGGCGCCAGCCTGGTGCCTCTCAAGCACTTCCACATTCCCGCCCTGATCCTGGGCGGCGGCGTGCCGGCCCGCCAGGACGAACGCATCATCAGCCAGATCGACCTGGCGCCCACCCTGCTCTCGCTCATGGGCATAGACTGCGAACACCCCATGATAGGACGCGACCTGACCCGCCAGGACAGCGGCCGGGCCATGATGCAGTACTACGAGAACTACGGCTACCTGAAGGGCGACATCCTGACCGTGCTGGCCCCGCACCAGGAACCCGGCCAGTACCGCTTCACCGCGCCGGACCAGTATGTCCCCTTGCCAGAAATCGACGCGGCCCTGGCCGAAGAAGCCCTGGCCCATGTGCTCTGGCCCAGCTGGGCCTACCACGAGCATGCCTACTCCCTGCCCCACTTGCAGACCCGCTGAGGCGGCCCGGATGGCATTCACGCTGTCCGAGCCTTGACCTTGAGGCGAAATCCATCTATGATGCTTGTCTTTAGTCGGGGCGTAGCGCAGTCTGGTAGCGCATCTGGTTTGGGACCAGAGGGTCGCGAGTTCGAATCCCGCCGCCCCGACCACCCCTTTGAAAAAGCACCGTTCACCGGTGCTTTTTTGCTATTGGCCCCCTACGGGGCGGACCTGATCGGCAAAGAACGCCATGAGCAATCTGAACATCCTGGGTTTGAGCTGTTTGGCCCTGTTTCTGGCGCTGCTGACCCTGCCCACGGCCTTTCTGCTGCTGCCCGTTCTGCTCCTGCCCGCCCTCTCGTGCCTGATCAGCATCCTGGTCTACCGGCGCGGCCTGCGCGGACAGAAGCGCCCTCCAGGCCTGAAGATCATCGCGCTGCTGCCCATTCCGGTGGCGCTGACCGTTTTCTGGATCTGCTTCCAATGGATCTCCACCCGCTACCGGGCCTGAGAAGCACCGAAACCTAGCTTTTCTTCAAAAAGCTCAGCTTTCCATTGGGCTCGATGTAGGCGACCCGAACCTCGTCCAGCGACTCGATGCCTGCGAGCCGCATCTCGCTCATGATCTCCTCCCGGGTCACGTATTCCCGCCTCATGTTGTGCCATTGCAGCTCCCCGTCGCGGACCACGCAGACCTTGCGCGCGGTCGCCAGCCTGTTCAGCAGAGGAAAGCGATACATCAGCCAATCGATGATGTACCCCCAGGCCACGATGGTGGCCGCCACCAGCAAGCCATCGGTCAGCGAATTGCTGCCGCCGGTCATGGCATTGCCGCTGGCGTCGGCAATCAGCAACAGGATCAGCAGATCGGCCGGGCCCAGCGAGCCGAGCTCGCGCCGGCCCGCCAGCCGGAGCAGGATGAACAATACGAAATACACGACGGTTCCCCGGAGCACGGACTCCAGGACCGGATTCTCCAGTTCGAAAGCCGTGCTCCAGATGGCGCCGTCCATGCCGCTCTCCCGGTCAGTTCAGATCGAAATACTGATGATCCTTGGGCCGTTGGGCCGCCACGTCCTTGGCGGTGACCTTGTCAGTGTAATTATCGCCGAAATGCGTGCGGATATAATTGACCACTTCGGCAATCTGCTCGTCGTTGAGCACGCCTCCCAGGCCCGGCATGCCCTTGTTGCCCACCATCACCATGAAGATGGGGTAGCCGGCGGCCGCCAGTTTGGGATTGTTGGCCAGGGCCGGATACTTGCCGGCTCCTTCGGCGCCTTTACCCCCGGCCATGTGGCAGGAAATACAGACCTGGTCGTAGATCTCCTGGCCGGTCTTCTGGGTGAATACCTCCGTGTCCCCGCCCACCACGGCCGTATCGGCCATGCTGACGCTCAGCAGGCCCGAAGCAATGAAAACAGCAAGCGATCGCAGAATCATGACTTGTCTCCTTGATTGTCGGCCTGACGATTGCCCGTCACGTGCGCGTGCAGGCGGGTAATGGCGTTCAGGGCGGACAGGATCGCGCCCTCCTGCCAGGCATTCACATACGAGGCGTGCTCGCCGGCCAGCACCAGATTGCCGTCGATCTTGCACAGACTCTCGTAGTGCGCCTTGCGGGTCTGTTCGGTCCACATGCCGTAGCAGCCCAGCGTCCAGGGCACGCGGTGCCAGGCCACGGACACGCCGCTCTCGAACTCGTCCTTGTATTGCTTGTGGATCTGCGCGCCATATTCCACCGCCTTCTGGACCCGCTCCTCCGGGCTGAGCGATGACCATTCCATGGCTGAAGGGCCGAACATGTATCCGCCCAGCAGCACGCCTTTCCTGGAGGACAACATGCCAGTGCTGGGATAGGAGATCTGCGTGATGGGCAGATCCGTATAGGTGATGCCGCCGTAGATGGCCTCATCGTCCTCCCAGAAGCGCCGCTTGAACTGCAGGCCGATCTTGACCGAAGGGGCGTACGGCACGGCGTCGATGGCGGCCAGCATTTCCTTGCTGGCATCCAGTTCGATCTGGCTGAGGATGGACAGGGGAATCGTGCATACGCACCAGTCCGCCGTTTCCTTGGACTCCTTGCCGCTGTTGTGGTCCGTATAGGCCACGGTGACCTTGCCGTCGGCTTGCTTGATGGCCGTCACCTTGGCGTTGAAGGTGATCAAGCCCTCCAGTTCCCGGCCGAAGGCCGCGCCGATCTGGTCCATGCCCCCCACCGGCTGGAACATGGTCTGCTGGAACTCGTACAGGTCGTGGATGCCCATGTTGTGCCAGACATCGGACCGGACGATGTCGGTCAGGGCCAGGGGTTCGGAAAATATGGGCTCTGCCCCCAGCCCGCCGCCCGCATCGCGCTCGAAGCCGCGCACCGAGGAACTGGCCATGCCCTTGACATACGCCATGTTCTTGTCCAAGGCTCCCCAGCTGCGCAGCGCCTCCAGCATCCGCTCCTGGTCTTCCTTGGACAGGGGCTCGTCCAGCTTGCCGGCATTGATGGCTTTGGACATCAGTTCGGCCACCTGCCCCTGAAAGTCGGCGTGGATATGGCGAAAACGCTGCGGCGTGCCGTTGAAATGGCCGCTGCTGTGCAGATAGGCGTTGAAGTTGTACTGGATGAAGGGTTCCAGCTTGACGTTCAGGCGCTTGCAGTAATCCAGCAAGGCGCGGTGGTGGAAAGGAATCCGCCATGGACCGGGATTGATGTACTGGTCCTTGTCGAACTTGACGTCCTGCCTGGCTCCGCCCAGTTCGGTAAAGCTGTCCCCGCCGTGGAGCGACCAGTTGCGGCCGCCGACCTTCTCGCGGTATTCCAGGATCTTGACCTTGTAGCCCGCATTGCGCAGCTCCAGCGCCGACACCATGCCGGCCAGTCCCGCGCCCAGGACCAGCACGGTGGTGCCCTCCCTGGGCTTGCCCTCCAGCCGGATGGGGCCGTCGTAGCTGCCCTCGGCCGCATGTCCCAGCTTCATCATCGCCTGGTACATGGCGGCGCCGCCGGCGGCGTACCCCACCATGGTCAGGAAACGCCGCCGTGTCAGCGTCTGGCTCTCTAGCAATATGCTCATCTCGTTCTCTCCTCTGGAAAACCCGATGAGCAGCACTCGCGCCCTGTTCTATTTTTGACCCCCGGTGCTCTGAATGCCGCCCATTTCTGAAAAACAAACAAGGATCACAAAGCAAGGATTTAGCGTGGTCGCTCGAACAAACTATAGCTCAGCGGGATGGGCAAACCAGAGTAGGGATACAGACATTTACAGCGAAGCAGCTAATTTTCACCTTAAAGCACTTATTCGTTCTTCTAATTACAGGGCGGTAACTAATTTTGACCTTAAAGCATTTATTCGTTGACAATGAACGAGGCGCTGCTTGCCAATTTCAAAAACCGGGGATATAATTTTTTTCTTAGTCGGGGCGTAGCGCAGTCTGGTAGCGCATCTGGTTTGGGACCAGAGGGTCGCGAGTTCGAATCCCGCCGCCCCGACCACCTAATGCAACGGCCTTTTTGGAAAGATCCAAAAAGGCCGTTTTCATTTTGCAGGGCAAAGCCAGCCTCGCCGTCATGGGCGAAGCCGGCTCAAAAAAGGAGTTCAGTCCAGCGCCTTCACCTGCCGGTCGATTTCAATGGCGCCCACGCCTTCCACCCGCTCAAGAAGATCCAGAAGAGGGCTGTCGATGGAGCCCGAGACGAGCCCGACCGTGCGCATCTCCCGCTCGACGAGCAGGCCGACGCGCCGGCAGTCCTCCACGACCTGCTCGAAGCGGTCGCGCCAGGCATCCTGAATGATGATGTTCAATCGAATATAGGACATGGCAATCCAGAACAAAAAATGATCACGTCTTGTCCGACGCATGGACCAGGCCCGCGCCTACGTCCCGCTTCGGATCGTCCAGGAGCCGCACCTGTTGCACCAGCATGTCCCAGAGCGCCTGGCCGCGATTGGCCTTGTCGGCTTGCGCATACAAGGCCGCCACGCCCGCCACGAATGGCGTGGCCATGCTGGTGCCGCTGATCGTGTTGTAAAGCTTCGGCCTCGTCCAGGCCGAGCGCACGTTGACTCCCGGCGCAGCGATGCCCACCTGGCCGCCGTCCTCGTTCAGCCCCGCGCAGGAGAAAGGCGCCACATGAAGCTGCTCATCGACGGCTCCCACCGCCATGATGGAAGGGCAATTGGCCGGATGCCCGACCGGCGCAAGATAGTCGGGACGACGGCTTTCATTGCCGGCAGCCGCGATCAGCATCGTGCCGGCCGCCAGCGCACGCCGGGCGACCTCTTCGAACACGCGCGAATACGGCTCCCCCTCCTCGACCGGGCTGCCCAGCGACATGGAGACGATCTGGCAGTCATTCTCTATGGCCCAGTTGATGCCTTCCAGCACGCCGCCCTCGGTTCCGAAACCCTCGTTGCTCAAAACCTTGCCCACATACAGTTCAGCCTGGCCCGCGACGCCGTAACGCGGTCCTGATCCCGGCTTGAACGGCCCGGCGGCGATGCCTGCACAATGCGTGCCATGGCCGTTCCTGTCCTGAACATCCTCGCCGGGGACGAAAGAACGCGACACGATGTCCCGCCCCTCGAAATCCGGGTGTTCCAGATCCAGGCCGGTATCCAGAATGGCGATGCGCACGCCCTCTCCCGAGTACGGCGACAGGGCCGCCCCCACGGCTCGACCCCCCCAGGTCAACTCATCGGCAGCGGGATCGGCGCGCGGCGGATCGTCCTGCACGCGCGCCAGAGCCCGAACGCTGCGTTCGGGCTCCACGGCCAGAATGGGGCTGTCTTCAGCCGTCACCAGGCTCCTGAGCGAGGGCTGCTGTTCCGGCGCGCACCGCACCAGCATCACGCCGATGCTATGAAACACCACCGCGCACTGCGGCGGCAATGTCGCGGCTCCCAGCTGCTCGTCGTCCTGTGCGCTCAGTATCTGCATGTTCGAGAGGGCGGCCAGTCGCTGAATGCCATGTTCAGGCTTGTCCTTGCGCAACAGGACAAGATAGCGACCCGTGATTGCAGACAGATTCTTCATCATATCTCCTCCACAACATGAACGTTGCAGCGGCGGCAAATCCCGCCGCCTTCATGACAGGCTACTCGCGGGCGCGAACCGGCGTCAACACGCCCGCCAGGCGTCCCGCCCGCCTCAGAGAGGGAGATTAAAGTTCAATAACATCAATTACTTGCGGTAACCCACTCGTACCGCCCCGGCCAGCCCCCGGAGCGGTGCGCATCGCTGTTTTGCTAGTCGGGCACGCTCACATTGGCCTGGCCGCTGTCGGCCAGGAACTGGGCCACCATGCCCTCGCTTTTCTGGCGCGCGATGAAGGCTTCCAGCCAGGCATGGGCCAGGGTCCGGCCCGACGGCACGGCCATGGCCTGGCGTATCACGGTGAAGCTGTCCGCCAGCACGCGCAGGCCCGTGCGCGAACGGGCGTACCGTTCCAGCGGCTGACGCACGCCGGCCGCCGCGTCCAGTTCCTGTTCCACGAACAGGTCGATGGCCGCCGCCGATGTGGGCGCGCGCACCAGATCGGCCTGCTTCAGGGTGCGGGTGAGGAACAGGTCATAGGCCGCGCCCTTGCCCACGGCAATGCACACGCCGCGCTGGTCGAGCTGGTCCACGCCCTGGTAGGCGGAATCGGCGCGCACCAGGTATGTGCCCTCGATGTGCACATAGGCTTGTGTGAACAGGATTTTCTCGGCGCGCTTGGGATCGATGGCCAGAAAGGCCAGGTCCCAGTCGTCCCTGTAGACGCCTTCGACCACCGACTGCGCGGCATCGTAGGAATGAAACTGCACGCTCAGCTCCAGCTCCTGGGCCACGCTGCGGGCCAGATCCGCCGACACGCCGCGCGGAGCCTGCTCGTGCTCGCCGCGCTGCGCCAGCACGGGATTGCCGTAGTTGATGGCGACGCGCAGCACGCCCGTGGGAGCCAGCTCAGCGGCGACTGCCTGTTTTTGTGTCATGGATACGCTCCGTCATACTTGTTGATCCTGTGTCCCCCTACAATACCCCACGTTGCGAACCTTTCAAATTGTGGAGACTGTGCATGTCCCGGGATGATCTTGGAAAACTGATTCTGCGCGTGGGCGTGGGCCTGCTGCTCTTGCTGCACGGCATCGCCAAGATACGCTACGGCATAGGCAATATTGAAAAAATGGTGGTGGCCAACCATCTGCCGTCCATCGTGGCCTGGGGCGTGTACCTGGGCGAGGTCGTCGCGCCCGCCCTGATGATCCTGGGTTACTACGCCCGCGCCGCGGGCCTGGTGGCCGCTCTGAGCATGGTCATCGCCCTGCTTCTGGCCCACAGCGGACAGTTCGGCTCCTTTACGGCGCAGGGGATCTGGAGCCTGGAGCTGCAGGGCCTGTTCCTGGTCGGCTGCCTGGCCGTGGGCCTGATCGGCGCCGGCAAGTACAGCGTGGGTGGCAGCAGCGGCCCCTGGAACTGACCGGCGCAGGGATCAGGCTGCCAGAACCAGGTCCAGCCGCAGGCCGCCTTTGTCGGAGGGCCCGGCCTGCACCCGGCCATGGTAGCTCTCGGCCAGTTCGCGCACGATGTCCAGTCCCAGGCCAAAGCCCGGATAGCGCTCGTCGGCCCGCTGGCCGCGCCCGAACACGCGTTCGAGCTGACCGGGGTCCAGTCCCGGCCCGTCATCCTCGACCACCAGGTGCAGCGCGCCTTGCTCCAGGCTCACGCGGCACCAGACATGCCGGGCGGCCCACTTGCAGGCATTGTCGAGCAGATTGCCCGCCATTTCCTGCAGATCCTGCTCTTCGCCTTTGAATACGAGCCCCCGTGCCGGCAGATCCAGATGGATCTGTTTCTCCGCATGCAGCCGCCCCATGACGCGACACAAGGCTTGCAGGCTGGCCCGCACATCCGTGCGCACGCCTATGGCGCGCACCGCCGTGGCCCTGGCCCTGGACAGGTGATGATCGACCTGGCGCTGGGCCAGGGCGACCTGCTCGCTGACCACCGCCGCCAACTGCGGATCCGCGCCCGCGGCCGCATTGCCCATGATGGTCAACGGGGTCCTGACGGCATGGGCCAGGTTGCCGGCCTGCGCCCGCGCGCGATCCACCATGCGGGCGTTGGCGTGCAGCACGGCGTTGAAGTCGTCCACCAAAGGCTGGATCTCCGAGGGGAAGCGTCCTCCTATCTCGGGCTGGCGCCCCTCCTGCACGTCCAGCAGGCGCCGGCGCAGCAATTGCAGGGGATACAAGGCCAGCACCACCTGCAGCACGGCCGCCAGGATCAGGCCCAGCGCCAGGCCGCCCAGGGACAGGAACAGGATGCGCTGGAAGCGCTCCAGCGGCTCGGCCAGCAGCTCCCGGCTCCCCGCCACCATGATCTGCAGGCTTTGTCCCTTGTCGTTGACCTCGTCCAGCTCCTGGCGCAAGACGATCAGCGGCTGCTTCTCCGGCCCCGGCAGGGTGAAGGAGCCATGCGCGCTGCCTGCGGCGTTCGCATCCAGCGCCTCATCCCACAGCGAGGTGGAACGCAGCGCGACTGTCCATTTCCCGCCCGTCGCCTCGCGCCGGGCAATCTGCCAGTACATGCCTGAATAGGGTTGTTCGAACAGGGGATCGCTCAGGCGGGACTGCAGGGAGAGATTGTTGAGATTCTCCAGATTGACGTCGGCCATGATCTGGTCCAGATGCGTCTGCAATCGCTGCTCGAACTGGCGATAGACGTGGTCCTGGAACAGGCGGTTCAAGCCCAGCCCCGCCAGGACGATGCTGGCGAGTATCCAGGCCAGCGTGCCCAGCAGCAGCCGGCTGCGCAGCGAACCCAGGGCCGCGTGGCTGCGCTCCGGCTTCATGCGGCGGGATCCACCAGGCGGTAGCCCATGCCCCGCACCGTTTCGATATAGCCGGCCGGCAGCTTCTTGCGCAGGCGCACGATGAAGACCTCGATGGTGTTGGAGTCGCGCTCGAAATCCTGGGAATAGATATGCTCGGTCAACTGCGTGCGCGACAGCACCTGGCCCGGGTGATGCATCATGAAGGCCAGCAGGCGATATTCATGACTGGTCAGGGTCAGGGTCATGCCATTGCAGCTGATGGTCGAGGAACGCGGATCCAGCTCCAGGGCGCCGACCTGCAGGCGCGGATTGGCCTGGCCCGCCGCCCGCCGCAGCAAGGCGCGCATGCGGGCCAGCAATTCCTCCATGTGGAAAGGCTTGCCGACATAATCGTCGGCGCCCGCATCCATCCCTTCGACCTTGTCGTGCCAGTCGTTGCGGGCGGTGAGGATCAGCACCGGCATCGTGAGGTCCGCCGCACGCCAGCGCCGCAGCACCGACACGCCGTCCATGCCGGGCAGGCCCAGGTCCAGGACGACGGCGTCGAAAGGCTCGACTTCGCCCAGGTAATGTCCTTCGCGGCCGTCATGGGCCACCTGCACCGCATAGCCCGCCCGCTCCAGCGCCTGCTGCAACTGGCCCGCCAGCGTGGGTTCGTCTTCGACGACCAGTATCCGCATCTCAGCGTCCTCCCTTGGGCGCACGCTTGGGGCCGCGCACGGCCAGGACCTCGGCCGTCAAGGCGTCCACCTTGAGGCGCAGGAGGCGGTTTTCATCGAACAGCATGCGAATGTCGTACACCCAGACTCCAAAACGATCATCATATTCAAACTGCACGCGCAGCACGCGGCCCGGATAGTCGTGCCGCAGGCGGCGCAGGACCTCGCGCAAAGGCAAGGCCTCGCCGCGGCGCACGGCCTCGCGCGCCTGGTCGTGGCCCCGGTAGGCCGGGCCCGGCGGCCAGTGCGGACTGGGCCCGAAACGTTCGGCAGGCGCCGGCAGGGGCGGCGGCGGCGGAAAATCCCGCGCTCGCAATGGCTCGTGACCGGGCCGGCCGCCTTCGTCCTCATCAGGCCAGGCATATTCTTCGTGCGCGTCCGGCGCACGGTCCCGCCGTGCCGCGTCATGCGAATGCGCCTGCAGCAGCGGCGCCGCCGTCAGCACGGCGCCCAGAACCAGGCAGGGTATGGACGAACGCTTGGGGGTTTTCATCGGAACACGGCTGGACAAGACATAAAAGAGGGACGGAAGGATCACGCCCCTGTGTATAGCAAGTTCCAGATGAACATAACATGAACGCAGACTTCAGACTGGATTCAGAGCCCTGCTCCCATAATGGGCACCAGGCTGATACGAACCAGCCTGACTTTTCCTACTGCAAGGAGCATCACCATGAAACGCTCGACATTGATCTGCGCTGTGATTATGGGTACCACGGGAGTATTGGGCGGCACGGCCGCCATGGCCCAAAAACCGGCCCCCGCCCCCCAGGCCGTCGTACATCCCGCCACGCCTGCAGCCCCTGCGGCCAAGGCTCCTGCAGCCAAGAAGGAACCGGGCGCGGCGGCGCATGCGCACGCCGCGGGCCATGTTCCCGCCAAGCATGCGAAACACGCCCGCTGAACAATGATTTCTTTCCCTGGGTCAGGCCCGGCCTGACCCTTCTTTCCCAACCTGAACAGGAAAACGGCCCCTCCCCGCTTTCCGCCTCACGAAGGAGCTGTTCATGAAATACACTTCCCTGTTTGCCTCCCTGGCCCTTGCCGCCGGTCTGCTGGGCGGCACCGCCGCCATGGCCCAGGAAACCGCCAAGGCCTCCCAGGCCGAAGCCGCCACCCAGCAGGCGCGCCCCGCCCGCGCCCACAAGCCACTGACGGCTGAGCAGATCAAGGATGTCGGCCCCGCCTACCAGCGTCTCAAGGATGCCGGCTACACCAAGGTGGGCAGCATCATGCAACGCGACGACAAGGTCATCGCCACCGTCGTGGACAAGGACGGAAAGGTGCTGCGCGTCACGGCCGAAGGCGAAAATGGCGCCTTCACCCCTTGGGAGCCCAAGAAGGACAAGCGCCACCACCGCCGTGGCGGCCATGACGAATCCAAGGGCGAGGCGCAAGCCGCCCCTGCCGCTGCCAAAGCCAGCAGCTGAATCCCGAGCGCCCTCCAGGGCGGCTCTCCATAAGCGAAACCCGGCGTCTCCCCTGCGCCGGGTTTCTCTTTTCGAGCCGCTTCATGTGATAAGGCGACAAAGCAAAGCCCTTTATCTGCAAGCATCTACATACAAGCCCGGATAGGGAAAGCTCCGCGAACCGGCTAGGATAGATCGTCGCATCCGGATTCAAGGAACGTACCCTCATGCTGTCTGCTGGCTCTGGCTATACAAGCACGTATTCGCAGTTTCGCTGGTCCATCCCCGAGCACTACAACATCGCATCGGACGCCTGCGACAAATGGGCTGACGGCTCGGGGCGGCTGGCGCTGATACAGCAGATGCCCGACGGCGAGGTGCGGCGCTACACCTTCGACCAGCTCAAGGCCTGGTCCGACTCGCTGGCCGCCGCCTGGCAGGCGCAGGGCCTGTGCCGGGGCGATCGCGTCGGCATCCTGCTGGCGCAGGGGCTGGAGACCGCCATCGCGCACCTGGCCACCTACAAGATCGGCGCCATCGCCATGCCGCTGTTCACCCTGTTCGGCACGGACGCGCTGAGCTACCGTCTGAACGACTCCGGCGCACGCGCCCTGGTCACCGATCAGGCCGGCCTTGACGCCCTGCGCCCGGTCAAGCACCAGCTGACCAGCCTCAAGCGCGTCTATAGCGTGGATTCCACCAGCACCTGCCCCGAGGCCCTGTCCTTCTGGCAGGTGCTGCGCGCCTGCGAGCCCGGCGCTCCCAACCGTGCGAACACCCGCGCCGACGATCCCGCCCTGCTGATCTACACCTCCGGCACCACGGGCTCGGCCAAGGGCGCCCTGCACGCCCATCGCGTCCTGCTGGGCCACCTGCCCGGCGTGGAAATGTCGCACAATTTTTTGCAGGACGGCCAGGGCCTGATGTGGACGCCGGCCGACTGGGCCTGGATAGGCGGCCTGCTGGATGTGCTCCTGCCCGCCTGGCACCACGGGATTCCCGTGCTGGCGCACCGTTTTCCCAAATTCGACGCCGAAGCCGCCTGGAAGCTGATGGCTGACCACGGCGTGACGCACACCTTCCTGCCGCCCACCGCCCTGAAAATGCTGCGCCGCAGCCCCTCGCCGCGCAATCGCTGGACGCTGCGGCTGCAGTCGATCGCCAGCGGCGGAGAATCGCTGGGCGCGGAACTCCTGGAGTGGGCCCGGCAGGAACTGGGCATCACCATCAACGAGTTCTACGGCCAGACCGAATGCAACATGATCGTGTCCTCCTGCTCGGCCTGGTTCCCCGGCCAGGCCGGCAAGATCGGCAAGCCGGTGCCCGGCCACCGCGTGGCGGTGGTGGATGATGCGGGCCGCCCGGCGCCGGCGGGCGTGGAAGGCCACATCGCCGTGCAGCGGCCCGATCCGGTCATGTTCCTGGAGTACTGGCAACGGCCCGAAGCCACGCGCGAAAAGTTTGCGGGCGACTGGCTGCTGACCGGGGACAAGGGCATGGTGGACGAGGAAGGCTACATCCGCTTTGTGGGCCGCAACGACGACGTCATCACCAGCGCGGGCTACCGCATCGGCCCCGGCCCCATCGAGGACGGGCTGCTGGGCCACGGCGCCGTGGCCATGGCGGCCGTGGTCGGCATTCCCGACCCCGAACGCACCGAGATCGTGAAAGCCTTCGTGGTCCTGAAGGATGGCGTCGAACCGTCCGACGCCCTGGTGAAGGACATCCAGGAACACATCAAGCGGCGCGTCGCCGCCCACGAATACCCCAGGGCGATCGAATTCGTGGACGCTCTGCCCATGACGGCGACGGGCAAGGTCATACGGCACGCCTTGCGGCAGCGCGGCTAGGCGCAAGCTTATGGAACAGTTCGTCGCCGGCGTGCTGGAACTCCATTGACTGATCGATAACAGCAAAGACGCTTCACGTAATTCCAGGAGCAATTATTTGAACAATGCCGAAATGGCTTTTTGAAGGCGCCATTCAAAATACCTCTCGCATCGACCAGGCCATAGCCGATTGGAAGCCTCATCGTATGACGGTACAGGCGTCTGGCACGGCGTGGGGGACGCCCTGCCGTCTGGGCCAAGGGTCTCCCGTAAATCGGCGAAAAACCTAAAAAAAAACCCCGCCATGAGGCGGGGTTCCAGGACAATCCTGCGGCGGCGCGGCCGCCGCGATCAGGCAGGCGTCAACCGAAACGGCCGGTGATGTAGTCCTCGGTCTCCTTGCGGGCCGGCTTGACGAAGATCTGGTCGGTCTCGCCGAATTCCATCAATTCGCCCAGATACATATAGGCCGTGTAGTCCGAGCAGCGGGCGGCCTGCTGCATGTTGTGCGTCACGATGACCACAGTGTAGTCGGTCTTCAGTTCGGCGATCAGCTCTTCGATCTTGGCCGTGGAGATGGGGTCCAGGGCCGAGCAGGGTTCGTCCAGCAGCAGGACTTCGGGCTTGATGGCCACGCCGCGGGCGATGCACAGACGCTGCTGCTGGCCGCCGGACAGGCCGTTGCCGCTCTGGTGCAGCTTGTCCTTGACTTCGTTCCACAAGGCGGCCTTGGACAGGGCCCATTCCACGCGCTCGTCCATTTCGCCCTTGCTCAGGCGCTCGAACAGGCGCACGCCGAAGGCGACGTTGTCGTAGATGCTCATGGGGAAAGGCGTGGGCTTCTGGAAGACCATGCCCACCTTGGCGCGGATCAGGGAGATATCCTGCTTGGAGGTCAGCAGGTTCTCGTTGTCCAGCAGGATCTCGCCTTCGGCGCGCTGGCCGGGGTACAGCTCGTACATGCGATTCAACGTACGCAGCAGCGTGGACTTGCCGCAGCCCGAGGGGCCGATGAAGGCCGTGACCTTGTTTTCCTTGATGGACATGTTCACGTTGCGCAGAGCATGGAACTTGCCATAGTAGAAATTCAGGTTCCTGATTTCAATCTTGGTCGATTCGGCAGAGGTAGTGGTTTGACTCATAGCGATCAGGCCGACGAGGGCGCTCCGTGAAAACTTTATTTATTGCGGAAAAGGCTGCGGGCCAGAATATTGATGCCCAGAACCAGCAAGGTGATCAGGACCGCGCCGGCCCAGGCCAGGCGGTTCCAGTCCTCGAAGGGGCTGGCGGCGTATTGGAAGATGACCACCGGCAGGTTGGCCAGCGGCGCGTTCATGTTCAGGGACATGAACTGGTTGTTCAGGGCGGTGAACAGCAGCGGCGCGGTCTCGCCCGAGATGCGGGCCACGGCCAGCAGGATGCCGGTGATGATGCCCGAGCGCGCGGCGCGATAGGACACGGCCATGATGATCTTCCACTTGGGGCAGCCCAGGGCGGCGGCGGCTTCGCGCAGGCTGTTGGGCACCAGCAGCAGCATGTTGTCGGTGGAGCGCACCACCACCGGGATCACCAGGATGGCCAGGGCCAGGGCGCCGGCCCAGCCGGAGTAGTGCCCCACCTGCGCCACGTGCACCGCATAGATGAACAGGCCGATGATGATGGACGGCGCCGACAGCAGCACGTCGTTCAGAAAGCGCGTGGCCGGCGCCAGCCAGCCGCGCTGGCCGTACTCGGCTAGATAGGTGCCGGCCAGGATGCCGATGGGCGTGCCGATCAGCGTGCCCACGGCGGCCATCATGACGCTGCCCACGATGGCGTTGAGCAGGCCGCCCTCGCCGCCGGGCGGCGGGGTGCTTTCTGTCAGCAGCGACCAGGCCATGGCGCTGCTGCCCTTCTCGATCAGGGTCAGGATGATCCAGAACAGCCAGAACAGGCCGAAGATCAGGGTGGCGAAGGAAATTCCCAGCATCAGGCGGTTGAAGATCTGCCGGCGCTTGTAGATGGGATTGTCCAGACTGATGGCGGATTTTTTATCGAACATGATGTATGACCCTTAGCGCGACGAACCTTCGTTCTTGGCCAGACGCAGCAACAGCAGCTTGGAGATCGCCAGCACGACGGTGGTGATCAGGAACAGGATCAGGCCCAGTTCCAGCAGCGCGGACTTCTGCATGCCGCCCGCTTCGTTGAATTCGTTGGCCAGCGCCGAGGCGATGGAGTTGGATGGGGCGAACAGCGTGTTGGGCAGGTTGAAGGAGTTGCCGATCACGAAGGTGACGGCCATGGTCTCGCCCAGGGCTCGCCCCAGGCCCAGCATGATGCCGCCGATGACCCCGTTCTTGGTGAAGGGCAGGACCACGCGCCACATCACTTCCCAGGTCGTGCTGCCCAGGCCGTAGGCCGATTCCTTGAGCATGGGCGGCACCAGTTCGAACACGTCGCGCATCACGGCGGTGATGAAGGGGATGACCATGATGGACAGGATCAGACCGGCGGTGAACACGCCGATGCCGAAAGGGGGGCCGGCGAAGATCTGGCCCAGCACGGGCACGCCCGCGAACAGGGAGATCAGCGAGGGCTGCACATAGGCCTGGAACAGCGGCACGAAGACGAACAGGCCCCACATGCCGTAGATGATGGACGGAATGGCGGCCAGCATCTCGATGGCCGTGCCCAGCGGGCGGCGCAGCCAGGTCGGCGACAGTTCGGTCAGGAACATGGCGATCCCGAAGGAGACGGGAACCGCGATACAGAGCGCGATCAGGGAGGTCAGCAAGGTGCCGACGATGGGCACCAGGGCGCCGTATTCATTGTTGACCGGGTCCCAGTTGTCCGTCCAGAGGAAAGAGAAACCGTATTCGGCGATGGACTCCCGGCTTCCGTAGATCAGGGAAATGGAGATGGCGGCCAGCAGGATGAACACGAAGAACGCAAAAGAGCGCGTCATGTTCTTGAATATGCCATCCATAAGGGCGTTCTGATTTGATTTCATGTAGACAGATGAAGTGTCAGGCCGGAATGGGACAAACGAACAGACGCTGTGCCTTCAGCCCTCGGCCGCCCGGGACGGACTGTCGCCGGAAGCCGCTGAATGCGCCGTACGTTCAAGACAAAACCGTAATTTTTACATAACAAAGACGGCGCCACCTAGCGGTGGGCCGTCTCGGGAGATCAATTTACAACTGACCTGTATTTGAACACGAATCTTACTTCCAGATCGCAGCGCCGTCTTTGGACTTGATTTCGGCAGCCCAGGCAGCCTTGATCTGGTCAGTCACGTCCTTGGGCAAGGCGACGTAATCCAGCTCTTCAGCGGACTTGGCGCCGTTCTCGAAGGCCCAGTTGAAGAAGTCCAGCACGGCCTTGCCGCTTTCGGGCTTGTCCTGCGACTTGTGCATCAGAATGAACGTGGCCGAGGTGATGGGCCAGGATTCGGCGCCGGGCTCTTCGGTCAGGATCACGCCCATGCCGGGCGCGCTCTTCCAGTCGGCGTTGGCGGCGGCGGCGGCAAAGCTGGCCTGGCCGGGCTGCACGAACTGGCCGTCCTTGTTCTGCAGTTGCGTCCAGGACAGTTTGTTCTGCTTGGCGTAGGCGTACTCGACGTAGCCGATGGAGTCTTTCAGCTGGCGCACGTAGGCGGCGACGCCTTCGTTGCCCTTGCCGCCCTGGCCGGTGGGCCACTTGACGGCCTTGCCTTCGCCGACCTGGGCTTTCCAGTCAGGCGAAACCTTGGACAGATAGTTGGTCCAGCCGAAGGTGGTGCCCGAACCATCGGAGCGGTGCACGACCACGATGTCCTTGTTGGGCAGCTTCAGGTCGGGGTTCAGGGCCTTGATGGCCGGGTCGTCCCACTTGGTGATCTTGGCCAGGTAGATGTCGCCCAGGACCTTGCCGGACAGCTTCAGCTTGCCGGGCTCGATGCCTTCGATGTTGACCACGGGCACCACGCCGCCGATCACGGCCGGGAACTGGATCAGGCCTTCTTTTTCCAGCACTTCGCCCTTCATGGGGTCGTCGGAGGCGCCGAAGTCGACCGTCTTGGCGATGATCTGCTGCTGACCGCCACCCGAGCCGATGGACTGGTAGTTCACGCGATTGTTGGTTTGCTTGGCGTATTCGGCAGCCCATTTGGCGTAGATGGGGTATGGGAAGGAAGCGCCCGCGCCGGTGATGTCGGCGGCCGTGGCGGAAGCTGCGAATGCGCTGAAGGCCAGAGCAATGGTTACCTTGTTAAATACACGTTTCAACATCGAGAAATCCTCTTGATGATAGTCAGAGACAGGCCCACCCTGTATGTGACGACATGTTAAACAGCCTTTATGACATGTTCATGACAATGAAGTCTTTTCACGCTCCGCCCAGGCGGTGCATCAGGAACTGGTGCAGGTTGAAAGGAGCGCGACGGCTGCGGATGCGGCTGTAGGTGCCGTCCGAATTGGCCTTCCAGGCCAGCTGGTTGTCGCGCAGCGCGAAGGTGAAGGCCTCGGAGATGACGCGCTTTTTCAGTCCCTTGTCCAGCACGGGCACGCCCAGCTCCACGCGGCGGAAGAAGTTGCGGTCCATCCAGTCGGCCGAAGAGATGAACACGTCCTCCTGCCCGTCGTTGTGGAAATAAAACACCCGCGAATGCTCCAGGAAGCGCCCGATGATGGAACGCACCTGGATGTTCTCGGACAGCCCCGGCACGCCCGCGCGCAGCGCGCAGGCGCCGCGCACCACCAGATCCACCTTCACGCCCGCCTGGCTGGCGTCGTACAGGGCCTGGATGATCTTGGGCTCCAGCAGGGAGTTCATCTTGGCCATGATGCGGGCGCGCTTGCCGGCCAGGGCGTGTTCGGTCTCCTTCTGGATGCGCGCCATCATGCTGTCGTGCAGCGTGAAGGGGGATTGCAGCAGCAGCTTGAGCGGCCGCCAGGCGCCCAGCCCCGTCAGCAGGGAAAAGACCTTGTCCATGTCCTCGCAGATGTCCTGGTTGGCCGTGATCAACCCGAAGTCCGTATACAGGCGCGCGGTGCGCGGGTGGTAGTTGCCCGTGCCCAGGTGCCCGTAACGTCGTATGCAGCCTTTTTCGCGGCGCAGCACCAGGGCCATCTTGGCGTGGGTCTTGTGGCCCACCACGCCGTAGCTGACGTGCGCGCCCACTTCTTCCAGCTTGGCGGCCCAGTTGATGTTGGTCTGTTCATCGAAGCGCGCCATCAGCTCCACCACCACCGTCACTTCCTTGCCCGCCCGGGCGGCCGACAACAGGATGTTCATCAGCTCGGAATCCTCGCCGGTGCGGTAGATGGTCTGCTTGATGCCGACCACGGCCGGATCGGCCGCCGCGGCCCGCAGAAAGCTGAGCACGGGCTGGAAGGACTGGTAAGGGTGATGCAGCAACTGGTCCTTGCGGGCGATCGCCGCGAAGAACTGCGCGGGATGGTCGAAGGAGGCGTCGAAAGGCGCCGGGATGGGCGCGCGGTAGTCCGGAAACAGCAGGTCCGGGCGGTCGGGCGCATTGCACAGCTGCATCAGGCGCGACAGATTGACCGGCCCGCGCACGCGGTAGGTGTCCGGCCCTTCGAGCGAGAACTCGCTCTGCAGGAAGCGCTCCAGGCTTTCGGGCATGGACTGGTCGATCTCCAGGCGCACCGCCGCCCCGAAGTTGCGCTGCGACAGTTCGCCCTGCAGGGCCGAACGCAGATTGGTGACTTCTTCCTCGTCCACGAACAGGTCGCTGTTGCGGGTGACGCGCCACTGATAGCAGCCCTTGACGTCCATGCCGGGGAACAGCTCGTTGACGAACACGCTGATGAGCGAGGTCAGCAGCATGTAGCCCTGCGGGATGCCGGCGATGTCGTCCGGCACGCGGATGACGCGCGGCAGGGCGCGCGGCGCCTGCACGATGGCGATGGTGCCGCTGCGTCCGAAGGCGTCCTCGCCGCTGAGCGCCACGATGTAGTTCAGGCTCTTGTTGTAGACGCGCGGAAACGGGTGCGCCGGGTCCAGCCCGATGGGCGTGAGCAGGGGCATGACGTCGCGCTGGAAGGTCTGGTAGGCCCACTCGCGCTGGGCTTCGGTCCAGCGCGCAGGCAGCAGCAGGCCTATGCCCTCCTCCATCAGGTTGGGCAGCACCGTCTGCATCAGCAGGCTGTTCTGCCGCTCCACCAGCTGGTGCGTGGCCAGTTGCACCCGCTCGAAGGCCTCCAGGGGCAGAAAGCCGTCGTCGCCGATCTGGTGCGGATTCTGGTGGATCTGCTCCTTCAGGCTGGAGATGCGGATTTCGAAGAACTCATCCAGATTGGAGCTGACGATGCAGATGTAGCGCAGGCGCTCCAGCAAGGGCGTGCTCGGGTTCTCGGCCATGGCCAGAACACGCTCGTTGAACTTGAGCAGCGACAGTTCGCGATTGAGCAAAGTTGAATCGGGAGAAGGCAGCATGGTGAGGTCGTTGTCCAACAGAGGAGGAAAGGATCGACAGACTTTTACTACATGAATATTACTGTTCTATGAACGAGAAGCGATCCACTACCACGGCGGCGCAGCCTTATGCCCCAACCCGCCGTCTCGAAATCCGCTATCGCCCCGGGCGCAGGAGCCGATTGCGTATCTTTTGCGAATTTTCCGGGTTATGTAACAAAACACACGATTAATGTCCTTATAATCGCACAGTATTCATCCTCAGCGATTCCTCATGGAACAACTTCTCGCCGCCGTGGATCTCGGCTCCAACAGCTTTCGCCTGTCCATCGGGCGCGTCGTCCAGCACAACGGCCATGCCCAGATCTACGCGATAGACCGCTTGAATGAATCCGTCCGGCTGGCCGCCGGCATGGGCGCCGACAAATGCATCAGCCCGGACGCCATCGAACGCGCGGTGGTCATCCTCAAGCGCTTCAACGAGCGCCTGCTGGGCTTTCACCCCAACCGCGTACGCGCCGTGGCCACCAACACCTTCCGCGTGGCGCGCAACCTCAGCGAAGTGCTGCCCGCGGCCGAAGCGGCGCTCGGCTTCCCCATCGAGGTGATCTCCGGACACGAAGAAGCGCGCCTGATCTTCTCGGGCATCAGCAACGAGCTGCCGCCCTCCCCCAATCGCCGCCTGATGATAGACATCGGCGGGGGCTCCACGGAAGTCATCATCGGCAAGGGCCTCAAGCCCATGCTGCTGTCCTCCCTGTACATGGGCTGCGTCAGCTACACCGACAAGTTCTTTGCCGATGGCGTCATTACGGAAGAACGCATGCAGAAGGCCATCCTGGCCGCGCGCCGCGAGCTGGAAGGCATCACCCGCCAGTACCGCAAGACCGGCTGGCAGGAAGCCTATGGGTCCTCGGGCACGGCCAAGGGCCTGATCGCCATCCTGCAGGAAAACGGCATGTCCAAGAAGGGGATCACCCTGGAAGGCATGGAACTGCTCAAGAAGCGCCTGGTCCAGGACGGCAAGGTGGACATGCGCACGCTGCACGGCGTCAAGCCGCACCGCGCGCCCGTGCTGGCGGCAGGCCTGGCCATCATGATGGCGGCCTTCCAGGAACTGAAGATACGCCAGATGCTGCCCGGCGAAGGCGCCCTGCGCATGGGCGTGCTGTACGACATGCTGGGCCGCGACTCCGAGCGCGACCAACGGGCCCAGACCGTGCAACAGATGATCAAGCGCTATCACGTGGACACCCGCCAGGCGCATCGCGTGCGCGAAGCGGCCCTGAGCCTGTTCCGCGAACTGCGCCTGCCGGACTCGCCCGAGACGCAGGAGCTGTCCCGTCAGCTGGGCTGGGCTGCCGACCTGCACGAAGTCGGCCTGAGCATCGCCCATGCGGACTACCACAAGCACACCGCCTATGTGCTGGAGCATGCGGACATGCCCGGCTTCTCCAACGACGACCAGGCCATGCTCAGCTTCCTGAGCCTGGGCCACCAGGGCAAGCTGGGCAAGCTCAAGCGCTTCGAGACCAGCAAGGCCTGGTGGCTGACCCTGCTCAGCCTGCGCCTGGCCGTCATCCTGATGCGCCGCCGCGAAGACATGGAAACCCTGCCTCTGCACATCGAACTGCAGGGCAAGAAAGTGCTGATCCGCCAGAACGCCGGCTGGATGGCCACGCATCCCTTGTCGCAAGCCTCGCTGCAGGCCGAGGTGCAGGCCTGGCAGACCGACCACAACGACCTGAGCCTGGAACTAGCCTGACTGCAAAACCAGATAAAAAAAAGCGCATCCCTGGGATGCGTTTTTTTTCGCCCGTCCAGACGAGCTGCCCAACAGGGCATGGATCAGGCCAGGCCGAAGTGCCGCTTGTAGCGCCCGTCCATGGCCTGCAGGTCCAGCAGCACGGGGAAGTCCGCCGTGTTGAAGTCCGGGTCCCAGGCCGGCTCGCCGCAAATGGTGGCCCCCAGCTTCAGGTAGCCTTTGATCAGCGGCGGAATGCGCGCCGGCAAGTCGCTGTCCAGGCGTTCGACCGGATAGCGGTTCAAGGGCCGCACCTGCGGGACCTCGGGATGATCCAGCATGGACTTGCGGGCCACGCGCCAGACTTCGGCCGCCGTGACGCCGTCGTCGCGCAGGCTGACGCTGGCGCAGCCCAGCAGATAGCGGTAGCCTCCCATGCGCATGAGCGCGGCAATGCCGCCCCACAGCATCATGATGGCCGAACCGTTCCGGTAGTTCGGATGAATGCACGAGCGCCCGACCTCGACCAGGCTGGGCCGCAAGGCGTCCAGGGACCCGATGTCGAATTCGGACTCCGAATAGTAGGCGCCCGCCAGCTTGGCCTTTTCAGGCGTCAGCAGCCGGTAGGTGCCGATGACCCGGTTGCTTTCCGGCTCGGTCACCATGAAATGCTCGCACCATTGGTCGAAACGGTCCGTGTCCAGGCCCGTATGCTGGTCCGGGAAGACCGCGTTCATTTCCTCGGTAAAAACCTGGAACCGCAGGCGCTGCAGGATTTCAAGCTCTTCGTCTGTGCGAGCCAGACGCAAAGCCAATCCTCCGACGGTGTGACCGGCCCAGGTATTGGCCAGGTCAGCCGCGGATCGTGCACGCTCAAGATCTAGCATCGTGGTGACTCCAAAAACTTTAGTGCATGATGCACAAGCAATGTTTCAGGTTTTTGATAGTCAAATTACTATTTCGTTAAATCCACTGCAAGTAGAGCATCAATTCCCGATTGAGCCAGGTCAGCATCCTCGGCCTCTACCATGAGGCGCAGCTTGGGCTCGGTGCCCGAGGCCCGGATCAGCACCCGGCCGCGATCGCCAAGCTGGCTTTCCACCTGCTTCCTGGCCGCCTGCAGGCCTGCATGGCTCTGCCAGTCCTGGCCCGGCTGCAGCGGCACGTTGACCATGATCTGGGGATACATCTTGAGATCCTTCAGCAGCTCGGACAAGGTCTTGCTACTGTGGCGTAAAGCCGTCAATACCTGCAGGGCGGCGATGATGCCGTCGCCCGTGGTGTGCCAGTCCAGGCACAGCAGGTGGCCCGAGCTTTCGCCGCCGTACAGCCAGCCGCGCTGCTGCATCAGCTCCAGCACGTAGCGGTCCCCCACTTTGGCGCGCTCGAACGCAATGCCCAGCTCGCGCATGCTTTTCTCGAAGCCGAAGTTGGTCATCAGGGTGCCGACCACGCCTTGCACGGTCTGGGTCTGCTGGCGATCGCGCACGATAAGGTACAGCAGTTCATCGCCGTTGTAGATGCGGCCGTCCGCATCCACCATCTGCAGGCGATCGGCGTCGCCGTCCAGGGCGATGCCCAGGTCCGCGCCGTGCGTACGCACTTCCTCGGCCAGGCGTTCCGGATAGGTGGCGCCCACTTCCTTGTTGATATTGAAGCCGTCCGGCTGCACGCCGATGGCCACCACTTCGGCGCCCAGCTCGCGGAACACGTGCGGGGCGATGTTGTAGGCGGCGCCGTGCGCCGCATCCACCACGATCTTCAGGCCGTTCAGGTCCAGCTCGTTGGGAAAGGTGCTCTTGCAGAATTCGATATAGCGGCCGGCGGAGTCGGCCAGGCGGCGGGCGCGACCCAGCGACTCGGACTTGACCCACTGCATGGGCTCGTCGATGGCCTGCTCGATCTTGAGTTCGACCTCGTCAGGCAGCTTGGTGCCCTGGGCCGAGAAGAACTTGATGCCGTTGTCGTAATACGGATTGTGCGAAGCGGAGATGACGATGCCGGCGGCCAGGCGCAAGGTGCGCGTCAGGTAGGCGACGGCGGGCGTGGGCACGGGACCGGCCAGCAGCACGTCGATGCCTGCGGCCGACAGGCCCGCTTCCAGCGCGGACTCCAGCATGTAGCCGGAAATCCGGGTGTCCTTGCCGATCACGACAGTGGGACGACCCTTGCCCTGGTGCTGGCCGGCCAGCACCTTGCCGGCGGCGTAGCCCAGGCGCAGGGCAAATTCGGGATTGATGGTTGGACCGCCTACTTCACCACGGACACCATCGGTGCCGAAATACTTCCGATCGCTCATTCAGAGACTCCATGTTCAACCGCATTCCAGACGTCCAGGGCTTCTCGCATCGCGGCAACGTCATGGACACGGACAACTTTCGCACCCCGGGCCACGCAGGCCAGGGCTGCCGACAGACTACCGATCAGGCGCTGACCCACCGGCTTGCCGGTGACATGCCCGATCATGGATTTGCGCGACAGGCCGATCAGCCAGGGGTAGCCGGGCACCCCTGCCTGCTCCAGGCCGCGCAGCAGCTGGTAATTATGGGCGACTGTCTTGCCGAAGCCAAAACCAGGATCCAGCATGATACGCCTGGAATCCACGCCATGCTGCTGCAAATGGTCACAGCGCTCTTGCAAAAAGTCACGAACTTGTGTCAACACGTTGTCGTAGTGCGGCTCCTTCTGCATGGTGCGCGGTTCGCCCTGCATGTGCATGATGCACAGGCCGCAGTCCGAATCGCGCACGGCCTCCAGCGCGCCGGGCATGCGCAGCGCATAGATGTCGTTGATGATGTCGGCCCCGGCGGCCAGGCTGGCGCGCATGATCTCGGGCTTGAAGGTGTCCACCGACAGCGCCACGCCGGTGGAGCGCAAGGCCTCCACCAGAGGGATGACGCGCTCCATTTCCTGCTCCAGGGACACGGGTTCGGCGCCCGGCCGGGTGGATTCCCCGCCAATGTCCAGGATGTCGGCGCCTTCGGCGATCAATTGATGGGCGTGGTCCAGCGCCCGCGGCAGATCGGCATGCTGGTTGCCGTCGTAGAAGGAATCGGGCGTGACATTCACGATCCCCATAACCAAAGGGCGCTCCAGCCCAAGCTGAAAGCGCCCACAAGACCACTCGGAGTGATTCATGAAATAGGCAATGCCTATGAGATGTTAAACAGGAGTCGTCGCGGCCGTGCCCTTGTCGCCGGTGGGGCTGGCGCCCGTGGCCGGTGGCGTGGAGCCGTCGGACGGAGAGTTGTCGCCGCCGGGCACATGGGGCGCCCGTGGAGGCAGGCCCTTCATGATGTCGTCGATCTGGTCGGCGTCGATGGTTTCCCATTCGAGCAGGGCCTTGGCCATGGCTTCCATCTTGTCGCGGTTGTCCTCGATGAGCTTGCGGGCCACGCCGTACTGCTCGTCGATGATCTTGCGGATCTCGAAGTCCACCTTCTGCATGGTGGCCTCGGACACGTGCGTCGTCTTGGTGACGCTGCGGCCCAGGAACACCTCGCCTTCGTTCTCGGCATACACCACGGGGCCGAGCGAATCGGTCATGCCGTAGCGGGTGACGATGTCGCGGGCGATCTGCGTGGCGCGCTCGAAGTCGTTGGATGCGCCGGTGGTCATCTGGTTCATGAAGACCTCTTCGGCGATACGGCCGCCGAACAGCACCGCGATCATGTTGAGCAGGCGCTCCTTGTCCATGCTGTAGCGGTCGCCTTCAGGCAGTTGCATGGTCACGCCCAGGGCGCGGCCGCGCGGGATGATGGTGACCTTGTGCACGGGGTCCGTCTTGGGCAGCATGCAAGCCACCAGCGCGTGGCCGGCTTCGTGGTAGGCCGTGTTGCGGCGCTCTTCCTCGGGCATGATCATGGTGCGGCGCTCGGCGCCCATGATGATCTTGTCCTTGGCGCGCTCGAAGTCCTGCATGTCCACCGTGCGGCCGTTGCGGCGGGCGGCGAACAGGGCGGCCTCGTTGACCAGATTGGCCAGGTCGGCGCCGGAGAAGCCGGGCGTGCCGCGGGCCAGCACCACGGGATCCACGTTGGGAGCCAGCGGCACCTTGCGCATGTGCACTTTCAGGATCTGCTCGCGGCCGCGGATGTCGGGCAGGCCGACCACCACCTGGCGGTCGAAGCGGCCGGGACGCAGCAGCGCGGGGTCGAGCACGTCGGGACGGTTGGTGGCGGCGATGACCAGCACGCCCTGGCCGGTTTCGAAGCCGTCCATTTCCACCAGCAGCTGGTTCAGCGTCTGTTCGCGTTCGTCGTTGCCGCCGCCCAGGCCGGCGCCGCGTTGACGGCCCACGGCGTCGATTTCGTCAATGAAGATGATGCAGGGAGCCTGCTTCTTGGCGGTCTCGAACATGTCGCGCACGCGCGAGGCGCCCACGCCCACGAACATCTCCACGAAGTCGGAGCCGGAAATGCTGAAGAACGGCACCTTGGCCTCGCCGGCGATGGCGCGCGCGAGCAAGGTCTTGCCGGTGCCGGGCGAACCGACCATCAGGATGCCGCGCGGGATGCGACCGCCCAGACGCTGGAAACGGGACGGATCGCGCAGGAAGTCGACCAGCTCCTGCACGTCTTCCTTGGCCTCGTCGCAGCCGGCTACGTCGGCGAAGGTGACGGGATTGGAGTTTTCGTCGAGCAGGCGCGCGCGCGACTTGCCGAAGCTGAACGCCCCGCCCTTGCCGCCGCCCTGCATCTGGCGCATAAAGAACACCCAGACCCCGATCAGCAGCAGCATGGGGAACCAGGAGATGAACAGGCTGGTCAGGAAGGAAGGTTCTTCGCGGGCCTTGCCCGAAACCTGCACGCCGGACTTGACCAGCTCGGGCACCATCCACAGGTCGCCCGGCGAGGTCAGCGTGTAGCTGCGGCCGGAGTCGGGCGTGACGTGCAGGGTATCGCCCTGGATGTCCACCTTGGTGATGCGGCCGGCGCGCGCATCGTTCATGAATTGCGTGTACGTGACGCCATCGGTGGTTGCCGGCCGGCCGTCAAACTGCTTGAAAACAGTAAACAGCACCAGCGCAATGACCATCCAGATCGCGACTTTGGAAAACGAGTTGTTCAAAGCCAATCTCCTGCGATTGCGATAACTTGCCAAATATGCTGACACACACCTGAACAAGCGCCATACTTAGTTCATTCTACCCGATCCCGAGACCGGCAAGTCATAAATTACCTGGCCTTCAGACCCCGGGCAACCAGAAAAGTCTCGGCGGATTTATCGCGTGACGCCTTGGGTTTGCGTTCCACCACTCTGACAAATTTCTGCTTGAAAGATTCGACGATCTGGGAAAAACCACTACCGTGGAACGCCTTGACGATGAGCGCGCCGTCCGCAGTGAGATGCTCCGTGGCGAATTCCAGCGCCAGATCGCACAGATGCTGGATGCGGGCCGAATCGGCCGAGGCCACACCAGACAAGTTGGGGGCCATGTCTGAAATTACAAGGTCCACGGGCGCCCCGTCCAGGCTGGCGTGCAGGCGCTCGAGCATTTCGTCCTCGCGAAAGTCCCCCTGCATGAACTCGACCCCTGCGATCGGCTCCATTTCCAGGATGTCCAGCGCGATGATGCGCCCGTCCAGCACCCCGCCGGGCCCCACCATGCGCTCGCGTACCAGCTGCGACCAGCTGCCCGGCGTGGAACCCAGGTCCACGACCACCTTGCCCTTGACAGGAATCTTCTCCAGATCCAGGATTTCACTCAGTTTGAAGGCCGCGCGCGCGCGATACCCTTTTTGTTGCGCCAGTTTGACGTAGGGGTCATTTATATGCTGATGAACCCAATCTTTAGAGAATTTTTTCTTGGCCATTCCCGTACAATCTCTTTATGCCAAAACTCAACCTTACACCCCATGAGCGCAGCGATCTTCGCGCTGCTGCTCACGCCTTGCGCCCTGTCGTCCTGATCGGCGACAACGGCCTGACGCAGGCCGTGCTGAAGGAAATCAGCGTGCACCTCCAGGCCCATCAGCTCATCAAGATCCGTGTGGCCGGCGACGATCGCGAAGCTCGCCTGGAAATGCTCGAACGCATCTGCGACGCGCTGGACGCCGCCGCGGTCCATCACCTGGGCAAGATGCTGACCATCTACAAGCCCAATCCCGAACGCCCGTCCGTGTTCGGCGCTCCCGAAAAGCCCACCCGCGCCGTGCGCAAGCCTTCCGAGCCCTATACCCCCAAGAAGCTGGCGGCATCGGGCGTCAAGCGCACCCGCAGCTCGGAACGGGCCCGACGCGCCGAAATGAAATCGGAACGCAGCAGCACCCAGGAAAAGAAATCGTCCGCCGCTCCCCGCAGCGTGCAGAAATTCGCCGCGGTCAAGCCGGCGGCTCCTCGCAGCGCCACCCGTCGCCCGGGCAGCGCCATGTCCCTGAAGGCGGGCGCCCGTCGCGGACTGTCGTCCGGCAAACGCTGAACGCCCGACTTCATAAATTATAAGGCCCCCGCAGAATGTGCAGGGGCCTTTCTTTTTCAGGGCGCGCCCCGAAGGCGGCGGACGGGGCCGCCGGGCATCAGATGTAGCTGATGCCGATGATCTCGTATTCGCGGATGCCGGCCGGCGCCTTGACTTCGACCACGTCGCCTTCGGACTTGCCGATCAAGGCGCGCGCCACGGGGCTGGAGATGGAGATCTTGTTGGCGCGGATGTCGGCCTCGACGTCGCCCACGATCTGGTACGTGACCTTGTTGCCCGACTCCAGGTCCTCGATCTCGACCGTGGCGCCGAAAACGACGCGGCCGTCGGCCTGCAGCGTGGACGGCTCGATGATCTGGGCGTTGGACAAGGTGCCTTCCAGTTCGCTGATGCGGCCTTCGATGAAGCCCTGGCGCTCGCGGGCGGCGTCGTACTCGGCGTTCTCGGACAGGTCGCCCTGCGCACGCGCCTCGGCGATGGCGTTGATGACGTCAGGACGTTCTACCGTCTTGAGGCGGTGTAATTCGACTTGCAAACGTTGTGCGCCCTGCGCAGTCAATGGAATCGCAGACATAATATTCCTGCTCAACAAGTAAAAGACGCTCCGCAGCGGGAGCGCCTGGAAGATAGGGAGAACCGGTGATAGGGGCGTATGCCCTGCTGCGCAGGCCAAGGCCTGCTTGCCGCCCCCGAAGGGCGTTCTTGCCTTGAGCGATCCGGCGTTCCGGCGGCCCCCGGCGGCAAAAAAAGTCCCGCAAAGAACCGGGACTGTGAGAGCTATTGTCGGCAAACTGTCAGGAAATAGCAAGCCCCCGCGCATCGCGGGGTTTTGCCGGGTCCGCCAAGGCCTGGCGGACCCGGCATGTGGCGCGCAGGCCGCGTCAGCGCGCTGCGGCGCGGCGGCCCCGCAACAGAGCATGCAGGATGATGGCGCCGAAGGTGGCGCAACCGATGCCGTCCAGGCGGATCGCGCCAAATTGCAAGGAAAAGTTGCCGGCGCCCAGGATCAGGGTGACGGCGGCCACCAGCAGATTGCGGTTGTCGCTGAAGTCGACCTGGTTGACCACCCAGATGCGCGCGCCGGAGATGGCGATCAGGCCGAACACCACCACCGACATGCCGCCCAGCACGGGGCCGGGAATGGACTGTATGACGGCGCCGAACTTGGGCGAAAAGCCCAGAAAGATCGCGATCACGGCCGCGAAGGCGAAGACCAGCGTGGAATAGATGCGGGTGGCCGCCATCACGCCGATGTTCTCGGCATAGGTGGTCACGCCCGTGCCGCCCACGGCGCCCGAGACCATGGTTGCCACGCCGTCGCCCACGAAGGCCCGGCCCAGGTAGCCGTCCAGGTCCTGGCCCGTCATGGCGCTGACCGCCTTGATATGCCCCAGGTTCTCTGCAACCAGGATGATGGCCACGGGCACGATGACCGTCATGGCGTGAGCTTCGAAGACGGGCGAGGCGAAGGTGGGCAGGCCCAGCCAGGCCGCCTGCTCGATGGCGCTGAAATCGATGGGTGTGCCGTAGCCCATGACATTGGTGAACACCCAGTACAGCACGCAGGCCACGAACAGGCCCACCAGGATCAACAGGCGTTGCGCCACGCCGCGCGTGTACACGGCGATGCCGCCCACGCACAGCACCGTCATCAGGGCCATCAGGGAATCGAAGGTGCCTGCGCCCATGGCGCCCTTGGCGGCGATGGGCGCCAGGTTCAGGCCGATCACCGCCACGATGGCGCCGGTCACGACGGGCGGCATCCAGTGGTTGATCCAGCGCGCCGCCCCGCCCCGCGTGCGGGCGTTGAAGATCCAGACCAGCAGGCCGATCAAGGTGTAGACCAGGCCGCAGACGATGATGGCGCCCAGCGCCACGCCGATGTTGGCGTTGGCGCCGCTGCCCGCATAGCCCGTGACGGCGATCACCCCGCCGATGAAGGCAAAGCTCGAACCCAGGTAGCTGGGCACGCGCCCGCCCACGAAGACGAAGAAGATCAGGGTGCCGATGCCGGACATCAGGATGGCCAGATTGGGATCGAAACCCATCAGCAGGGGGGCCAGGATGGTGGATCCGAACATGGCCACCACGTGCTGCGCGCCCATGGCGATATTCTGCGGCGTGGCCAGGCACTCGTCGGGCTGCACCACCGTACCCGGCTCGCTGCCGGACACGCGGCGCCAGCGCGGGAAGTAGGACTGAGACATAAAAGGAAATTCCAGAAGGGAAGAAAACGGGACGGACGAACCCGGACGGCATCCGTGAGCCATCCCGGTCGGCGGATCAGGGCCGGTTCGTCGAGGCATAATTTTAGACATGAACGGCTGAGCTAGACAGCAAAAAACGCGGTGCGGCGCTCCTTTTGCCGCGCATGCAGCGTCTGACGCAACACTGGCCGGTCCCGGCGGCTATATGCGTTATACGCATGTCGTTCTGGTTCCCCATGCCGCAAGCACTACAATGGAAGCAGCGCCAGCCCCGGCGGCCCGATGCAACTCTTTCTCTTGATGATCCTGACCATGAATACGTCCATCTGCCTGATACGCCACGGCGAAACAGCCTGGAACGCGGTCCGCCGCCTGCAGGGCTGGCAGGACATAGAACTGAATGAAACGGGACTGCAGCAGGCCCACGCCCTGCAGCGCCACCTGAGTTCGCCCGCCTTCGACATGCGGGTGGACGCCGTATTCAGCAGCGACCTGCGCCGCGCATCGGAAACCGCGCGCCTGGCCTGCCGACACTGGGACCTGCCCGTGCAGACGGATGCAGGGCTGCGCGAGCGCGGCTTCGGCGTGCTGGAAGGCCAGCCCTGGGACGCCGCGGGACGCCACGGCCCCGACCAGCCCGGCAACACGGTGGACATAGACTGCGCCGTGGAAGGCGGCGAGTCCCTGCGCCAGTTCCAGGCCCGCGTGCTGGGCTGCTTCGAGAAGCTGGCTGCCGGGCATCCCGGCAAGAACCTGCTGGTCTTCGCCCATGGCGGGGTCATCGACATGGTCTGGCGGCGCCTGAACGGCCAGGCGCTGAACGCCAAGCGCGCCCACGCCATCCTGAACACCAGCCTGAACTATTTCAGCATCGATCCGGCCCTGAACTGGACGACTCGGGCCTGGGGGCAGTTGCCCCATCTGGAACAGGCCCTGGACGAGGCGCCGTAGCGCGCCATCCGGCGGCCTACAGTGAGCGCGCCAGGCCCACCGCCTGCCACAGCAGGGGAAAGGCGATGGACCACATGATCACCCCGATCAGCAGCTCCAGCATGCGCCAGGCGCGAGGCTGCCTGAACAGCGGCAGCAACAGACGCGCACCAAAACCCACGCCGAAGAACCACAAGGCCGATGACAAGGCGGCGCCAAGCACGAACCAGGGTTTCTGCTCGGCCGAGAACGACGCGCCCAGGCCGCCTATGATCAGCAAGGTGTCCAGGTACACGCCCGGATTCAGGTAGGTGACGGCCAGGGTGGCCAGAATGGTGGCCCACAAGCCCGCCCCGCCCTGTCCATCCAGCAATTCCAGACTGCTTTGCGAGCGCAGGGCGGAATGGAAGGATCGGGCGCCGTAGGCCAGCAGAAACAGGGCCCCGCCCAGCGTCAGCGTCAGGGCCAGCCAGGGCCGCGCCGCGATGACCGCGCCGACCGCCATGACCCCCATGATGATGAACAGCAGGTCCGACAGAGCGCAGATCAGTACGACAGGCAGCACATGGCGACGCAGCAGGCCCTGCTTGAGCACGAACGCATTCTGGGCGCCGATGGCCACGATCATGGCTAGGCTCAGCATGAAGCCTTTGAACAAAGGTTGCAGCATGGAAATCAGGAATCCTGGGGCGGGCGGGGCTTGCGCGGCGCATTGCGCGCCAGAAGGTCGTACAGCCAGTTGGGAAGCAGGCGCATCAGGCGCGAAACCACGCCCATGGGCCAAGGTATGACTCGATAGGATGCGCCGCGCGCGATGGCCTTGACGGCTCGCCGGGCAAAGGCATCGGCCGGCATCAGGAACGGCATGGAATAGGGATTGCGGGCGGTCATGGCGGTGCGCACGTATCCCGGCGCGATGGTGACCACGCGTATGCCCTGCCCCGCCAGTTCCAGGCGCAGGCTTTCGCAATAGGCGATGACGGCCGCCTTGGAGGAGCTGTACGCTCCTGCGCCGGGCAGCCCGCGTATGCCGGCCACGCTGGCGATGCCCACCAGGGCGCCGCCGCCAGCCGCCTTCATGGGCGCGACGAATGGCTCGAAAGTGGCCACCATGGCCAGCAGATTGGTGTCCAGGATGGCCTTGAACACGGCGAAGTCCTCGTGCTCCTCGGTCAGGGTGCCGGCGCTGATGCCGGCGCTGGCGATCACCACGTCCACTTTTCGCCCACAGAAAGCCAGGAAATCGTCGGCCGCCTCATGCAGGGCGTGGCGGTCGCGCACGTCCACGGCATAGACGCGATGCTCGCCCGGCAGGCTGTCCGCCAGGGCCTGGAGCTCGTCCAGGCGGCGCCCCAGCAGGCCGAGGCGCGCGCCCTGCGCAGCGTACTCCCGGGCCAGGGCGCGCCCCAGTCCGCTGCTGGCGCCGGTGATGAAGACCGACAACATGGCTCAACGCTCCCGCAAACCGGTGCGCGGACGGGGAAGCCGGCGCAGAGACGTCCGGCCGACGGCGAAGCCTGCGTGCATAAGCATGATCACAGGAAGATCAGGGCCAGAATGCCCAGCACCAGCGCCCATTTGAGCACGTAGTACAGGGTCTCGTTCTTCTTCTTGATGGCCTTGCCGAAGCGGCGCACCGCATAGACGGCGCCGAAGATGCGGTTGATGCCGCCGGTGCGGTCGCCTTCCTGGTTGGGCGCCGCCGCGGCGCGCAGCAGGAACCCGCCCACGGCGTGGTTGACGGCCTGCGCCCAGCGATAGCGCATGGGGCGCTCCACGTCCGCGAACAGGATGATGCGGTTCTCGTCGGACTTGTTCTCCGCATAATGGATGAAAGTCTCGTCGAACACGACGGCCTGGCCGTCGCGCCAGTAGTAGGACTGGCCGTCCACATTGATGTAGCAGTCCGGACTGTTGGGCGTCATCAGACCCATGTGGAAACGCAGCGAGCCGGCGTAGGGATCGCGGTGGCGCGGCAGGCGGCTGCCCGGCGGCAGCGAGGCGAACATGGCCGCCTTGATGGATGGAATGTCCTTGAGCAGGCTGGTGGTGACCGGGCACAGTTCGCGCGCCGACGGATGGTCCGCGTCATACCACTTCAGGTAGAAGCGCTTCCAGCCGGTCTTGAAGAAGGAATTGAAACCGGCGTCATTGTATTTGTCCGAGGCCTTGATGTGGCCGTCGCCGTACAGACGCTCGGCTTCGGCGCGGATCTCGTCGCAGCGCTCCAGCAACACCTTCAGTTCCGGGAAGTTCTCCAGGTCCAGGTAGGGCTTGTTGGGTACGGCCGAGAAGGCGTACATGAAGCAGTTGAGCGGCGCCGTGAAGGTGGAGTGATCCAGCACCTGGCGGGAAAAGCGATGCCGCACCCGACCCCTGAAATGCACGACCAGCGTGCATGCGATGAACAAGGCAAGAATGAACCACTTCACGACATGATCTCCATAATAAGCCCCCACGCTGCGCAGGCTGATGCCTGCTTGCTGTCCACCTCGCGGCAGGCAGGCCGCTCGGATTCGCCAGGCATAGTACAGTCCGCAGGGACTGTACTATGTCCGGGCTCATCCCCCAAGGGGGCTTTGTTCCTTGGGGCGGCCCGGCGGCAAAAAAAAGGGCGCACCTGCGGGTGCGCCCTTCCGGCCTGATGCGCCTTAGTGTTCAGCGAGCGAAGCGTGCAGCTCCTGGACCGCGTAAACCTTCAGGCCATCGCCATGGCGCAGATACTGCAGGCCTTGGACCGCCGCCACCGCACCGGCAATGGTGGTGTAGTAGGCAAGATTAGCAGCCAGGGCGTGAGTACGGATTGTACGCGAATCGGCAATCGCGTTGCGGCGCTCTTCGACCGTGTTGATGACCAGGGCGACTTCGCCGTTCTTGATCATGTCCACGATGTGCGGGCGACCTTCGGTGACCTTGTTGACCACCTGCACGGGCAGGCCTACCTGCTCGATGGCGGCGGCCGTGCCGCGCGTGGCGACCACCTTGAAGCCCAGCGACACCAGGCCGCGAGCCACTTCGACCGCCTGCGGCTTGTCCTGGGCGCGCACGCTGATGAAGGCCAGGCCGCTGTCGGGCAGGCGCACGCTGGCGGCCATCTGCGACTTCACGAAGGCCTCGGCGAAAGAAGCGCCCACGCCCATGACTTCGCCGGTGGACTTCATTTCAGGCCCCAGGATGGTATCCACGCCGGGGAACTTCACGAAGGGGAACACGGCTTCCTTGACGCAGTAGTAAGGCGGCGTGACTTCTTCGGTGACGCCTTGCTGGGCCAGGGTCTCGCCGGCCATCACGCGCGCGGCGATCTTGGCCAGCTGCAGGCCGGTGGCCTTGGACACGAAGGGCACGGTACGCGAGGCGCGCGGATTGACTTCCAGCACGTAGACCTCGCCGTCCTGTATGGCGAACTGCACGTTCATCAGCCCCTTGACGTTCAAGGCCTTGGCCATGAGGGCCGTCTGGCGCTTGATTTCGGCCACGGTCTCGTCGCTGAGCGAATAAGGCGGCAGGCTGCAGGCGGAATCGCCCGAGTGCACGCCGGCCTGCTCGATGTGCTGCATCACGCCGCCCACGAACACGCGCTCGCCGTCGGCCAGGCAGTCCACGTCCACTTCGGTGGCGTTGTTCAGGAAGTGGTCCAGCAGCACGGGAGAGTCATTGCTGACCTTCACGGCTTCGCGCATGTAGCGCTCCAGGTCCTGCTGCTCGTGCACGATCTCCATGGCGCGGCCGCCCAGCACGTAGCTGGGGCGCACCACCAGCGGATAGCCGATCTCGGCGGCCAGGGCGATGGCCTCGCCTTCCGTGCGTGCGGTGCGGTTCGGCGGCTGGCGCAGGCCCAGCTTGGTCAGCAGCTTCTGGAAGCGTTCGCGGTCTTCGGCCACGTCGATGGACTCGGGGCTGGTGCCGATGATGGGCACGCCGTTGGCCTCCAGGGCGCGGGCCAGCTTCAGGGGCGTCTGGCCGCCGTACTGCACGATGGTGCCGACGGGTTTTTCGGTGTGCACGATCTCCAGCACGTCTTCCAGCGTCAGGGGCTCGAAGTACAGGCGGTCGGACGTGTCGTAGTCGGTGGACACGGTCTCGGGATTGCAGTTGACCATGATGGTTTCATAGCCATCCTCGCGCAGCGCCAGGGCGGCGTGCACGCAGCAGTAGTCGAACTCGATGCCCTGGCCGATGCGGTTGGGGCCGCCACCCAGGACAATGATCTTCTTCTTGTCGGTGGGGTTGGATTCGCACTCTTCCTCGTAGGTGGAGTACATGTAGGCGGTGTTCGTGGCGAATTCGGCCGCGCAGGTGTCCACGCGCTTGTACACGGGGCGCACGTTGAGCTGGTGGCGCAGCTTGCGCACTTCGGATTCCACCGTGTCCAGCAGGAAGGCCAGGCGGCGGTCGGAGAAGCCGCGGCGCTTCAGGCCGAACAGGGTGTCGCGATCCAGATCGGCCAGCGTCTTCTGCTCCAGGGCCAGCTCGATGTCCACGATTTCCTTGATCTGGGCCAGGAACCAGGGATCGACCTTGGTCAGGCTGTGCACTTCGTCCAGGGAAAAGCCCTGGGCGAAGGCGTCGCCCACGTACCAGATGCGCTCGGGGCCGGGCTCGCCCAGTTCGACCTGCAGTTTTTCGCGGTCGGTGGTCTTCTGGTTCAGGCCGTCCACGCCCACTTCCAGGCCGCGCAGGGCTTTCTGGAAGGATTCCTGGAAGGTACGGCCGATGGCCATGACTTCGCCCACGGACTTCATCTGGGTGGTCAGGCGGGAGTCGGCCTGGGGGAATTTCTCGAAGGCGAAACGGGGCACCTTGGTGACCACGTAGTCGATGGTGGGCTCGAACGAGGCCGGGGTCGCGCCGCCGGTGATCTCGTTGCGCAGCTCGTCCAGGGTGTAGCCCACGGCCAGGCGCGCGGCGACCTTGGCGATGGGGAAGCCCGTGGCCTTGGAAGCCAGCGCCGAGGAACGGGAGACGCGCGGATTCATCTCGATGACGATCATGCGGCCGTTGTCGGGATTGACGGCGAACTGCACGTTCGAGCCGCCGGTGTCCACGCCGATCTCGCGCAGCACGGCGATCGAGGCGTTGCGCATGATCTGGTATTCGCGGTCGGTCAGCGTCTGGGCGGGAGCCACGGTGATGGAGTCGCCCGTGTGCACGCCCATGGGGTCCAGGTTCTCGATGGAGCACACGATGATGCAGTTGTCGGCGCGGTCGCGCACCACTTCCATCTCGAATTCCTTCCAGCCCAGCAGGGATTCCTCGATCAGCAGTTCGCTGGTGGGCGAGGCTTCCAGGCCGCGACGGCAGATGGTCTCGAATTCCTCGGGGTTGTAGGCGATGCCGCCGCCCGTGCCGCCCAGCGTGAAGCTGGGGCGGATCACGACGGGAAAGCCCGAGGTGCCGATTTCCTCGGCGATGCGCTTTTGCACCGCCCAGGCTTCGTCCATGCTGTGGGCCACGCCGGACTTGGCGGACTCCAGGCCGATGGAGGTCATGGCGTCCTTGAACTTCAGGCGGTCCTCGGCCTTTTCGATGGCTTCGGCGTTGGCACCGATCAGCTCGACGCCGAATTTATCCAGCACGCCGTGCTTGGCCAGGTCCAGGGCGCAGTTCAGCGCGGTCTGGCCGCCCATGGTGGGCAGCAGCGCGTCAGGACGCTCTTTTTCGATGATTTTTTCGACCGCCTGCCAGGTGATGGGCTCGATGTAGGTGACATCGGCCGTGTCGGGGTCGGTCATGATGGTGGCCGGATTGCTGTTGACCAGCACGGTCCGGTAGCCTTCCGCTTTCAGGGCCTTGCACGCCTGGGCACCGGAATAGTCGAATTCGCAGGCCTGACCGATGATGATCGGGCCCGCGCCAATGATGAGAATACTTTTTATGTCTGAACGCTTTGGCATGGTGCGATAGTGATCTTACGCGGCTTTTTCGGCCTGGTGGGCAGCCATCAGGCTGATGAATTTGTCGAACAGCGAGGCGATATCGCGCGGTCCGGGCGTGGCTTCAGGGTGACCCTGGAAGCAGAACGCGGGGCGATCCGTCAGCTCGAAGCCCTGCAGGCTCTGGTCGAACAAGGAGATGTGCGTGACCTTGGCGTTGGCCGGCAGCGTATCGGCGTCCACCGCGAAACCGTGGTTCTGGCTGGTGATGAACACGCGGCCGCTGGACAGTTCCTGCACGGGGTGGTTGGCGCCGTGATGGCCGTTCTTCATCTTGAGGGTCTTGGCGCCCACGGCCAGGCCCAGGATCTGGTGGCCCAGGCAGATGC
Organism: Pseudomonadota bacterium; assembly: GCA_023425645.1. Lineage (GTDB taxonomy): Bacteria > Pseudomonadota > Gammaproteobacteria > Burkholderiales > Burkholderiaceae_B > Alcaligenes. The sequence goes on from JAFACG010000017.1 coordinate 70,126, forward strand.
CGAAGATGGGCAGCTTGCGCTCGAGCAGGCCGCGGCAGGCTTCGATGGCGTAGTCGCAGGGCTCCGGATCGCCGGGGCCGTTGGACAGGAACACGCCGTCGGGCTGGTAGGCCAGCACTTCGGCCAGCGGCGTCTGGGCGGGCACCACGGTGACCTTGCAGCCGCGGTCTGCCATCAGGCGCAGGATGTTGGCTTTCACGCCGAAGTCGTAGGCGACCACGTGGAAGCGGCCGGTTTCAGGCTGGGTGAAGCCCTGCCCCAGTTCCCAGGAGCCTTCGGTCCAGTCGTGGCGCTCGGTGGTGGACACGACCTTGGCCAGGTCCTGGCCTTGCATGCCCTTGAAGGAGCGGGCCAGCTCCAGCGCGCGCTCGGCGTCCTCGCCCACCATGATGCAGGCGCCCAGGGAGCCTTTCTCGCGCAGGATGCGGGTCAGTTTGCGGGTATCGACGCCGGAGATGGCGACCACGCCCTGCGACTTCAGGTAGTCGGGCAGGGACTGGGTGGAGCGGAAGTTGGACAGGCGGGAAGGACAGTCACGAACGGCGAGCCCGGCAGCATGGGCCTTGGTGGATTCGGAGTCCTCCGGGTTGACACCGGTATTACCGATGTGCGGATAGGTAAGCGTAACAATTTGCCCGCTGTAGCTTGGGTCGGTCAGGATTTCCTGATAACCCGTCATGGCCGTATTGAAAACGATTTCAGCAACGCAGTGCCCCTCGGCACCGATTGACACCCCTTTGAATAGGGTTCCATCCGCCAGGGCTAGGATAGCACTAGTGATAGTGCGGGACTCCTCAGGAAATAAAGACGGCAGCACGTTAAAAAACCCCGGTTCTGAAATTGACATTAAACCTTCTGATTATATGCCGAATCCCCCTTCTTCCGAAAGTTAATCGGGAAAAACACTGAAAAAAGGCGCGTTTCGCCACAAAATCGTCTACAGTGGCCGATTGGCTTGATGGCTTTAAGATGGACTTGCAACAGACATGACGACTCAGCTTGAATCCCTGCGCCAGTACACCACCGTCGTGGCCGACACCGGCGATTTCGAGGCCATGCGCGCCTTCCGCCCCACGGACGCGACGACCAACCCGTCCCTGATCCTGAAGGCCGTCCAGCTGCCGGCCTACCGGCCCCTGCTCGATCGCGTCATCGCCGACCACCCGCAGGCCAGCCTGGCCGAGACCAGCGACCTGCTGCTGGTGGCGTTCGGCCGCCAGATCCTGGACATCGTGCCCGGCCGCGTCTCCACCGAAGTGGACGCCCGCCTGTCCTTCGACACGCCGGCCAGCATCGAGCGCGCCCGCCAGATCATCCAGCACTACGAGCGCGCGGGCGTGGACCGCGAGCGCGTCCTGATCAAGCTGGCCTCCACCTGGGAAGGCATACAGGCCGCGCGCGCCCTGCAGGCCGAAGGCATACGCTGCAACCTGACCCTGCTGTTCTCCCTGCCCCAGGCCGTCGCCTGCGCCCAGGCCAAGGTGACGCTGATCTCCCCCTTCGTGGGCCGCATCTACGACTGGTTCAAGAAAGCCGCCGGCGCCGACTGGAACGAGGACGCCAACCGGGGCGAGAACGATCCGGGCGTGCGCTCGGTGCGCAGCATCTACGAATACTACAAGACCTACGACATCCCCACCGAGATCATGGGCGCCAGTTTCCGCAACATAGGCCAGATCCAGGCGCTGGCGGGCTGCGACCTGCTGACCATCAGCCCCGAGCTGCTGGGCCAGCTGGCCGCCGCCGACGGCGAGCTCTCGCCCGCCCTGAGCGTCGCCCGGGCCAAGGCCGCCGCCCCGGAATGGCGCGCCAGCAACGAGGTGGCCTTCCGCACCGAGCTGAACCAGGACGCCATGGCCACCGAAAAACTGGCCGAAGGCATACGCCTGTTCACGGCCGACGCCATCAAGCTGGACGCACTGATCCAGCAGGCTCGGCAGCGGAGCTGAACCCCGTCCTACCCGAACTGAAAAAAACCGGCCCCGTCTTGCGATGGGGCCGGTTTTTTTCATGCGGCGCAATGGCGAACGCTAGAGCTTCTCCGTCTCGCCCCCTTTGGGCCGCCAGGCCAGCATGCGTTCTTCGAACAGGCTGACCAGGCCGTCCAGCACCAGGGCGAAGATGGTCAGGACCACGATGCCGGCGAACACGGTGTTCACGTCCAGCGTGCCTTCGGCCTGCAGGATCAGGTAGCCCACCCCGCTGGCCGAACCCAGGTATTCGCCCACCACGGCGCCCACGAAGGCCAGGCCCACGGAGGTGTGCAGGCTGGAGAACACCCAGCTGGTGGCCGAGGGAATGTAGACGTGGCGCAGCAACTGGCGGCGGCTGGCGCCCAGCATGCGGGCGTTGTCCAGCAGCGTGGAGCTGACCTCGCGCACGCCCTGGTACACGTTGAAGAACACGATGAAGAACACCAGCGTGACGGCCAGGGCCACCTTGGACCAGATCCCCAGGCCGAACCACATGCCGAAGATGGGCGCCAGGATGACGCGCGGCATGGAGTTGGCGGCGGTGATGTAGGGATCCAGCAGGGCCGCCGCGCGAGGCGACAGCCCCAGCCACAAGCCGCAGCCCAGGCCGGCCACCGTGCCGATCACGAAGGCCAGCAAGGTCTCGCTCAGGGTGACGCCCAGGTGCAGGTAGATATCGCCATTGGTCACGAACCAGGCCCAGATGACCTTGATCACCTCCAGGGGCTGGCCGAAGAAGAAGGCGACCTTGGGGTCCAGGGTGAAGAAGTGCCAGGCCAGCAGGATGACGACCAGCAGCAGGATTTGCCAGGCGCGCAGGGCCAGGCGGGAACGGTGAGTAGACTTCGACATATCAGGCGCGCTTTTGTTGGGCATAGCCCTTCAGGACTTCATCGCGCAGCACGGCCCAGATGGCCGAATGCAATTCGACGAAGCGGGGCTGGTTGCGGACTTCGGCCACGTCGCGGGGACGCGGGAGATCGATGTGGAATTCGCCGATGGGGCGCGTGCCCGGCCCGGCCGACAGCACCACGACGCGATCGCTCATGGCGATGGCCTCGTCCAGGTCATGGGTAATGAACAGAACGGCCTTGCGTTGCGCCATCCAGATTTCCAGCACTTCGTTCTCCATCAGCTGCCGGGTCTGGATGTCCAGGGCGGAAAAAGGTTCATCCATCAGGATGATGTCCGGGTCGCGGATCAGCGTCTGGGCCAGCATGACGCGCTTGCGCATGCCGCCGGACATCTGATGCGGATAGCGGTCGCCGAAACCGCCCAGCCCGACCCGCTTGAGCCATTCCCGGGCGCGGGCGCGCGCTTCGTCCTGCGGCACGCCGGCGAACTCCAGGCCGGCCATCACGTTGGACTCGGCGCTGCGCCAGGGCATCAGCGCCTCGCCCTGGAACATGTAGCCGGCGCGCTGGTTCACCCCTTGCAGGGGCTGACCGAAGACGCGCACCTGCCCGGCGGAGGGGGCCAGCAGGCCGGCCCCCACGTTCAAGAGCGTGGACTTGCCGCAGCCGGTCGGACCGACCACGGACACGAACTCGCCAGGGGCGACCGTCAGGCTGGCGTCGCGCACCGCGGTGTACGTGCCCTTGCCGTCGCGCGAGGCAAAAACACAGCTGACGTTGTCAAGGGAAAGCGCGGCCTCAGGCATGGGGGTACTTCTTGTTGGCATTGTCGGCAAATTCGTTGGTGAAGATCTTGCTGGTGTCGATCTTGGAAGCGTCCAGGTTGGGGACGAAAGCCGCCAGCGCATTCAAGGCCGTGGCCGGGCCGTCCTCGTCCACCAGGCCGTTGGGCGAGAGCGACTCCTTGTTGGCGTCCAGGCACTGCTTGTACAGCTCCACGTCGCCCAGCAGGTAGGCGGCCGGCACCGTCTTGGCGATGGTCTCGGCGTCACTGGCCTGGATCCACTTGTCGGCGCGCACGATCGCATTGGCCAGCGCCTGGGCGGTCTTGGGGTTCTTGTCCAGGAATTCCTGCGAGGCGTACAGGCAGGCCGAGGGCATGTTGCCGCCGAAGATCTTCCTGGTGTCGGCCACCGTGCGAGTATCGGCGATGACCTGGATGGCGTCTTCCTTGGCCAGGGTGCCGATCACCGGATCCAGATTGGCCATGGCGTCCACCTGGCCGGTACGCATGGCGGTCACGGCGCCGGCCCCGGCGCCCACGCCGATGAAGGAGACGTCCGAAGGCTTCAGCCCGTTCTGTTCCAGGAAGAAGTTGACCATCATGTTGGTCGAGGAGCCGGGCGCGGTCACCCCGATCTTCTTGCCTTTCAGGTCGGCCGGCGACTTGTAGTCGGGCATGGTCTTCCTGGAGACGGCCAGCACGATGGCCGGAGCGCGGCCCTGCTGCACGAACGCGCGGTAGAACTGGCCCTTGGCCTGCAGATTGATGGTGTGCTCGAACGCGCCCGAGACCACGTCGGCGCTGCCGCCCACCACGGCCTGCAGGGCCTTGGAGCCGCCCGCGAAGTCCGCGACCTTGACGTTCAGGCCTTCATCCTTGAAGAAACCCTTGAGCTCCGCGATGGACAGGGGCAGGTAGTAAATCAGCGCCTTGCCGCCTACCGCGATCGTGATGTCTTTCTTTCCCAGCTCCTGGGCGCGGCCGACGGACGGCAGCGACATGGCCAGCCCGGATGCGCCGGCCAGTTTGAGCATGTGGCGACGAGTCAGTGTCATGGGGATCCCCTTTGTGTAGTCATAAAGTAAAGGCCTAATACTTATACTACTAAAACGAGGGGAACCGGGACGCGAGCGGCCAAATGGCCGCCAGGGCGGTCGGGCCTAGGTGGCGCGCCGCTCCATCAGGGCCCAGGCGATGGTGCCGGGATCCACATATTCCAGTTCGCTGCCGGCGGGCACGCCGCGCGCCAGGCGGGTGACCTTCAAGCCCTGGCTGCCCAGCATTTCAGCCAGGTGATGGGCGGTGGTCTCGCCTTCGGCCGTGAAATTGGTGGCCAGGATCACTTCCTGGACCTGCCCGTCGCCGGCCCGCTCCAGCAGGCGGTCGAACTGCAGGGCGTCGGGCCCTATGCCCTCCAGCGGCGTCAACCGGCCCATCAGCACGTAGTACAGGCCGCGGTAGCCGTGAGTGGCTTCGATCATGTTCTGGTCGGCGGGAGTCTCCACCACGCACAGCAAGGCGGGATCGCGGCGCGGGTTGGAACAGGTTTCGCAGACTTCCTGGACCGTGAAGCCGTTGCAGCGCCGGCAATGCCGCAGGGTCTGGGTGGCCTGCTCCAGCGCCCGGCTGAGCTGGTCCGCGCCCACCAGGTCGTGCTGCAGCAGGTGATAGGCCATGCGGCGGGCGCTGCGCTCGCCCACTCCGGGGAGGCGGCGCAGGGCCTGGATCAGAACCCGAAGCGGTTCGGGTTCGGCGATCTGCGGCTCGTCCATCAGAAGGGGAACTTCATGCCGGGAGGCAGGGGCAGGCCGGCGGTGACGCCCGCCATCTTTTCCTGCGAAGTGGCTTCGGCCTTGCGCTGGGCGTCATTGAAGGCGGCCGCGATCAGGTCCTCCAGCATGTCCTTGTCCTCTTCCAGCAGGCTGGGATCGATGGACACGCGGCGCACGTCGTGGCGACAGTTCATGACGACCTTGACCAGGCCGCCGCCCGAGACGCCCTCGACCTCAATCTCGGCCAGGGCCTCCTGCGCCTTCTTCATGTTTTCCTGCATTTGCTGCGCCTGACGCATCAAGCCGGCAATCTGACCTTTCATCATGGTGTGGTTTCCTGATTGTTGGAATTGAACGAGGGCCGCTCAGGCGGCCCGGACCAAGGGAGCTGCCTTGACCGACCCTTCCTTGACGCTGGCGCCAAAGTCCCGGATCAGGGTCAAGACAAAGGGATCCTGGGCGACCTGCTCTTCGGCCTGCCGCTGGCGCTCGGCCAGTTTGGCCTGCTCCACGGCATGGGCCGTGGCATCGCCGGTGTCGCCGTATTCGATGGCCAGCTGCACGGCCTGGCCGAAGTATTCCGACAGCACGGTGCGCAGCCGGGCCTTGCCCTGGCTGCCTTCCGTAGCCTTGATCTTGGCGCGCAGATGGATTTCCTGGCCTTGCACGCCCACCCATTCCGTCTGCCGGGCGAGCTCGGCGGCCCAACCGCTGAGCGGCAGCTCGGCCGCCACGGAAGGCCATTTCTCGGCCGTCATGCCGCCCAGGCGCACCGCGCGGCTGCCCTCGCGAGCGGGCGCCGGCACAGGCAGGCCCAGCTCGCCGTCCGGCATGAAGTTGCCCGAGGCCGGCAGGGGCGGCATGTCGTCGTCATCGTCGCCGCCGGAGGCGGCGTCCATGCCGGCGGGCTGGTAGTTCTCGAATTCGTCGTCCATGCCCTCGGACAGCCAGGCCGGCTCCTGCAGCCCGTCGTCCGCAGCGGGCGAAGCGGCTGGCTCCCGGGCGGCCGGGGCGGAGTCTTCCTGCTGACCGGGCGGCTCGTCCTGGACGGCGACGGGATCGGCTTCGGCCACGGGCGCAGGCTCAGGCGCCGGTTCTGACTGAACCGACGAGGGAACTTGCGGAGCCGGCGCATCGGCGGACCGGCTGCTCGGCGCGGAGTCCTCCCAGGCGGGAACGAAATCATTCCTGGCAGGAGGGGGCGGGACGGGCGGAGTCGGCGCAACGCGGGCCTGGACGGGCGGCGCCTCGGCGGCCTCCCGGGCGACAGGCTCCATCGGCGGTTCGAACGGCACAGGGGCAGAAGGAAGCGCCGCCTCTTGCGGCTGCGTTCGGCCGCCTTCAGGACCGGCCGGCGGCGCGGGCTGGGCCGGCACCGGTTCGGGCAGCAGGGCCAGCATGCGCAGGCAGGCCATGACGAAGCCGGCGTATTCGTCCGGCGCCAGGGACAGTTCCTGGCGGCTGTGCACGGCCACCGAGTAGAAAAGCTGCACGTGGTCGGGCGAGAGCGCAGGCGCCAGCTCGCGCACCGGGCCGGCCAGGGGGTCGTCGTCAGTGATGGTGCCGGGAATGCGTTGCTCGATGGCGATGCGCGACAGCAGCGTGGCCAGATCGGCGAGCGCCCCCGCGTAGGACAGGCCGCGCGCGGCCAGGTCGTCCGCCACCGCCATGATGGCCTTGGCGTCGTAGGCCACCAGGGCCTGCAGCAGTTGCGCCAGGTGGCGCTGGTCTATGGTGCCCAGCATGGCCTGGACGGCCTGGGCGCTCAGGTCGCCGGCGCTGTAGGCGATGGCCTGGTCGGTCAGCGACAGGGCGTCGCGCATGGAGCCTGCCGCCGCCTGCGCCAGCAGGCGCAGCGCCGGAACGTCGAACTGCATGCCTTCCTGGGTCAGGATATCCTGCAGGTGCTCCACGATGGCCGGCACCGTCATCTGCTTGAGGTTGAACTGCAGGCAGCGCGACAGCACGGTCACGGGGATCTTCTGCGGGTCCGTGGTGGCCAGGATGAATTTCACGTGTGCCGGCGGCTCTTCCAGCGTCTTGAGCATGGCGTTGAAGGCATGGCCGGTCAGCATGTGGACTTCGTCTATCATGTAGACCTTGTAGCGTCCGGCGCTGGGCGCGTAGACGGCCTGCTCCAGCAGCTGCGTCATTTCCTCCACCCCGCGGTTGGAGGCGGCGTCCAGCTCCACGTAGTCCACGAAGCGGCCCGCGTCGATCTCGGTGCAGGCCCGGCAGGCGCCGCAAGGCGCGGCGGTGATGCCGGTCTCGCAGTTGAGCGACTTGGCCAGGATCCGCGACAGGGTGGTCTTGCCCACTCCCCGGGTCCCCGTGAACAGCCAGGCATGGTGCAGGCGTTGCGTGGACAGGGCGTGCGTGAGAGCGCGCACCACATGATCCTGACCGATCAGGGTGTCGAAGGAGCGAGGGCGCCATTTGCGGGCCAGAACGAGATAGGTCATGCGAATTCCGGACGGCGTGAGCCATCAGCACAGATGAGCGAAAGGAAAAGTGTACCGGATTCGGTGCCCGAGAGGAGCAGACAGACCGGGCGCGCTGGACCCGGCAAGAATGTGAAGTGGCGAGCCTGACTCCGGCACTGACTCTGCACGGCTGTGGCTGCTTCGTTCCCGACCTGACCAGGTTCACCGCCGAACCATGCGGAGGGGCCCGCCATCTCGTAGTGTAGCACTAATACGGCACCCACAGGTCCGCGCGCGGAAAATAAAGCGCGCCGCGCGCGGGCCGGCCGTCCAGCGCCGCGACCTGGGCGCAATAGCGCTCCAGCTGAGGCGCATACCGCTGCAGCATGCGTTCGCGGAACAGCTCCAGGCTTTCGCCGGGCGCCGGCCGGCTGGTCTTATAGTCCACCACCAGCCAGTGATCCTCCTGCGAGATGGCCAGGTCGATGATGGACACCCGGCCGCTGACATCCAGCAATGACCATTCGCGGTGCGCTCGCGCCACGCCCAGCAGCCAGCGGCCCTGCTCGGACCGCGTCGTGGCGGCCACGGCTTCGAACAAGGCCTGGCCGGCCTCGTCCAGATAGGCGCCCGGCACGCCGGCGCGCTGCAGCTGGCGCCACATCACCGGCCGGCTTTCGCGCAGGCGCTCCAGCGGCCATTGATCCAGGCCCTCGCGGCCCAGTTTCTCCAGCCAGGCGTGCGCGACCGTGCCTATCGCGGTTTCGTGGCTGGTGTCCAGCGTCCAGTTCCATGCCTGATGGGCCTGCGTGACGCCCGCCTGCAGACCGGGCGGCAGATCGGGCAGGCGGGCCACGCGCACGAGCGGCGGCCCGACCAGTTGCTCCCCCGCCCCCGTCTGGCTGTCCAGCACGGCCTGCCAGGGCGGGGCCGGCGGCGGCGTGACGGCCGACCACAGGCGGCTCAGCAAGGAGCGGCCGTCGGGTTCGCGCAGCCCCTTGTCCTGGGTAATGCTCAATTCGGCGAACAGATGCAGTTCCCGGCGCGCCCGCGTCAGGGCCACATAGAGCAGCCTATGGCTTTCCTGTTCGGCGCGTATGCGCTCGCGCGCGGCCAGGAACTGCGACACCGGGTCGCGGTCCTCGCTGGCCCGGTGCGTGATGGGCCCCAGGATCAGGCGCTCGGCGCTATGCTCCAGCCGGATCAGAGGCTCGGAATCCGCCGCCGACTGCTTGTGCAGGCCGAACAGGATCACGGTCTCGAACTCCAGGCCCTTGGACTTGTGAATGGTCATCACCTCCACGGCCTTGCCCGAACCCTGCGGCGTGGCGTACAGCGATTCCACGCGCGCCTGCAGCAATTGCTGGTCGGGCGGTCCGTAGGGACACAGTTCCTCCAGCAGGCGCAGCACCTGTTCCGCGTCGGCCTGATTGGCGACCGTGGGATAGACTCGTTCGCCGCCCAGGCGCGTCCAGCACTCCTGCACCCAGGCCGCAAAAGGCATCAAGCCGCTGCGGTTGCCTTCATCCAGCAGGACCTGGCGGGCGAACAGCAGGCGTTCACGTTCGCCCGGTTCCCAGTCCAGCGCCTCGCAGTCCCGCAGCAGCTCGGGCATGGCCTGGCGGGGATGCCGCGCGCACAGGCGGTGCAGGCTGTCCAGGCGCAGGCCTATCATGGGCGAGCGCAGCAGCGACAACCAGGCCAGGCGGTCCGCCGGATGCGCCAGGGCGCGCACCAGTTGCACGAGGTCGGCCACCACGGGACGCTGCTGCAGGGGCTCCAGTTCGACGGCGCGGCACGGTATGCCCTGCTCGCCCAGCTTGCGCACCAGGCCGCTCAAGTGCGAGCGCGCGCGTACCAGGATGGCGACCGGATGGGGGCTGCCGGAATGGCGCTGCAAGGCGGCGCCGGCGCAGCGCACGGCCTGCTCCACCGCCTCGTCCTGGGCCGTCTGCTGGGCCGGGGTTCCATCCTCGCCGCGCGCCACGCGAAAATGCCAGGATGCGTGGAACTCCACCGCCGAGCCCGGCTCGTCGGGCCTGAAGGCGATCGACTCCTCGTAGGTGACCATGCCAAGCTCGGGGTCGGATTGGCGAGGGAACAACTGCGTCCCCACCCGGTTCACCCATTCGACGAGCCGCGGATGAGAGCGGAAGTTGTTGGTCAGATTGAGCGGCTCCAGCGGCACGTCGCCCAGGCGCCGCTCCTGCCAGACGCGCAGGAACAGGCCCACCTCGGCCTTGCGGAAGCGATAGATGGACTGCATGGGATCGCCCACCAGGAACAGGCTGCGCCCGTCGCCCGGCTCCCAGCCGCTGGTCAGGCGCTCCAGCAGCTGTACCTGGGACTGGCTGGTGTCCTGGAATTCGTCCACCAGCAGGTGCCGGATGGAGCGATCCATGCGCAGCAACAGCTCGCCCGGCTCCTGCGCGTCGCCCAGAGCCTCCAGCGCCCGCTGTGCGATCTCGGTGAAATCGACCTCGGACTTTTCGGCAAAGCGCAGCTTGAGCTGGGCCGCCGCCAGCCACAAGACCTGGATGAGGTTGGCCAGCACATCCTGCTGCTGCGCCGAATACTGGCTCGGCAACAGGCGGGCCGCCGCCAGCCTGGACACCCAGGGCTCGGTGCCCAGGCAGCGGCCCAGCCAGTCGGCCAGGAGTTCTTTTTCGGCCGTCTTGGGCGGGAAGCCGTTGCGCACGGTCAGGCTCTTGCGCACGTCGCCCTTGTCCGTCAGCAGCAGGCAGGCCAGGCCGCGCCAGCGCGGCAATTCATCCATGACCGGCGCCAGCGGCTCGCCGTCCCAGTCGGCCAGGGCCAGCACCTCTCCATCGTCCAGGTTGGCCGCCGCGAAACGAGCCAGCGGCGCCAGGGTCGGCGCCCAGCCGGGCGGCATGCAGCGCCGCAACTGCTCCAGCTGCTGTTCGACCACCTCGCGCAGGCTCTCCTGCAGCACGCTCACATCCCCGCCCGCCCCCAAGGCGGGCAGCCATTGGTCGCGGCTGGCCAGCATGGCGGCCAGCAGGGCCTGGGCCTGGGCCAGGTTCACGTCCATGTGTTCCAGAAAGCGCGCCACGCTGGGCACGCTTTCCGCCATCTCCAGCGTCGCCCAGGCGGCGGCCTCGTAGTGCTCCAGGGCATTGTCGGCAATCGCCGGCACGCCGCCCAGTCCGGTCACCCAGGGTATGGCGCGCACCAGGTGCGCGCACAGCGAGTCGATGGTGCGTATGCTCAGGCGCGCCGGGTAGGCCAGCAGGTCCCACTTCTGCTCGCGGTTGCGACGCATGGCCTCGCAGGCCAGCTCCCAGCTTCGCACCCGATAGGGTTCGCTCGGGCAGGGCTGGTCGGCGGCGGCCAGTTTTTCCAGTACGCGGGCATGCATCTCGGCGGCCGCCTTGCGCGTGAAGGTGATGGCCACGATTTCCTCGGGCCGGTCCACACGCGCCAACAACCCCAGAATCCGGTCCGTCAGCAATTCGGTCTTGCCCGAACCGGCCGGGGCCTGCACCAGAAAGGAACGGTCGGGATCCAGCGCCCGGCTGCGGGCGTCACTGTCGCTAGGTTGAAAAGACATCACATTTCCCCGCCGTTGCCGACGGCATCGTACTCTTGCTGAAACAAGCGCAGAAACGGCAAGACGTCGCAATAAAGCAAGTCGTTGCGGTTCCAGATCTGATTGGCCGCCCGGCCCTGGATGAATTCATCAGCCAGCCCCTGCACGGCCTGCCTCCAGGCCAGGAGCTGGGCCAGCCATTGCTGGCCGCTGTCCACCTCGGTCATGCCCGCGATCTCCATGCCCGGCGCCGCCAGTCCGCTGAACGCGACCTGGCGCGCATGCAGGCGCACAAAAGCCAGCGCGCTGACCTGCTGGCCCTGCTCCTGCAGCACGGTGGCGTAGAACGGCAGCTGCAGATTGACGGGACGGCCGCGCAGCCAGTCCTTGTCGGGGCGCAGCTCGCCCATGCCCGTCTTGTAGTCCAGCAGCACATGGGACCCGTCCGCCAGGCGATCGAGCCGGTCCAGGCGCAGGCTCAGCCGCAGCGGGCCGCGCGTCCAATCGACATCCTCTTCGGTCGCCTCCAGGGCAAAGGGCGGACGCCGGGCTTCCAGCTCGGCATATTCGGCCAGCACGGCCCTGGCGCGCTCCACTTCCAGCGCGCGCAGCACCGGACCGTAATCGGCCAATTCTTCCTGCGCCGCCTGCTCCACGCTGTCGTGCAGCACCTGCGCCAGGCTGGCCCGGGCCAGGTGCTCGTGCAGGGAATCCTGGTCCTGCACGGCGCGCCAGAACAGTTCGACGGCCCTGTGCAGAAACAGCCCGCGCGTGTTCATGTCGCCCAGGCGCGCATAGTCCGGCAGCGCCTGGCCGTGCAGGCGGAACTTCACGAAAGCCCACAGGGGATTGCGCGCCTGGGTGTCGAGCACGCTGATGCCCCCGCGTATGGTTTCATCAGCCTGCAGGGCCGGCCCCTGCGCATCGGGCAGGCTCGCCAGTTCGGCCGCCTCGCCGCGGCGCGGCGTCCACTCCAGCTCCAGCAATGGCCAGGGCGCTATCAGTGGGCTGGGCCTGAGCTCCTGCTCGCCCAGATGCAAGGGCGCGCTCAGCAGCACCTGATCCGCGCAACGCAGCAAGGCCGCCATCATCCAGCGCGCCCACTCCAGTTCGCGTTCCGGCGTGGAGCGCGGCGCCTGCGCGCGGCGCAGCACATGGGCGGGAATCAGGGGATTGGGCTTGACGGCGGCCGGCAGCACCTCGTCCGTCAGGCCCAGCACCCAGATGGCGTCCCAGCGGCCGCCTTCGGCCTCCAGGAAGCCGAGCACGTCCAGCCGCGCGCGCGGGTCGCGCTGCGGCTGGAACAGGCTCTCGCGCGCCATGCGCGCCAGGGCGCCCTGCGCGCGCAGGGCGCTGATGCGGCCCAGCACCGGGGCCTGCTGGGCAAAACGCAGCATCAATTGCTCCAGCGCTTCCAGGGTCTGGAACTGCGCGCTGTCCAGGCTGGCGCTGCCGGGAAACCCCAATGCCTGCAGGCATTGGCGCATCACGCCGGCCCACACGTCCACGCCCTGGGCGCCGGTCGGGGCCGCCTGCAGCACCGTCATGGCGCGGTCCCAGGCCTGCGCCAGTTCGGGTGCATAGCGGCTGAGCATGTTCTCGAATTCATTGCGCCGCACCACCGTCAGGCGGTTGTCGCGCCAGGCCTTGTCGATCTGGGCGCGCCCGCCCGCCTCGGGCTGGTCGGCCTGGCAAGCCCCCAGGCGCAGGGCCTGACCCAGCAAGGCGGGCTCGGCACGGCCCTTTTCGGCCAGCGTGAACAGGGCCTTGAGCCAGGCCAGGGCGGCTTCCACCAGCGGCCATTGCGCCAGGGCTCTGGCCGCCGCCACGTTGTACGGAAGCACGCCCTGCTCGGTATGCATGGCCTGGCGCAGCAGCCTGTGCACCAGCGGCAATTGCGTCTCCAGTTGCGCCGCCACAATGGCTACGCAAGCCTGGGGATTCTCGTCCAGCTGGCGGCGCGCCCAGCGCACCGCAAGCCGCCATTCGGTGTCCGCGTCCTGCGCCTGGACCCGCCACACCTGCGAGGCCTGGGGTTCCGGCTGATCCAGCCGCAATATGCGCAGCCCCATGGCCTGCAGACCCGCGAGCAGGCGCTGCAGGCGCGGGGAGAACTCATGAAAGCCATGCAGGACCAGATGAGTGTGCCGCAGGTGCAGCGCGCCTGCTTCCACCGCCGCCACCACGCGCCCGGCGGCGCGGTTGGCATCGTCCAGGTCGCCCTGCTCCAGGCCGGCGCGATAGTGGGCGCGCCACAGCAGGAAGCGTTCGTAATCCATGCTGGCCTCGGACGGATCGATCCGGATCTCCCAATCGTCCAGCAGGCTGTCGGCTTCGCAGGCAAAACGCGCGGCCTGGGCCATGTCCAGGAAGTAACCTTCGGGCTCGCATTGCTCGATGCTGTGTTCCCAACGCTGCAGGGCGGCAAAGCGATCCATGTGATGGGCGGCCGGCTGCCATTGGGACGAAAAACACAACTGGTCGCTGGCCTGCGCCAGCCAGGCGCCCAGCGGCAGGATCTCGGGCACGGCCACGGTCCCGCCCTGCGCCGCCAGCCGGGCGGACAGCCGGCCCAGCAGTCGGCGCGCATAGCGGTTGTTGACGGTCAGCACCACCGTGCGGGCGCTGTCCAGTTCCTGCAGCTCGGCTACGGAAATGGCAGGGATGTCATGCATGTCGAAAACCGGTTAAGGTTGCAAGAAACGACCGCGCTCAGGCGGTCTGCCGGGTCATTGTAGCGGTGCAACGCAACTCCTTGACCATGACGGGCATCGCTCTCGATCCTGGCCCCCTTCGAGGAAGGTCGGGCTGGAATTGTCTGCGGCAGCGGCGGTGCGAAGCGGCGCCCAATCGCAATCAAGGCAAGCGGGGCTCAACATGCCGCCCCTGAACGCACTTCGTGCCCGTTCGGATAACCGCGACTTACGGCACTCGACCTGGTCAGGATCTTACCCATGCGCAGCATAACTGGAAGCTTAAGCGCCATGAAAAAAAGATGGAAACATGCGGGCCTCGCAGCGCTTTCGTCGGAGAGCCTGCAAGCGGTCATAGACAAGGAAATCCCGACCGTGGTCATCAGCGATTTTGCCACCCTCGCGGAATGCGATCAGCTCGCCGCGGCCATCTTGAGCATGAAAGCCAAGGAGTATGAATTCGGGAAACCCGGCTCATACCTGGGCATTCCCCTTGCCCAGTACCGCAATCGCCCCAAGGAAGCGTATTTTGCGCAGGTCGGAGCTGCCGAGCGGGAACGAGCAACCATCGTCAGCGCAGCCTTCGACCCCGTTGAGCGCTTCATGCACCGCATCAGGAATCAGACCGATTTCAATATCTCGATCGCCGAAGAACCGGGTTCGGGCCGGTATTTTGCAGGCATCATCAGGCTGATCCCCAGCGGCTCCGACGTCCATGTCGATTATGCGCCGACCTTTGCCAAGGGGCTGATGGCCGTTGGCGATATCTCCGCACAACTGACCTGGAACCTGTATGTCTCATCCCCTTCGCAAGGAGGCGAGACCGTTGTCTATGATCAGCCGTTCGAGTTCACCGGCATCGACAGAAGCTACAAGGCTTACGATAGCGCCCTGCTCGTCGACTGCGACTCGTTCACCTTCCAGCCCCAGGTCGGTTCCGTCGTCATCTTCAATACCGGAAATCCGCATGTGGTCCTGCCAAGTCCCGAAGGCGCCGCACGGCAAAGAATCGCGACAGGCTCCTTCATGGGCGTCATGGATCGCAGAAACCTGATCCTGTGGTCTTGAGCCGCTCGTTCGAACTCATCGGAACATGACATGAAGACGGGTTTCATTTCCGGCACGGTCTTTCTCTATGTCGTGACCATCCTCACGGGCGGGACCTCATGGTATGCCGCCAAATTACAGCTTAGCAGCGTCGCTCCCGTCATCTCGCTGATCTACCGCTTCGGAGCCGCATCCACTTTGCTTCTGCTGTTCGCGGCAATCACGGGCAAGCGCCTGCGCTACAGCTGGAGCCAGCATGCCGCCATGGCCATGCTCGGCGGCTTCGGCTTCTCCGTCGCCTTCCTGCTGATATACAAAGCAGCGGCAATGATCACCACCGGCCTGATCGCGCTGACCTACTCCGCTGTCGTCCTGCTCAACGTCGTCAATACCCGCGTTTTTCTCAAGACGCCCATCACCCGGCCAGTCATGGCGGGAAACCTCCTGGGCCTGGCCGGCATGGCTCTTGTCTTCCTCCCCGAACTGCCCGCCGGAAGCTCGAGCTGGCTGGGCTTTGCCTACGCTCTCGCTGCCACATTGGCATTCTCTTTCGCCAATATTTCGGCCGTTCAGCTACAAGGCCGCGGAGTTGAAGTACTCCCTCTGACGGGCGTTTCAATGGCGTATGGCGCCCTGTTCCTGCTCGGGTATGCCGTCTGGACCGATCACTCGTTCACCTTCGATATGTCACCGTCCTACGCGGTTTCGCTGATCTATCTGATCCTCTTTCCCTCGATCATCGGCTACACCACCTATTTCGCCGTCATCGGACGTCTAGGCGCGGAGCGAGGCGCCTATACGATGCTCTTCGTTCCGCTCGTGGCATTGGCCATCTCCAGCATTACGGAAGGCTATCGCCCGACCCTCCTGGCGACCATCGGCACGTTGATGGTTCTCGCCGGCAACTATTGCGTCATCGTCAACAAGTCCAAGGCCGCCCGCCCTCAAGCCGGCAGCTCAAGCGTGGAATGACCAAACCGCACAGCCTCTGCGCGAACAGCGCCGTCAGGAGGACTTCGATGCCTCCCCCTGGATCGAAGCGCGCGGCCCCGCCGGACACCGGAAACGCCGCCATATTGAATGAAAGCGGCCAGGCTTGAAAGCCTCTTCTTGACAAGCAATTGCGAACGCAGCAATGCGCCGCGCCAGAATACGGCACGGTGCTGCAGGGCTGGACGTTGGTTCATCCCCGCTCGCGCGGGGAACACGGTCGCCACCTTCGTACTGAAACGCGGTAATATGGTTCATCCCCGCTCGCGCGGGGAACACGCACTCTGCCGAGATTCGCGACGCAGTTGCTTCGGTTCATCCCCGCTCGCGCGGGGAACACGCGTGCGGCCTGGTAGGCATTCCCAGTGAAACGGTTCATCCCCGCTCGCGCGGGGAACACCAGGTTGGCGCCGTAGATCACGCCCGATAGGCCGGTTCATCCCCGCTCGCGCGGGGAACACTACCCCATGTCGCACGGCCCGCGCTATCTGCCCGGTTCGTCCCCGCTCGCGCGGGGAACACGGTAACTCGATCAGCATCAAGGGCGGCGCAAACGGTTCATCCCCGCTCGCGCGGGGAACACGACGGGCCGCACCCCGCGCACGCTGGGCGAGGCGGTTCATCCCCGCTCGCGCGGGGAACACGAAAGCACAGCCGAGGGACGCGAAGGCGCGTTCGGTTCATCCCCGCTCACGCGGGGAACACTGGTAGGTTTGCTTGTAGCGGTCCTGCTGCTCCGGTTCATCCCCGCTCGCGCGGGGAACACTTTGTTCGCGTTTATCGCGCTGGCGGCATTGTCGGTTCATCCCCGCTCGCGCGGGGAACACTTGTACTTGTACCGAATGCCCAGGTCGGACAGCGGTTCATCCCCGCTCGCGCGGGGAACACGTCCGGATCTCATTCAACGTCGAGTTCGACACCGGTTCATCCCCGCTCGCGCGGGGAACACGGCACCCCAATGATCCCGGCCCCGAAAACCACCGGTTCATCCCCGCTCGCGCGGGGAACACGCCGCGCATCCAGGCGTTAAACTCTAGGCACTCGGTTCATCCCCGCTCGCGCGGGGAACACGCACGGCTCAGTCCGCAGCGCAGGAGCTGGCTCGGTTCATCCCCGCTCGCGCGGGGAACACAACACGACGGCGATTCGGTTGCCGGAGCGAACCGGTTCATCCCCGCTCGCGCGGGGAACACACCGCCTAGGACGGCATGACAAGCAGGATCCGCGGTTCATCCCCGCTCGCGCGGGGAACACCGCTCAGGCTGCTCGAAGTCTGGCATGGCGAACGGTTCATCCCCGCTCGCGCGGGGAACACATTGGAAGGGCTTAAAACGCCTGTAATCAATCCGGTTCATCCCCGCTCGCGCGGGGAACACCCGATTGCAGTTTTCAGAGTCTGTACAAGAATCGGTTCATCCCCGCTCGCGCGGGGAACACACAAAAGACGCCATCGTGCTGCACACGCTACGCGGTTCATCCCCGCTCGCGCGGGGAACACGACGTGCCCGGTGCCATTGCCGAGAAGCTGGCCGGTTCATCCCCGCTCGCGCGGGGAACACGCTATCGACTGGGTATGCCTGGGCCCAGCCGGCGGTTCATCCCCGCTCGCGCGGGGAACACGATCGACACAGCCTGGCCGAACCGGGCACTCGCGGTTCATCCCCGCTCGCGCGGGGAACACTCCAAATACAACCCATTGACTTCAATAAAGGAATCCCAGCTCCCATTTTCCACCGACAAAATAGTCGAGAAGCTCAGCCTGCCTCCGGAATCTGCAACAAGGTTTATCATTAAACCACGATGGACGCTCAAGCCGATGCGCGCCTGCATGCGCCCCCCGCCCCTGCCCGTCCCGCCAGTCTCGTTCGCACGGATCGGGCATTTCCGCATTGCGCCTGCAGGCGACGGAACGTGGCTTGTTGAGCGCCGCCTTCCACCCTTACACTTACGCCCATGTCCAGCACACACGATACCCAAGCCGAGTTCACCAGCAGCCTGTCGCTGCGCACCGGCGAAAACACCTGGGGCAGCGCGCGCCGCATGGCCCTGCTGGCCGCGATCGGCGAGCAAGGCTCCATCTCCGCGGCGGCGCGCAGCATAGGCATCAGCTACAAGGCCGCCTGGGACGCCATCGACATCATGAACAACATGGCCGGCGAGCCCCTGGTGCTGCGCAGCACCGGCGGCCATCGCGGAGGCGGCGCCACGTTGACGCCCAAGGCGATCGAGCTGCTCGACCTGTATCAGACCTACGACCGGCTGCACCAGCGGTTCATGGCGCGCATCGGGCGCCTGATGCCCTCGGCGGCCACCCAGATGGAGCTGCTCCAGACCATGATGATGCAAACATCCGCCCGCAACCAGCTGCCCGGCACGGTCACCGCCATCAAGACCGGCGCCGTCAATGACGAAATCCATCTGGACATCGGCCAGGGCCAGAGCGTGGTGGCGTCCATCACGCGGGAGAGCACCGAGAACCTGGGCATACGCGTGGGACAGAAAGTGCTGGCTTTCCTGAAGGCGTCTTCCATCATGATAGGGACCACGGACACCCGCGGCACCCTGTCGGCCCGCAACCAGCTGCTTGGCACCATCACCCAGGTGATTCCCGGCGCCGTCAACGCCGAGGTTCGGCTGGAGCTGCCGCAAGGGCTGGCGCTGACTGCGACCATCACCCTGGACAGCACGCAGCGCCTGCACCTGGAAGCCGGCCAGCAGGCCTACGCCCTGTTCAAGGCCTCTAGCGTCATGATTGCGACGGTATGAGATCCAATGGCCGCGAAGCCTCCAGCTCTTCGGCGGCGCAGCAATCGACGATGCGCCCGTCGCGGATGCGATAGACCTCCTGCGCCAGCACGCACGCATCCTCGGGATCATGCGTGATCAGGATCGTGGGAATCTCGAGCTGCTTCTGCAACTGGGCCAGCTCCGCCCGCAAGCGCACGCGCAGATCCTGGTCCAGCGCCGCCAGCGGCTCGTCCAGCAGCAATACCTCCGGCTCCACGGCCAGCGCCCGGGCCAGCGCGCAGCGCTGCTTCTGTCCGCCTGACAATTCGGCCGGGTAACTGTCCAGCACCGCTTCCAGGTCAAAAGCCTGCACCCAGCGCCGCGCCGCCGCGGGCAGCGTTTGCACGCGCCGGTTGAACAGGCCGGTATTCAATCCGAAACAGATGTTCTGCGCCGCCGTCAGGTGCGGAAACAGGCCGTAGTCCTGGAACAGGTAGGCCACGCGACGCTCGCGCGGCTTCAGGTCCACGCCCCGCTCCGAGTCGAAATAGATCCGCCCGTCTATGCTGATGCGGCCCCGGTCCGGCCGCAGCAGGCCGGCCACGCTCTGCACCGTCAGGGACTTGCCCGAGCCGGAGGGGCCGTACAAGGCAATGTGCCTGGCGCCGGTCTGCACCTGGATGTCCAGGGTGAACTGGCGCGCCTGCGACTGCACGGTGCGCCGGATATCCAGAGTCAGGCTCATTGCACGCTCCTTTGGCGCCGCACATGCCGGGGCGAGAGGGCGCGGGTGCTCCACAGCACCAGCACGCAAGTGATTGAAATAACGGCCACCAGCACCAGGGCCAGGCTGTCCTCGCCCGCCTGCACGGCTTCATAGATGGCGATGGACATGGTCTGCGTGCGGCCCGGTATGCTGCCCGCGATCATCAAGGTGGCGCCGAACTCGCCCAGGGCGCGCGCGAACGCCAGCAGAACGCCCGCCAGGATGCCGCGCGCCGCCAGGGGCAGGCTGACCCGGAAGAAGACGGCCAGGGGCTTGAGGCCCAGCACGCGGGCGGCGTTCTCCAGGCGGGCGTCCACGTCCTCGAAGGCGGCGCGGGCCGCCTTCAGCACCATGGGGAAAGCCACCACGGTGGCGGCGATCACGGCCCCCTGCCAGGTGAACACGAGCTCGATGCCGAACTGCGACAGCCACTGCCCGAAGGCGCTGCGCCGTCCGAACAGCACCAGCAGGTAATAGCCGATGACCGTGGGCGGCAGCACCATGGGCAGGGTCAGGATGGAGTCCAGCAGGTCGCACCAGCGCGACTCCCAGCGCGACAAGCCGTAGGCGACGGCGATGCCCAGCACACAAGCGAACAAGGTCGCCCAGCCGGCGACCTTGAGCGACAACCACAAGGGAATCCAGATTGTATTCATCCCGTCCTTGCGCAACGATCAGGGTTTGGCGAAACCGTATTTTGCCAGCACCTGCTGTCCCGTTTCAGAAAGAACGAAATCCTGGAAGGCCTGGGCCTTGTCGTTGCGGCCTACAGGCTGCACCAGGGCGATGGGATAAGTGACTGGTTCGGTGGTCTTGAGCGTTTCCATGACCTGCACCTTGTCCTTCATGATGGCCGCGTCCGTGGCGAACACGAAACCGGCCTCGACTTCGCCGCGCGCCACGTAATCCAGCACCTGGCGCACGTTCTGGCCCAGGATTTCGCGCTGCTTGACGGCGTCCCACTGGCCCGCCTTCTCCAGCGCGGCCTGGGTGTAGCGGCCGACGGGCACGGTGGCGGGGTTGCCCAGGGCGACGCGCTTGACCTCGGGCTTGCCCAGGTCGCCGGCATTGCCCACCTTGGCGGGATTGTCCGTCGGCACGATCAGGACCACCTGGTTCTGGACGAAATTCTTGCGCGTGGCCGGATCGATCGCCTTGGCTTCTTCGGCCTTGTTCATGGCTTTCTGGTCGGCGGAGGCGAACACATCCACCGGCGCGCCGTTCACGATCTGCTGCAGCAGCACGTCCGAAGCGGCAAAGCTGGCCAGCACCTTGGTGCCGGGATGATCGGCCTCGAACTGGGTCGCCAGGTCCTTGAAGGCATTGGTCAGGCTGGCGGCGGCGGCCACCACCAGCTCGTCGGCATGGGCGGCGCCTTGCACCATCAGGGCCAGGGCGGCAGCCGACACAACTCGTTTGAACATGATTCTTCTCCTCCGGAAACAGGGTACGCCCTGTAGGCGCAAACAGGAAATATATATAGGTATATAACGACGGTCAATGAAAACGGGCAAATAGACTCATCACGCCGGAGTGATAGCATGGAGCCCCAGGATGGATACAGCCATGACACGCAACACCCGGATCGACGATTTCATCTCCATGCTCTGGCTGCAGGACGGCCTGGCCGCCAACACGCAGCAAGCCTATCGCCAGGATTTGGAACGGCTGGCTGAATGGGCCCGCGCCGAGCGGCCCGGCAAGGAACTGGAGCAGCTGGAGGCCGCCGACCTGCAGGACTGGATCGCCAACCAGTCAGCCGACACCAAGGCCAGCACCGCCAACCGCCGGCTGGCCACCCTGCGCCGCTTCTACGAATGGACGCTGCGCGAAGGCCTGCGCCAGGACGATCCCTGCCTGGAGCTGAACAGCGCCCGCCAGGCGCCGCGCGTACCGCACACCTTGTCCGAAGAGCAGGTGGAACGCCTGCTGGCCGCGCCCGACATCGGCGCCCCTCTGGGCCTGCGCGACCGCTGCATGCTGGAGACGCTGTACGCCACCGGCCTGCGCGTCAGCGAGCTGACCGAACTGCCCGTGCAGAACGTCAGCCTGAGCGACGGCGTGCTGCGCGTGGACCAGGGCAAGGGCGGCAAAGACAGGCTGGTGCCGCTGGGACAGGAGGCCCTGCACTGGATCACCCTGTACCTGGGCCAGGCGCGCCCTGCCCTGCTGGGGCCGCGACGCAGCGACTTCCTGTTCATCACCGCGCGGGGCACCTGCATGACGCGCCAGTCCTTCTGGCTGATCGTCAAGAAATACGCCTTGCGCGCCGGCATCCAGGCCCCGCTGTCGCCGCACGTGCTGCGCCATGCCTTCGCCACGCACCTGCTCAATCACGGCGCGGACCTGCGCGTGGTGCAGATGCTGCTGGGCCACGCGGACATTTCCACCACGCAGATTTATACTCACGTGGCGCGCGAACGCCTCAAGGCGCTGCACGCCGCCCATCACCCGCGCGCCTGAGCGCGCCCCGTTCATCATGGCCAAAGAAAAACACGTCAGCGAAACGCCCGCCACCCAATGGCTGCGCAAGCAGCGCATCCCCTTCACGGAACACAGCTACGACTACGTCGACCACGGCGGCGCCTCCGAGGCCGCGCGCCAACTGGGGCTGGACCTGCACCAGGTCGCCAAGACCCTGATCATGGAAGACGAGAACGCCAAGCCGCTGATCATCGTCATGCACGGCGACCGCGAAGTGTCCACCAAGAACCTGGCGCGCCAGACCGGCGCCAAGAAGATCGCGCCCTGCAAGCCCGAAGTCGCCCAGCGCCATTCCGGCTACCTGGTGGGCGGCACCTCGCCCTTTGCCACGCGCAAGGCCATGCCGGTCTGGATCGAAGCCGAGCTGCTGGACTACGACATCATCTACGTCAACGGCGGCCGGCGCGGCTACCTGGTGGGCGTCTCGCCCGAGGACCTGGTGGAGAGCCTGAAGGCGCGCAGCGTCCAGGCGGGTCTGGAGAAACCCTGAACACGCGCATTGCGCGGCCTCGTCCTTTCGCCAGATAATTGACGCCTCAAACAGAGGGGAGTCTCATGTTCCAATCCTTGCGCCATCCCGGGGTGATGACGGTCACCCTGGCGGCCGCCGGCATCCTGATGGTCACCATGGGCATACGGCAGTCCTTCGGCCTGTTCATCAATCCGATCGACAAAGCCACCGGCATGGGCATCATGTCCATCAGTTTCGCCATGGCCGTGGGCCAACTGGCCTGGGGCGCCATCCAGCCCATCGCCGGCGCCTGTTCGGATCGCTGGGGCCCGGACCGCGTGCTGGCCGCCGGGCTGGTGATCCTGGCGCTGGGCTGCGCGGCCACGCCCTTCATCGGCACCGGCCTGGGCCTGACCATCACCATGGGCCTGCTGGCCAACATCGGCTCGGGCGCGGGCAGCTTCTCCACCCTGATCGGCGCCGCCGCCCAGCGCCTGCCGGCCGACGCGCGCGGCGAAGCATCGGGGCTGATCAACGCCGGCGGCTCCTTTGGCCAGTTCGTCTTCGCCCCTCTCGCGCAGAAGCTGATCCAGATGGTCGGCTGGATGTCCACGCTCTGGGTTCTGGCCCTGGCCGCCCTGCTGACCCTGCCGCTGATCCGCAAGCTGGGAAGCGGCGGCGCGGCCCGCCCTGCCGCCGCCGCGACGCCCGCCGCTCCAGTCCCCGGACTGAAACAGGCCGTCAAGGACGCCCTGCGGGACCGCAGCTACCTGCTGCTGAACCTGGGTTTTTTCACCTGCGGCTTTCACATCGCCTTCCTGGTCACCCACTTGCCCGGCGAGATCGACCTGTGCGGCCTGCCGCCGTCGGTGGCCAGCTGGTCGCTGGCGCTGATCGGGCTGGCCAACATCTTCGGCAGCATCGTGGCGGGCTCGTGCATCGCCCGCTACCGCAGCAAGCACGTGCTGGCCCTGATGTACGGCTCGCGCGCCCTGCTCATCATCTGGTATCTGCTCATGCCCAAGACCGACTGGGTGTTCTACCTGTTCGCCGTCGGCCTGGGCTTCACCTGGCTGGCCACCGTGCCGCCCACCGCGGGAATCGTGGGCAAGCTTTTCGGCACGCGCTACCTCGCCACCCTTTTTGGATTGACCTTGCTGTCGCACCAGATCGGCGGCTTTCTGGGCGCCTGGCTGGGCGGCATCGCTCTGACCGAATTCGGCGACTACAGCTGGATGTGGTATGCTGACATAGCCTTGGCCTTGATGGCCGCCCTGGTCAACCTGCCCATACGCGAAGCGAAAATACAGACCGCATGACCCGCCGCTACAAAAGAAACAGGCCGCTGATGCGGCCTGTTTCTTTGGCGGCGAGGGCTCAGGCCGCGCTGCTGGGCAAGCCGAACACCCGGTCGAAGCTCCAGCTGAACGAAAAGGAATACACCAGGAAGAAGACCAGGATCGCCACTTCCATCTGCAGCGCCTCGAGCAGCCCGACCTGGTACCACCACATGTACATGGGAACGATGAACAGGATCAATCCGGCTTCGAAACCAATGGCATGCACGCTGCGGCGCAAGACACTGCGCCCCTTGACCGCCTGGCGGGATTCCCAGTACTCGAACACGGTGTTGAATACGTAGTTCCAGGCAATCGCGATGGCCGAGATGGCGATGGCGATGGGCACCGAATCCGACGTGGCCCCGCCCACGAAATACGCGAGCAAAAACGACGAAAAAATGATCGCGAAGAACTCGAACAGCCCCACGTACAGCACGCGGCGCTTCCAACCCTGAAGTGTCATTGAAACCCTGCTCCTGCGCGCGAACACCGCCCCTTGGACGGAATGCCCGGTCCGGGGAACGCGCGGTGAAAGACGAGTGGAGATGGCGGGCCCAGCAGGAGCCACACCTCTTTAAGGCAAGCCACCTACAGCACAAGAAATTACTTAGTACCGTCAAGGATGCCTACAAACCTATGCTACCGTTTTAGCTGATGCATTTCTAACAAGGCCCAAATTCTAGCAGCTCATTCTCTCTCGCGGCTGCAACAGGTGATCCTCGGTCCCATCAAAAGTGGTAATTTACCGTTTTTTTATACAGCAAATCTGCCATGAAAAAGCAAGCCATCAAGGATGCGGTCAAGGACCTGGACCCGCTGACAGACGACGAGCTACGACAACTGTGGATTTCTGCGCCCTACCCCGAAGTCCGCGCGCTACTGTGGGAGGTTCGCCGGCTGTAGGAACAGCTAGTCAGCGCACATCGGCTGCTACTGAGTGCAGCAAGCGGCTATGATATAACGACAACTGAAGACGCCGTCCTTACCCTTACGACAGAACCATGCATTCAGAGGCACGTCAGTGCCGAAATGACGCATGCGTCAGTCGTGAGAGGGGATAAACAACATCCCCCGACGACGATCGACGACCA
>JAFACG010000036.1 GCA_023425645.1 Pseudomonadota bacterium
TCGCCATTTAAAGAGGTACGTGAGCTGGGTTTAAAACGTCGTGAGACAGTTTGGTCCCTATCTGCCGTGGGCGTTGGATACTTGACGGAGCCTGCTCCTAGTACGAGAGGACCGGAGTGGACGTACCACTGGTGTATCGGTTGTCATGCCAATGGCATTGCCGAGTAGCTACGTACGGAAGAGATAACCGCTGAAGGCATCTAAGCGGGAAACTCGTCTGAAGATTAGGTATCCCGGGGGCTTGACCCCCCTGTAGGGTCGTCCGAGACCAGGACGTTGATAGGCTGGGTGTGGAAGTGCAGTAATGCATGTAGCTAACCAGTACTAATTGCCCGTGTGGCTTGATCCTATAACCCTTGTGGTTGTAGCGAGTCCAAGTTGTTGACCACAGAACGTAAATATTGAAAGTGCAGCGCAGCCCGCGCTCCAAACCTTCGAGACACGTGTTCGCGATCCGTACGGATCCCGAACGCGGTGCTTCTTCCATATTGGCCAGGCCGCCTCGCAAGGCGACCCGGCAACCAGTTACGCTTGACGACCATAGCAAGGTGGTCCCACGCCTTCCCATCCCGAACAGGACTGTGAAACGCCTTCGCGCCGATGATAGTGGACGGACGTCTGTGAAAGTAGGTCATCGTCAAGCTCTTATCCGCCAAAACCCCCGCAAGTCACCCTTGCGGGGGTTTTGCTTTTTACGCGCGCCCCAACACAGCGCCCTCGCCTTCGAGGCGCGGCGCGCGCCGGGGTCGGGCCAAGAAGCGGCCCGCGGCCCGCGGCATCCCAAACGCCTTGCCCGCCCATCCGGGCGGGCTCTCCCGATCCGTCCCGTTGACCTGCATCAAGCAGGGCATGGTCCTGCCCGTCCAGCAAGGGATGGAGTGTGTCAGTCTTTCCGAGGTCTTATTTTGATTTCGGAGTTGGCCATGACGGAACCGGACAGTCGTGATCAAGAGCCTGCGCAACGATCGGCAGGCTCCGGCTTTACCGCCCAGGAGGAGGCGCGGCGCCTGGCGCGCATACAGGCTCATCTTGCCCATCTGCCGCTCTTCAAGGAATTGCCCCGCAGCGAGCTGGAGCCCATCGCCCAGGGCACGCGGGAAATCCATGCCCTGCGGGGCGATATCCTGTTTCGCAGCGGCGATCCCTGCCTGGGCTTTCACGTGGTGGTGTATGGACGCATCAAGCTGGTCTTCGTGTCCTCTTCAGGCCTGGAGCGGGTCGTGCGCCTGGTGGGACCGGGCGAAGGGTTCGGCGAAGCCCTGATGTTCATGGAGCGCAATTACATCGTCACGGCGCAGGCGCTGGTGGACACCCTGTTGCTGCATGTCGGGCGCGACACCTTGTTCACCCGGCTGGAGCAAAGCCCGGGCGTGGCTCGGCGCATGCTGGCCGGGCTGAGTGAGCGCCTGTACCGCCTGATGGGCGAACTGGAGTCCTACACCTTGCAGAACGGCGTGCAGCGCCTGGTGTCCTATCTGCTGCAGGAGTGGCCGGGCGAAGAGGGCAAGCCGTTCCGTATCGATGTGGGCAAGTCGGTGATTGCTTCCCGGCTCAACCTGACGCCCGAACATTTGTCGCGCACCTTGCGCGAGTTGATGGACCGCGGCCTGATCCGCGTGCAGCGCCGCAATTTCACGATTCTGGACAGCGAGGCCCTGCGCCAGTATCGCGGGTAGGGGCATACGCAGCGATAGCGCTGAGGCATTCGCGGTAGCGTCGCCATGCCGTCCATAGGTTCCGAGCCAGCACGGCAAAAGACAGAAACAGCACAGGAGCAGCCATCCACGCAAACACACGCCCGCCCAATGCGGCCAGGGCCCAGACCAGAACGGCGGTGCTGTGCAATACCCAGTGCCAGCGTGCGGCCGATTGCGGCATATAGTGGCCGGTCTTGGGGACCAGGCGCAACAGTTCGCGGGTCTGCTCGGGTTTGTCTGCGTCGAAGGGTACGGCTTGCTGGGCTTCCCGCCAGAGCAGAAAGGGAACGATGATGTAGAGCATGCCGGAGACGGCCGAGCCGAGCGCGCCCATGATCAGCAGGATGCCGATGCTCAAGGCGGAACCCTGGCCTGCGGGCGTGTTCAGCCAGAAGCCCAGGGGCACGCAGGCGAGCAGGCTGGCCAGGGCGCTGTACCAGAACAGCGTGCTGACGTCGGCCTTGGGACGCTTGCGGCGCCATAGTCGGATCCAGGTGACGATTGCCCACAAGGCGTAGGACAGCAGGATCAGGTATTGCAGCAGCTCGCGCAGCGGCAGCCAGGGGCCGGGCAAGGGCTCCAGCGCCCAGCGGGCGAGCAGCAGGCCGGCCAAGGTCCAGGGCAGCCAGCGCACCAGAGGGCGCGGGTAGAGTTCGGTGACCTGGAAGATGGGCAGCAGCTGAAAAGACATGGCCATCAACAGCAGGCCGGCCCAGCCGCCCAGACCCCATGCCACATGATTGTCGAGCAGATTGGGTACAGGCCTGTCCAGGCCCAGCGCCAGCAGCATGGCCAGCCCCGACAGCAGGGTCAGGCCCAGGAACGCCAGGGCGAGGCGCACCGGCGTCAAGATCTCGCGGGCGCCCGGGAATACCTGGCGGCGCTGGCGCCATAGCGCCCCGGCCATGACGCCCAGATAAGCCGCCAGGGCCGCGCCCAGTGACAAGGCCGCCAGCAGCCAGGTCCAGCGCTGCCATGTCATGAAACCCATGATCAGCAGCAGCGTGCCGGCGCTCAGCAGACCCCACAAGGCCAGACTCATGGCTCTGGGGAGGGCGAGGCGTACATTGGCGGCGACGGCCAGGATGTGTAGCAGGGAGCCCAGCATGGCGCTGCCCAGCACGCCCAGCGTCCAGGCATGGGTCAGTGCCAGCGCGGCAGGGTGCCAGCGGGACGTGAACAACTCGGGGCCCGTGCAGGCGGCCAGGATGGACGCCAGCAGTCCGAACAGCGGCACGTTGAGGAAAAAGGGCAGGCTCAGGGCCAGGGGCGGGGATCGGTCGATGGACAGGGCGCGCTGCATGGTTCAGGTCCGTCGTATGACAAGCCGGTAATGCGTACCGCATGCCATGCAGTCGTGCTCGAAGCCATGGCGTTGCAGGATGGCGTAGAGGGGGAAGGGCTCGCGGTCGATCAGCATGATGAGCTCCTGCCCGCGCGCCAGTCCCGCCAGCGCTTCCAGGCAGTGCTCCAGGGGTTGCGGTGCGGGCAGGCCGCGCACGTCCAGCCGTGTTTCAGTCCTTGTCATGAGGGTGCTCGATCAGAGTTGGAATTGCTTGCTGGCATTGTGGGCCAGGCCGGTCCCCGGCTGCCGATTCTGAATGATCCCGGTTTGTCCGTGGTCAGAAGATGCGCAGGAATTGATGTGGGTTAAGGAGGGCGCCGGCAGGAGCGGGCATAGTGGTGGGCATTGCCGAGCCGGGGCGGGCCCCGGCGAGATGTCTGATCGGGAGTCTCATGAATACAGTATCTCGGGCGGCTGTCCCGCCTCTGGAACCGCGGCTGGAGCTGGTCTGCCCGGCCGGCAGCCTGCCGGCGCTGAAAGCCGCCATCGATCATGGCGCGGACAGCGTCTACCTGGGTTTTCGCGATGCGACCAATGCGCGCAATTTCGCGGGCCTGAATTTCGACGCCCAGGCGATCGAACAAGGCATGCGCTATGCGCACGAGCGCGGCTGCAAAGTCCTCCTGGCCCTCAATACCTACCCGCAGCCGCAGGCCTGGCGCCTGTGGCGCGATGCCGTGGACCGGGCCGCCGGCTCCGGCGTGGACGCCGTCATCATGGCTGATCCGGGCCTCATGGCCTACGCCCGCGAGCGCCATCCGGACCTGCGCCTGCATTTGTCGGTCCAGGGCTCGGCCACCAATTCCGAGGCCATTTCCTACTATCACGATCATTTCGGCATCCAGCGCGTGGTCTTGCCGCGCGTGCTGTCCATGGCGCAGGTCGAGCAAGTCTGCGAGCAGGTGCCCGTGCAGGTGGAGGTCTTCGGTTTCGGCAGCCTGTGCGTGATGGTGGAAGGGCGCTGCGCCCTGTCCTCCTACGCGACCGGAGAGTCTCCCAACACGCATGGCGTCTGCTCTCCGGCCCGGCACGTGCGCTGGGAACAGACGGAGCGAGGCCTGGAGTCGCGCCTGAACGGGGTCTTGATCGATCGTTACCAGGACGGCGAGAACGCGGGCTACCCCACACTGTGCAAGGGCCGCTTCAATGTGGCCGGCGAAAATTACTACGCCCTGGAGGAGCCCACCAGCCTGAATACGCTGGAGCTGCTGCCGCAGCTGCTGGCCGCGGGCGTTGCCGCCATCAAGATCGAAGGGCGCCAGCGCAGCCCGGCCTACGTCGCCCAGGTCACGCAGGTCTGGCGCCAGGCCATAGATCTGGCCCAGTCCCGCACGGCGCGCTATTCGGTGCATCCGGCCTGGATGGGCGCCCTGAACAAGCTGGCCGAAGGCCAGCAGCATACGCTGGGCGCGTACTCGCGGCCCTGGAAATAAGCCGGCGACGGAGAACGATCATGAAATTCGCTTTGGGACCCCTGCAATACTACTGGTCGCGCATCGCCGTGCTGCAATTCTACGAATCGGCCTGCGAGTGGCCGGTGGACCTGGTCTACCTGGGGGAAACCGTCTGCTCCCGGCGGCACGAACTGCGCCTGGAGGATTGGCTGGAAGTGGCCGACATGCTCGCCCAGGCCGGCAAGACCCCGATCCTGTCCACGCAGGTATTGCTGGAGTCGGGCCGGGACATGACGACCCTGCGCAAAGTGACCGAACACGGCCGCTACCTGGTCGAGGCCAACGACATGGGCGCGGTGCGCCGCATGCAGGGCCGGGACTTCGTCGCCGGCCCTTTCCTGAACATCTACAATGCGCCGGCCCTGGAGCTGATCGCCTCGCAGGGCGCCGTGCGCTGGGTCATGCCGCTGGAAATGGGGCGCGCCGGCCTGGCGCAGCTCCAGCAGGACAGGCCCCGCGGCCTGGAAACCGAGGTCTTCGCCTTCGGCCGCCTGCCCCTGGCTTTTTCAGCGCGGTGCTTCACGGCCCGCAATCGCAATCTGCCCAAGGACAACTGCCAGTACGTCTGCATGGACCATCCCGACGGACTTCTGCTGGAGACGCGCGAAGGCCAGGGCTTCCTGACCATCAACGGCATACAGACGCAGTCCGCCTGGATTTACACCTTGCTGCATGAACTGCGTGATCTGGAGAGCCTGGGCGTGGACGTGATCCGTCT
Organism: Pseudomonadota bacterium; assembly: GCA_023425645.1. Lineage (GTDB taxonomy): Bacteria > Pseudomonadota > Gammaproteobacteria > Burkholderiales > Burkholderiaceae_B > Alcaligenes. Next base: position 5,215 of record JAFACG010000036.1, read on the forward strand.
CAGTCCGCAGTCCCGCGACATGGGCGAGGTCCTCAGGCTTTACCGCGATGTCGCGGACGGGCGCCAGGCCAGCACGGTCGCGCATGAGCAGTTGCTGGAGCTGTTGCCGTCCAGCGCCTGCAATGGCTTCTGGCACGGCCGGCCGGGCCTGGACATGGTCTCGCCCGCGTCCGAGCGTTTCTGAGCGCGCACCTTTGCATCAGCCGCAAGGCTTGAGTTATTCACCATCCGGATTCCTGGAGATCTGACGATGACCGCTTCTTCCTCGCCCACCCCGCGAGTCCCAGCCCCCCTGGCTGGCCTCTTGCAATGCCTGCCGCGCTGGCCCGGTTCCCGGGCGCTGGCCAGCGCCTTGAATCTGCTGATGGCGCCCCACCTGCCTGCCGACACCTGTCAGCGGCTGGAGGGGCGACGCCTGCGGCTGCAGGTGGCCGATGCGCGGCTGGAGTTCGACTACACCTGGCGCAACGGAGCTTTCCAGCCCTTGGCGAGCGGCGGCCCGGCGCCGGACCTGACCTTGCGCGCCAATGCCTGGGACTTCTATCAACTGCTGCAGCGCGGCGAGGACCCGGACACCTTGTTCTTCAACCGGCGCCTGGTGATAGAAGGCGATACCGAGCTGGGCCTGATGGTCAAGAACACCCTGGACTCGCTGGACCCGGGCGTCCTGCAGCCGCGCGCCGTGCTGCGGCAGGGATGGGCCGTCTTGCGGCGCGGCCCCATGCCGCGCCGGAGCCTGAGAGCCTAGGCGCGCCGCACTTCAAAAGAAGGAAACAATCCGGCCAGCGTCCGGATGACGGCGTCTCCGGGGTAGGCGCCCAGCGCCTTTCCGCTGTCATTCAAGGCGGCGTCCTGGCAGCCTTGCGCTCGAAATACCTGCAGGGCGTAGCGCCGCACGCCCAGATCATGCAGGCGGCGACCCAGCGACAGCAGCGCGTCGGGGCTGTGCAGACGAGGATGTATGGTGCTGCGGCATTCGAAGTCGGCGCCGTGCTCCAGCAGGATATCCAGGCTGGCTTGCGCGGCGGCGCCGCTGCCATGGATCCGCGTGATCGCGTCATAGTCCTGAAAGCCTGCTTTCACATCCAGGCCCACCCAATCCGTCCAGGGCAGCACTTCGCGCAGGCGGCGCGGATGCGTGCCGCCCGTATGCAATCCGATCTTGAAGTCCAGGTCGCGCACGGCGCGCATGGCCGCGCCCAGGGCAGGGTCCATGGTGGGCTCGCCGCCGCTGAAGACGACCGCGTCCAGCATGCCGGCGCGGCGGCGCAGGAAGTCCAGGATGGTTTCCCAGTCCAGAGGACTGTCCGAAGTGCGTTCCTGCAGATGAGGGTTGTGGCAGTAGCCGCAACGCCAGGGGCAGCCTTGCACGAAGATCACCGCCGCCAGGCGGCCGGGGTAATCGGTCGCGGTAAAGGGGACGAAGCCGCCCACCCTCAGGCGCGCCGCCGCCCCGGAGGGAGCGGGAGCGGCGGGGCCGGTGCAAAGGCGCGTGGTCATGCCGTGCGCGGTTCGGGGTTCAGGCCGGCGCGCTGTTCGGTGAAGTAGCGCCGCTCATGGAATTCGCCTTGCTTGCCGATGTTGAACGAGGACATGGGGCGGTGGTAGCCCATGACCCGCGTCCAGATTTCGCAAGGCTGGCGTTCGGCGTCATCGAGGGTGAAAGTGGTGTCTGTCATGGAAAGCTCCTGGTGAGAATCCGGGCCGGGCCACGGAAGAATGGAAAGTCGGTGTGCCGCTTGGCGCCTTCATTTGCATGGCAAGGCAATGGCCGGCAGCGTGAGGATGGGCGGGCGCGACGGCGCTCACGGTTTGTGCCGGCAGGCGGCCTGCTTGCGCGCCAGGATGTCCGCATCGCAATGCGGGCAGAACTCGTGCTTGCCGGGCAGGTAGCCATGCTTGGGGCAGATGGAGAAGGTGGGAGTGACCGTGATGTAGGGCAGGGAGAAGCGGCTCAGCGCCCTTTGCACCAGGGTGCGGCAGGCGTCGGCGGTGGACAGCGGTTCGGTCATGTACAGGTGCAGTACGGTGCCGCCCGTGTATTTGCGCTGCAGTTCGTCCTGGCGTTCCAGCGCCTCGAAGGGGTCGTCGGTGAAGCCCACCGGCAGTTGCGAGGAGTTGGTGTAGTAGGGCATGTCCGGCGTGCCGGCCTGCAGGATGTCCGGCCAGCGGGCCCGGTCTTCCTTGGCGAAGCGGTAGGTGGTGCCCTCGGCGGGCGTGGCTTCCAGGTTGTACATATGGCCGGTGTCCTCCTGGAACTGGACCATGCGGGTGCGCACGTGGTCCAGCAGGCGCACGGCGAACGCGTGCCCCCAGGGCGTGGTCAGGTCGTGTTCGCCGCCGGTGAAGTTGCGGATCATTTCGTTGATGCCGTTCACGCCCAGGGTGGAGAAGTGGTTGCGCAAGGTGCCCAGGTAGCGCCGGGTGTAGGGGAACAGGCCCTGGTCCATGTGCTCCTGGATGACGCGGCGCTTGATTTCCAGGCTGTCGCGGCCCAGCTCGAGCAGCTGGTCCAGGCGGGCGAACAGGCCCTGGGCGTCGCCGCGATGCAGGTAGCCCAGGCGCGCGCAATTGATGGTGACCACGCCCAGCGAACCGGTCTGCTCGGCCGAGCCGAACAGGCCGTTGCCGCGCTTGAGCAGTTCGCGCAGGTCCAGCTGCAGGCGGCAGCACATGGAGCGGATCATGTTGGGTTTGAGCTCGGAGTTGATGAAGTTCTGGAAGTAGGGCAGGCCGTACTTGGCGGTCATCTCGAACAGGCGCTGCGCGTTGGGGCTGTGCCAGTCGAAATCCGCCGTGATGTTGTAGGTGGGGATGGGAAAGGTGAAGGCGCGCCCGCGTGCGTCGCCCTGGGTCATGACCTCGATGTAGGCGCGGTTGATCATGTCCATCTCGCGCTGCAGCTCGCCGTAGCAGAAGGGCATTTCCTGGCCGCCGATGACCGGCGTCTGCGCGCGCAGGTCCTCGGGGCAGGTCCAGTCGAAGGTCAGGTTGGTGAAGGGCGTCTGCGTGCCCCAGCGGGACGGGACGTTCAGGTTGTAGATCAGCTCCTGCATGCATTGCAGCACCTGGGGGTAGTCCATGGCATCCTTGCGCACGAAGGGCGCCATATAGGTGTCGAAAGAGCTGAAAGCCTGGGCGCCGGCCCATTCGTTCTGCAAGGTGCCCAGGAAATTCACGATCTGGCCCACGGCGCTGGACATGTGGCGGGGTGGCGCGGATTCGATCTTGCCGGGCACGCCGTTCAGGCCTTCGGTGAGCAGCATGCGCAGCGACCAGCCGGCGCAGTAGCCCGAGAGCATGTCCAGGTCGTGGATGTGCAGGTCCGCCTGGCGGTGGGCCTGGCCTATGGTCTCGGGGTAGACGTGGCTGAGCCAGTAGTTGGCGATCATCTTGCCCGAGGTGTTCAGGATCAGGCCGCCCAGCGAGTAGCCCTGGTTGGCGTTGGCGTTGACCCGCCAATCCTGGCGGTCCAGGTATTCGGTGACGGAACGGATGATGTCGATCTGCGGCACGGGCCTGGCCAGGGTGCGGGGGGCGGTCCTGTCGTTCATGATGAATCCTACATATAGTGCATGGGTAGATGCTGGGCACTATATGTAGTGCTTTCAAGACGCTTCCCGGTTTTTTTGCTCCAGACTTGATCCAGGTTAATTCCGAGCGGCGGACGATGCGGCTTGGCCGGCGTCGCCCGCCGTCGGCGACTCAGGCCTGTCTGTGCCGGCTCAAGGGGACGGCGTGCGCTGCAGCCGCAGCGGGACCGTCTCGAACCCGCCTTCAGGATAGGTGGCGTAGCGCGGGCGGTGGCCTGGCTCGGGCAGGAAGGAGTCCGTGGCCGCCAGCAGGGCCTGGATGATGCTTTCCAGTTCCATGCGTGCGAGCTCTGCGCCCGGGCAGGCGTGGATTCCGGCGCCGTACAGCAGGTTCAGGGCCGGATCGCGGTCCAGCCGGAACTCGTCCGGATCGCCGAACACGGCTTCGTCCCGGTTGGCGCTGGCCCACAGCAAGGTCAGGCGTGCGCCGGCAGGCACCCGCGTCCCGGAGACATCTGTCTCGCGAGTGGTCTTGCGACGGTTGGCCATCAGGGGCGCGCGAATGCGCAGGATTTCGTCATTGGCGCGGCGCACGTCCCCGGGGTGGCGGCGCAGGTGTTTTTGCAGATCCGGATGCGTGGCAAGGTAGTGGGCGATGATGCCCACGCTGGCGGCAATGGTGCCCAGTTCGCCTACGGTCCAGTTGCGCAGGATGCTGGTGATTTCGGCTTCCTGCAGCGGCGTGCCGTTTACGGTTTCGCGCAGCAGGCGCGAAGTGGCGTCCTGGCCGGGCGGATCGGCGTGGCGAAAGACTGCCAGCACCCGGCCCAGCAAGGCTTCGAACTCCTGGGCGACCTGGGCCGTGGCTTGCGGGTTGCCCGAGCGGGTGGCCTCGTTCTTGCGCTGCACCCATTGTCGCAATGGTTCGTGCAGGCTGTCGGGCCAGCCCATGAAGGCGCATTGCATGCGCAACGCGAAAGGGTGGGCCAACGTGCTCATGAGGTCCGCCACGCCGTCCTGCGGCAGCGCGGCGATGCACTGCGCGCTGATGCGGCGACAGGCGGGCAGGAATTGCGCCAGGCGCTCGGCGCTGAAGTAGGGCTCGATCAGGCGGCGGTAGACGCCGTGCTCGGGCGGATCCATGCTGTTGGGAACGGAGCGATGGCGGGAGGCCTGGTTGCTGAAGGTGTCGTGCTCCAGCAGCAGGCGCAGGGCGTCGGCGTGCCGGAACACGGAATACTGCAGGTCGTCGTCGCGGGCGACGGGGCAGCGGCGGCGCTGCGCATCGTAATGGACCAGAGGGTCGGTCGTCGCGTCGACGGGCGCAGTCCAGCTGTGGTGCAGGGGCATGAAGGCACCTCATCAGTAGAACGCGGATTCCGGGCGAAATCCGAATTCACTGTAGCACCTTGATACAGCTTTCTTCGCCAGCCACCCTGCCGGCCAAATAGTTATTGCTTGAACAATGCTGGCGGCGGCGTGCGCGGCCGCAGGCCGGCATCAGTCGCCTGCGAGACGCGTTTGCAGCACCTGTCGCAGATGACGATGGCAGCCGGGCAATTGCGCCAGCAGCGCATCGCGGCGCCGGGACCAGGCCTGGGCTTGTTCCGGCGTGCGCTGCGGGGCGGGCGACCAGGCCGAATCGGGAAAGAGCGGATCATCCGTCCAGCGGGGGATCAGGTGCCAGTGCAGATGCGGCACCTGGTTGCCGAACTGGGCCAGGTTGATCTTGGCCGGCTGCAGATGTTCGCGCAGGGCGGCCTCCACCAGGTATACCGCCTCCATCAAAAGTTCGCGCTGCGGTCCGGACAGGTCCGTCATCTCGGCGACGTGATCCTGCCAGATGACGCGCGTGTAGCCCGGAAAGGGGCTGTCGGCGACTTCCAGCACATGCAGTCCGGCGCCCGACCACAGCAGGCGGCCGGGTTCGAGCGCGCACAGGGGGCAGCCCGCCTGCTTCATGCGGGCTGGCCGAAGAACAGGTTCTGCAGGGCCACGCCGGGATCGGGCTCGCGCATGAAGGCTTCGCCCACCAGGAAAGCCTGCACGTCGTGTTCGCGCATCAGGGCGACGTCCTCGACCGTGTGTATGCCGCTCTCGGTCACCACGCGCTTGCCGGCGGGGATGAAGGGCAGCAGGTCCAGGGTGTTGCGGGTGCTGGTCTCGAAGGTGCGCAGGTTGCGGTTGTTGATGCCCAGCAGGGAGGTCTGCATGTCCAGCGCCGTGTCCAGTTCCGCGCGGTCGTGCACTTCCACCAGCACGTCCATGCCCAGTTCCTGGGCCACGGCTTCGTATTCCTTGAGTTGCTGGGGGCTGAGCGCGGCCACGATCAGCAGGATGCAGTCCGCGCCCAGGGCGCGGGCGTGGATGATCTGGTAGGGGTCGATGATGAAGTCCTTGCGCAGCACCGGCAGGGCGCAGGCGGCGCGCGCCTGGCGCAGGTGGTCGTAGGCGCCCTGGAAATACTGCACGTCCGTCAGAACGGACAGGCAGGCGGCGCCATGCGCGGCGTAGCTGGAGGCGATCTCGGTGGGGTTGAAGTCGCTGCGGATCACGCCCTTGGACGGCGAGGCTTTCTTGACCTCGGCGATGATGGCGGGCTTGCCCTGGGCGATCTTGTCTTCGATGGCGCTGGCAAAACCGCGCAGGTCGTTCCGGTTCTTCGCTTCGCGCAGCACGTCCGATTCGCTGCGCAGTTGGCGGGCCGTGGCGACTTCTGCTTTCTTGGTGTCGAGGATCTTGGCCAGAATGTCGTTCATGCGTTTAACTTCCTTGTATAGGAGCAGAATTGTTCGAGTTTTTCTCGGGCTGCGCCATTGGCGATGGTTTCGAAGGCCAGCTTCAGGCCGGCTTCGATGGAGTCCGTGCGGTTGGCCGCATAAATGGCCAACCCGGCATTGAGGCCAACAATATCACGAGCCGTCCCCTCCTGGTTATTGAGGGCTTCCATGATGAGGGCGGCCGACTCTTCGCGGCTGTTCACGCGTATGCTGCGATTGGAGGTCATGGCCATGCCGAAGTCCTCGGGGTGGATCTCGTACTCGCGCACCTGGCCGTCCTTGAGCTCGCCCACCAGGGTCGCGGCGCCCAGCGAGGCCTCGTCCATGCCGTCCTTGCCGTGCACGATGAGCACGTGCTTGGCGCCCAGGCGCTGCATCACGCGCACCTGGATGCCCACCAGGTCGGGGTGGAACACGCCCATGAGCTGGTTGCCCGCGCTGGCCGGGTTGGTGAGCGGGCCCAGGATGTTGAAGATGGTGCGCACGCCCAGTTCCTTGCGCACGGCGGCGATGTTCTTCATGGCGCCGTGGTGGGCGGGGGCGAACATGAAGCCGATATTGGTTTCCTCGATGCTGGCGGCGACCTGCTCGGGCGAGAACACCAGGCTGGCGCCCAGGGCCTCGAGCACGTCCGCGCTGCCCGACGAGGACGAGGCGCTGCGATTGCCGTGCTTGGCCACTTTCACGCCGGCGGCGGCGGCCACGAACATGGCCGCGGTCGAGATGTTGAACGTGTTCGAGCCGTCCCCGCCGGTGCCGCACATGTCCAGCAGCTCGCTGGGGTCGGGGGTGATGACGGGGGTGGCGAACTCGCGCATGACCTGGGCGGCGGCGGTGATCTCGCCCACGCTTTCCTTCTTGACCCGCAGGCCCATCAGCAGGGCGGCGGCGATCTGGGGAGACATTTCGCCGCGCATGAGCATGCGCATCAGGTGCAGCATCTCGTCGTGGAAGATCTCGCGGTGTTCGATGCAGCGCACCAGCGCTTCGGTGGGGGTGATGGTGTTCATGTGATCAGATTTCCAGGAAGTTCTTCAGCAGGGCATGGCCGTGCTCGCTCAGTACGGATTCGGGGTGGAACTGCACGCCGTAGACGGGCAGTTCGCGGTGGCGCACGCCCATGATCTCGCCGTCCTCGGTCTGCGCGGTGACTTCCAGGCAGTCGGGCAGGCTGTCGCGCTCGATGGCCAGGGAATGGTAGCGCGTCACGTTGAAGGGCGAAGGCAACCCCTTGAACAGGTCGGTGCCCCGGTGGGTGATGGGCGAGACCTTGCCGTGCATGATTTCCCGCGCCCGCACGATGCGCCCGCCGAAGGCGTGGCCGATGGCCTGGTGGCCCAGGCATACGCCGAAGATGGGCAGCTTGCCGGCGAAGTGCTGGATCAGCGCCACGGACAGCCCCGCATCGGCCGGGGACTTGGGCCCGGGCGAGACGCACAGATGGGTGGGGGCCAGGGCTTCGATCTCCTCGAGGGTGACCTGATCGTTGCGCCGCACCACTACCTCCTGGCCCAGTTCGCCAAAGTATTGGACCAGGTTGTAGGTGAAGGAATCGTAATTGTCGAGCATGAACAGCATGGGAAGTACTCCGGCGGAAAGAGGTCGCAATCAGGGATTTAGATGGGTTCGTCCAGGCCGAATTGCACCTGTTCGGCGGCGCGGATGACCGCGCGCGCCTTGGCCTCGGTCTCCTGCCATTCCTTTTCGGGATCGGAGTCGGCCACGATGCCGGCGGCGGCCTGCACGTAGAGCATGCCGTCCTTGATGACGCCGGTGCGGATGGCGATGGCCAGGTCCATCTGGCCCGAGTAGCTCAGGTAGCCGGCCGCGCCGCCGTAGATGCCGCGGCGCACGGGCTCCAGTTCGTCGATCAGTTCCATGGCGCGCACCTTGGGGGCGCCCGTCAGGGTGCCGGCCGGGAAGCTGGCGCGCAGCACGTCCATCTGGCTCATGCCCTCCTGCAGCTCGCCGCACACGTTGGAGACCAGGTGCTGCACGTGCGAGTAGCGCTCGATGGTCATGGTGTCGGTGACCTGCACGGTGCCGGTCTTGGCGATGCGGCCGATGTCGTTGCGGGCCAGGTCGATCAGCATGAGGTGTTCGGCGCGCTCCTTGGGGTCGGCCTGCAGCTCGGCGGCCAGGGCGGCGTCGGCCTCGGGCGTGGCGCCGCGCTTGCGGGTGCCCGCCAGGGGGCGGATGGTGACGCGTTCGCTGTGGCGGCCGTCCTGCACGTGCTCTTCCTGGCGCACCAGGATCTCGGGAGAGGAGCCCACGACCTGGAAGTCGTCGAAGTTCCAGAAGTACATGTAGGGCGAGGGGTTGAGCGAACGCAGCGCGCGGTACAGGGACAGGGGCGAGTCGCGGAAGGGCTTGGTGATGACCTGGCCCACCTGGACCTGCATCAGATCGCCGGCAGCGATGTATTCCTTGGCGCGGCGCACGGCCTCCAGGTAGTCCTTCTTGTCGAAGTCGCGCTCGCATTCGGTCTGCATGCTGGCGTAGGCGTAGGGGATGACCACGGGCGTGCGCAGTTTCTCGCGCAGCTCCTTCAGGCGGCGCTTGGCCTGCACGTAGGCCTCGGGCTGGGCGGGGTCCGCGTAGACCAGCAGGTAGGTGCGGCCGGCCAGATTGTCCACGATGATCAGTTCGTCGATCTGCAGCAGCACGATGTCGGGCACGCCGTTTTCCTGGCCCGCCGGGAAGGGGTTGGGGCTCTCGCCCAGCGAGGGCTCCATGTGGCGCACAGTGTCATAGCCGAAATAGCCGGCCAGGCCGCCGGCAAAGCGCGGCATGCCGGGGCGCAGGGCGACCTTGAAGCGCGCCTGGAAGCCTTCGATGAAATCCAGCGGGTCGCCTTCCACGCTTTCCACCACCTTGCCGTTGTGCAGCACCTCGGTGTGGCGGCCGCGGCTGCGGATCACGGTCTTGGCGGGCAGGCCGATGAAGGAGTAGCGGCCGAACTGCTCGCCGCCGACCACCGATTCCAGCAGGCAGCTGTAGCGGCCGCCTTCGGGGCTGTTGTGGGCCAGCTTCAGGTAGATCGAGAGGGGGGTGTCCAGGTCAGCATAGGTTTCCGCGATCAGCGGGATGCGGTTGAAGCCTTCGGCGGCCAGGGCATTGAATTCTATTTCTGTCATGGGGGTCTCGGTGGGTCAGTGGATACGACGAGCCGGACAGAAACAAAAAAAGCCCGGTCGTTGTGATTACCGGGCTTGTTTTCCTGGAGGCGATCCGCAGGTGCTGCTGTGTTGTTACGGCCGCCAGACTACAGGGTTTATGTCTACCCGATACACGAACGCCACCAGCGCCAATAAGCGCCGTAGGTAATGCGAACGTTGAGGGAAGTAGACATGAGTAATGTTACGCGTTTGCTGTTTGGTTGGCCTGGCGCACCCAGCGGGCCGCGCAAGCGATGGAAGCAACTATACCATCGGATTCCAGGCTTTGCACGTCCCGGCCTTCGTTGTAGCCATATGGCACCAGCAGGACGGGGATGCCGGCGGCGCGCGCGGCCTGCGCGTCGTTCAGGGAGTCGCCGACCACCAGCGCGCTTGCGGCCGCCATGCCCAGCTGTTCGCAGGCGTGCAGGAAGGGCAGGGGGTCGGGTTTCTTGCGCGCGCAGGTGTCTCCGCCCACCACCAGCTCGAAGTAGGGCGCCAGGCCGGTCTGCTCCAGCAAGGGGCGGGCGAAGCGTTCGGGCTTGTTGGTGACCACGGCCAGGCGCAGGCCCTGATCCAGGAAGTCCCGCAGGCCCTCCAGCACGCCGGGATAGAGCCGGCTGTGGCGGCCATTGCATGAAGCATAGTGCCGGTGGAACAAGTCCAGCGCCTGCGCTGTATCCGGGGCGGCGCCGGGAACATCGGCCAGGGCGCGCCGCACCAGGTTCTCCGTGCCCTTGCCCACGAAGGTGGCGATGCGTTCCTGGGGCAGCGCAGGCAGGTCCAGGTCGGCGCGCATGGCGTTGCAGGCCAGGGCCAGGTCGGGAATGGTGTCCAGCAGCGTGCCGTCCAGATCGAACAAGGCGGAGAAAAATTTCATCATTTTGTAGCGAGCTTGTGACAAAATATTGTCACGCCCCTGTTAATGTCTAAGCTTAAATATTTTCGAGAGCTTCAGGATTTGATTCAGATTAAGTGATTACCACATGGCCGCTATGTTTGCCTGAGCTTATCCGTTAAAGTGAGTGCGCCGCATTTAGTTACATATTTGGCTTTCGGCCTTCCGTTCGGAAAGGCCGTGGGAGCGGAAGTATGATGCTCGACACATTTCACCAGATTCTCAAAGAAAAACAAGTCACACCCGTCTTCCAGCCTATCGTTGACCTGCGGTCGGGTTTCATCCTGGGCTACGAGGGCCTGATCCGCGGACCGGAACAGAGCGGCTTTCATTCGCCCCTGGCGCTGTTTGACGCAGCGCGCCAGTGCGGGCGCCTTTGGGAACTTGAAGAACTGTGCTGCCGCGAGCTGACCGCCAGCTTCACGCGCCAGGGACTGGCGGGCAAGCTGTTCCTGAATTCCAGCCCCGACATGGTGATGCGCCTGCTGGCGTCCACCCGGCAGGAACGGCGCGCGGCGCTGCCGCAACTGGCCGACATGGAATGGGACCGGGTAGTGGTCGAGCTGACTGAATCCGAGCGCACCGTCACCTACGACCACCTGAGCCAGGCTACCGAGCTGTACCGCCAGGAAGGCCTGCAGTTCGCCATCGACGACCTGGGCGAAGGTTACGCCTCGCTGCGCCTGTGGTCCGAGCTGCGGCCCGAATACGTCAAGATCGACAAGTATTTCGTGCGCGACATCGACACCGACATGCTCAAGCAGCAACTGGTGCGTTCCATCTGCGACATCGCCAATCACGCGCAGTCCACGGTGATCGCCGAAGGCATAGAAACCGAGGCCGAGCTGCGCACCTTGCGCCATCTGGGCGTGGCTTGCGGCCAGGGCTATCTGCTGTGCCGTCCGCAACCTTTTCCGCCGCCGCAACTGGAGCCGGCGCAGGCCGCCCTGTTCGGGCCCGCCGCAGTCCGCTCGCGGCGCTCGGCCCAGGGGCGCAATTCCATGAGCGTGCGCCGGCTGCTGCGCACGGCGCCCGCCGTCTCCGACCATACGCCCACGAACCAGGTCTACGACCTGTTCCAGAGCCATCCCGAACTGAGCGCCGTGGTCCTGCTGCGCGACGGGCGGCCCACCGGCATCCTGCGCCGCAGCCAGTTGTACGACCAGCTCGCGCGGCCCTACCACCGCGAGCTCTACGGCAACAAGCCCTGCTCGATGTTCATCGAGACCGCGCCCCTGATCGTGGATTGCGACACCAGCCTGCTGGAGCTGGGCACGCTGATGTCGCAAGGCGCGGACGATGCGCTCAGCGACGGCTTCATCATCACCTCGGACGGCGAGTACATGGGGCTGGGCTCCAGCGTGGAGCTGATGCGCGAGATCACCCAGATCCAGATCATGACCGCGCGCTACGCCAATCCGCTGACGCAGTTGCCGGGCAATGTGCCCATCAACGAACACATCGATGCGCTGCTGCGCAGCCGCGAGAGTTTCGCGGTCTGCTACGCGGACCTGGATCATTTCAAGCCCTACAACGACCTGTACGGCTACCGCAAGGGCGACGAGCTGCTGCGCGCCATGGCCGAGCTGTTCACGCGCCATGCCGTGCGCGATGCGGATTTCGTGGGGCACGTGGGCGGCGACGACTTCATCCTGGTCTTCACCAGCGCGGACTGGTCGCAGCGCTGTCACGCCATCCTGCAGGAGCTGGCGCGCGAGCTGGAGCCCTTGTACCTGAGCGAGCATCTGCAGGCGGGCGGCTATCTGGCCGAGAACCGGCAGGGAATGCCCGTGTTCCACCCGCTGGTCAGCCTGTCGCTGGGCGTGGTGATGGTGGACAGGCCAGAGCTGTATTCGGGTTCGCTGATCGCCGAGCTGGCCACCTCCGCCAAGGCGCAGGCCAAGAAGATCCAGGGCAACGCACTGTTCGTGGAGCGGCGCCATCCCGAAGACATGATCAGCCAGTCCCGTTTCAGTTGCGATACGGTGATGCAATGACCATGCGCCCGCGCGTGGGACCGGCCGTTCGCGGCGAGCCCAGGCGGGGCTGGAAGGGCGCGGTGCGGCTCAGTCCTGTTCCGCCAGCGCGATCTGGGCGCGCAGGTCGGCGATGACCTGGGCATAGTCGGGCTTGCCGAAGATGGCCGAGCCGGCCACGAAGGTGTCCGCGCCGGCTGCACGGATCTGGCGGATGTTGTCCACTTTCACGCCGCCGTCGATTTCCAGCAGGATGGGCTGGCCGCCTTGGGCCGTCCAGGCGTCGATGCGCGCGCGCGCCTGGCGCAGTTTTTCCAGCGTGCCGGGAATGAAGCTCTGTCCGCCGAAGCCGGGGTTCACGGACATCAGCAGCACGATGTCCAGCTTGTCCATGACGTAGTCCATCCAGTGCAGCGAGGTGGCCGGATTGAACACCAGGCCGGCCTTGCAGCCGTGGTCGCGGATCAGCGACAGCGTGCGGTCCACGTGGCGCGAGGCTTCCGGATGGAAGGTGATGATGTCGGCGCCGGCCTTGGCGAAGGCCGGAATCAGGGCGTCCACCGGCTCGACCATCAGGTGCACGTCGATGGGGGCGCTGGTGTGCGGCCGCAGCGCCTCGCAGATCATGGGGCCGAACGTCAGGTTGGGGACGAAGTGGTTGTCCATGACGTCGAAGTGGATCCAGTCGGCGCCGGCGGCGACGACGTTGCGCACTTCTTCGCCCAGGCGGGCGAAATCGGCAGACAGGAGGCTGGGGGCGATGCGGGTGGAGCTGGCTTGGGACATAATAGGAGTGGTAAAGATTAGACATCACGTAAAACGTGTGCGTATGTCATTATTGCAGTTTCAAGCGGGCTCGTCTGCCGCGCCCCGCATTTGTACAGCCGTAAATTGGAAGCCATCATGAAGCCTGACGATATTGAGGTGCGCGTGACGCCCCAGTACCTGCCTGAGCAATCCGAACCCGACAGCAACCAGTATGTGTTTGCCTACACCGTGCGGATCACCAACCATGGGCAGCAGTCGGCGCAGATCATCAGTCGTCACTGGGTGATCACCGATGAGAACCAGCAGGTCCAGGAAGTGCGCGGCCTGGGCGTGGTGGGCCAGCAGCCGGTGCTGGCGCCGGGCGAATCCTTCGAATACACCAGCGGCTGCCCCTTGCACACCCCTATCGGAACCATGCGCGGCAGCTACCAGTGCGTCGGCGAGAACGGCGTTCCCTTCGAGGTCCCCATCGAGGAGTTCGTGCTGGCCTCTCCCCGTACCCTGCATTAAGGCTCTCCTCCCCCGCATTATGGCTCCATCCATGAAGATCGCTTATTGCCTGCCGGTGCTGCTGGCGCTGGCCGCCTGTTCCACGGCCCCCGTCGAGCACGGGGCCGCTCCCGAGGCCCCGTCCGATACCGGCGACATCGCCTTGCAGCCCCTGCGCGTGCCCGCGCTCTCGGCGCTGCCTGAAACCCCGGCGCGCGCGCTGGCCGGAAAATACCAGGCCGTGAACTGGTCCGCCCTGCCGGGCTGGCAGGCCGACACGCTGGACCATGTCTGGAAGGGCTTCATCAACAACTGCAAGGGCCTGATGCGTCCGGTCAGCGGTTCGCTGGCCATGCCGGCGCGCGCCAATCCGCGCGCCTGGCAGCCGGTCTGCCAGGCCGCGGCGTCCGCCGGGCTGGATGCGAACAGCCGCGATACGGCCGCCATACGCCAGTTTCTGCAGCAGCAGCTCCAGCCCTGGCGCCTGCTGACCAGCGACGGGCAGGTCGCGCAGAACACCGTCACCGGCTATTACGAACCCCTGCTCAAGGCTTCGCGCTCGCGCAGCGGGCAATATCAATGGCCCCTGTTCGCCGCGCCGGATGACTTGCTGACCATAGACCTGGGCGGCCTGTATCCGGAGCTGGCCGGCAAGCGCGTGCGTGGCAAGCAGGTGGGCAAGCGCATCGTGCCTTACGACACACGTGAACAGATCGTGGCCAATCCGGACCGCCAGCCGCCGGTGATCGTCTACGCCGAGGATCCGGTGGAAGGCTTCTTCCTGCAGATCCAGGGCTCGGGCCGCGCCTTGCTGCCCGACGGCAGCGCCGTGCGCCTGGCCTATGCGGATCACAATGGCCGTCCCTACGCCTCCGTGGGCCAGTGGCTGGCCAAGCAGGGCGAGATGCCGCTGGCGCAGACGTCCATGCAGAACATCAAGGCCTGGGCGCAGCGCAATCCGCAGCGCGTGCAGGAGATGATGAACGTCAATACCGCCATGGTGTTCTTCAAGGAAGAGCGCATCGTGGACCCGGAACTGGGGCCCAAGGGCGCCTACGGCATACCGCTGATCGGGGAACGCTCCGTGGCCATCGATCCGACCTTCGTGCCGCTGGGCACGCCGGTATTCCTGGCCACCACGCATCCCGGTTCGGGCCAGCCCCTGCAGCGCCTGGTGTTCGCCCAGGACACCGGCGCCGCCATCAAGGGCGCGGCGCGCACCGACTTCTATTGGGGCACGGGCGATCAGGCCGGCGCCCTGGCCGGGCGCATGAAGCAGAAGGGTGAAATGTGGCTGCTCTGGCCACGCAACGCAGGAGCTCCGAGCGCGCGATGAAAAACGAACGAATTCTGGTGTGCGGGGGCGGGCTGGCCGGCATGGCCTGCGCCCTGGGCCTGCGCAAGGCGGGCTTCGACGTCACGATCCTGGCGCCGGCCTACAAGGCCATGGAGCTGGCGCCGGGGCAGTATCATCCGCGCGTCTACGCCTTGTCGGCCGCGAGCCAGCGTTTCCTGACGCAGCTGGGCGTGTGGAACCTGATGCCGGCCGAACGCATCGAACCCGTACAGGGCATGGAAGTCCATGGCGATGCGGGCGGCTGCGTCAATCTGCACGCCTGGCAGGATGCGCAGGATTGCCTGGCCTGGATTCTGGAGTCCGGCGAGATGGAGCGAGCCTTGCGTCAGGCCCTGCAGGTGTTCGGCGTGCCCTGGATCGAGGATCGCTTCGAGCAGTTGGAGCCGGGCGCCGTGATCACCGCCGGCCGGCAGCGTCTGCAGGCCGACCTGATCGTGGGGGCCGACGGCGCCCGTTCGCCCTTGCGGGCGGCGGCCGGCATCGAGCACCAGGGCCGCGAATATGGCGACCTGGGCCTGGTCGCCCACTTGAACGCCGAACGCCCGCACCAGCAGGTGGCCGTGCAGTGGTTCACCGGCGACTCCATCCTGGCGCTGCTGCCCATGCCCGACGTGGACGGCCGGCCGCAGGTGTCCATGGTCTGGTCCGTGTCGCGGACGCAGGCCGAGCGCGTCCTGGCCCTGAAGGGGCAGGAGCAGGCGCAGTATCTGCAGGCCAGCCTGCGCGCCATGACGGGCGCACGCCTGGGCGAGCTGAGCCTGCGCAGTCCCGTGCACGGCTTCCCGCTGACGTTCGAGCGCAGCGGCATGGTCGCGCCGGGCGTGGCGCTGGTGGGCGATGCCGCCCACCGCGTGCACCCGCTGGCCGGGCAGGGCCTGAACCTGGGGCTGGGCGACATCGAGGCCCTGATCCAGACGCTGTCCTCGCGCAGCCCGCAGAGCTCGGTGGGGGACATCCGCGTGCTGAACCGCTACAAGCGCGCGCGCGCCGAACCCATCGCGGCCATGCGGGCGGCCACCGACGGCCTGTACCGCCTGTTCGCCGCGTCGGGCGCGCCGGCTTCGCTGGTGCGCAATGCAGGCATGCAGCTGGTGGATCGCCTGCCATGGGTGAAGCGGCGTATCATTGCGCATGCGGCCGGGGTCGCGCCTGGTTCCCTGTTGTTCTGATGGCGCTGGGCGCCGGGCTGCCATGTAAAGGAAGCTGTTCCATGTATAAACAAGTTCGAACTGTATTGGCCGTTGCGCTGCTGTCCGCGGCCGGCCTGGTCCAGGCCGCCGGCGCGCCCTCGGCGGCCCGCTTCGAGGCCACCCGCAAGGCGTTCGAGTCCGCCTTTCCCGGCGTGCAGGTGGACGCCATCCGCGCCACGCCCTATCCCAATCTGCTGGAAGTACAGGTTGGCGGCACCTTGCTGTACACCGACGAGCAGGCCAGCTTCGTGCTGCAGGGCGCCTTGCTGGACAGCAAGACCCGCGTGGACCTGACCGAGCAGCGCATGCAGGAACTGAACAAGATTTCACTGGATTCCCTGCCGCTGGACAAGGCCATCAAGCTGGTCAAGGGCGACGGCAGCCGCCGCATGGTGGTCTTCGAAGATCCCAATTGCGGCTACTGCAAGCGGCTGCACGCCACCTTGCAGGACATCGACAACGTCACCGTCTACAGCCTGATGTTTCCCATTCTGGGGCCGGACAGCCGGCGCAAGGCGGAAGATATCTGGTGCGCCAAGAATCCCGCCCAGACCTTGACGGCCTGGATGGGCAAGGGCGCTCGGCCCGAGAACGCATCCTGCGATCATCCCCTGGACCAGTTGCTGGCCGTGGGCCGGCAATTGCGCATCCAGGGTACGCCCGCCATCTATTTCGCCGATGGCACGCGCGCCGACGGCTGGCTGCCCGCCGACCAGCTGCAGGCGCGCCTGGAGGCTGCCGCCGCGAAGTAAGCGTTTCCTCTAGCGCTTGATGTAGAGCAACCCGCCATATGGCGGGTTTTTTTATGCTTAAATGCTATGAAAACTATAAGTGTTTTTTAGTAGCACTTGTTAAAGCAATTCCGGTCATGCAAACGCATTCTTGTCATGCAATTTGTTTGGTAGGGACATGATTTCCAAGACAAAAGATTTCAAACGCCACAATTTGACGATTCTTGACTTTTTACTGCGTATTGTTGAAGTGATAATCGGAACTGTTGAAAGAAAAACAGTTGTCCGTCCACAGTTGTGACGAGGGCGGCGCAATAAGTATTTGAATAGTAGGCGCCTATGGAACATGCACACTGCGTGTTGGTTGTTTTGGAGGATGGTGAAAGTCTGCAGTCCTGGCAGGAACAGCTTTCGCTTTTTGGCGCCAAGACAACCGTACTGGGGTCGCTGGACATGGTGGCGGACGCGTGTCGCACCGCGCAGGCAGACCTCCTCCTTTTTCCTGTCGAGATCGGCTATGTCCCTTTGATGGTTGCCAAGCTGCGCAACGATTTCGAGGCTTTGGGCATCGTGGCCATGCACGAGGACCTGTCGGCCAGCCTGCGCGTGCAGTTGCTGCTGACCGGGGCGGATGCCTGCGTGCCGGCCGACGTCGACGTGCCCGAGCTCATGGCCTGGTGCCATGCCGTGCGTCGCCGGCTGCTGCACGTGCCGGCGGGCGAGCCGGCCGGCGCGGCCCCCGATGGCCATGGCCAGCCCGAACCCGAGGAATGGGTTCTGCGCGACAAGGGGTGGACGCTGGTCTCGCCCCAGGGCGTCAGTCTTGAGCTGACGCACAGCGAGCGCCAGTTGATGGACGCCTTCGTGCGCCACGCGGACGCCCGTTTCAGCCGCGAGGATCTGATGCGCGACAAGGGCATTGCGGCCGGCGACAGCCGCGCCGTGGATTCGCTGATCAGCCGGCTGCGCCGCAAGGCTTCGCAGGCCGGGGTGGCGCTGCCCATCAAATCCGTGCATGGCTGGGGTTATACCTTCACCGGCAAGCTGGTCGCGCATCTGGAGCCGCATGAGCAGGAAGTCATGGAATTCCAGCCGTTTCGCGAGGAGCCCGTGCTGGAGCACGCCATTCCCGCCGAGCTGCTGCGCGCCGTGGAGTCCCTGGATGTGCTTGATCCGCGCACCACGCAAGCCTTGTCGTTCTGCTATCAGCTGCGCGTGGCGGCCGGCTCGGGCCAGTACAGCGGCGTGGACGCCCAGGTCTTCTGGACCGCGCCCGGCGGCCGGCGCCTGGGCGCCGACCGCCTCCTGCAGCACATCACGGACCTGGACCGCCGCCAGGCCTTGTGCGAATGGATGATGCAGACCTTGATGAGCGACGTGCGCCGCTGGTGGCAGGAGTATTCCCTGCGGGCCAGCCATATCGGCATCAAGCTGCCCGCGGAAATGCTGGAGCATTGCTACAAGCGACTGCCCAGCCTGCTGCGCCAGTTCGAGCTGGACCCGGCCAGCATCGAGCTGGATGTGTTCAGCGACAATATGCTGGGGGACTTCCCCAAGCTGGTGCCGAGCCTGGAGTATCTGCGCGTGAGCGGGGTGCAAGTATGGCTGAGCAGCGCGGACATCGAAAATCACCATTTGAGCCGCCTGCGCGAGTGGCCCATACGCGGCATCAAGCTCGAGCCGCAGGTGATCAAGCGGGCCTGCGCGGAGCCGACCTTCAAGGCCTTGCTGGAGACGGCTTGCCATCTGATCAATGAATTGGGGCTGGAAGTGGTGGTCAAGGGCGTGGACACGCTGGAGCAGCGCGACCTCGCACTGAGCCTGGAGCTCAGCCATTACCAGGGCCAGCTTACGTCCGAGCTGATGTCCGAGGACGGCTTCCTGCTCACCTTGGCCAGCAGCGAGCCGGCCTTCAGCAGCAATAATGAAAATCCGCGCCGCCTGACCGGAGCCGGTCACTGATGGAATTTGGCATTTTCACGTTTGCTACATGTAACATCGGTTAAATATTGGCATTTCACGCCGTTACCCAGTCTGTTCGATGAGTCTTGCTCACAGGCCGGCCGTGTAAACACGGCCGGCCTGTGCGTGCGTAGGGGCTTGTTCTTTTCCGTGCGGGGATGGGGTGTGTGATGCGTTTGAGCTTGAAACAGAAATTGTGGTTGCCGCTGGCCTTGAGCCTGCTGGCCATGTTGTCGGTCTTTGCCTTCGATAGCTATCAGCTCTATCAGGCACAGTTGCAGGAGCGCAAGACCAATCTGCAGCAGATCGTGCATATTGCGCTACAGATCGCGCAGGATTACGAGCAGTTGACGAAAAGCGGGGTGCTGACGGAGGACGAGGCCAAGCGTCAGGCCCTGCAGCGCATCCGCAGCATCCGTTTCGGTCAGGAAGGCTATGTCTCGGTGCTGTCCACCAAGGGGGGGTCCATCATGAATCCCACCCGCCCGGACCTGGACGGCAAGGACATGAGCGATCTGACCGACGCCAATGGGGTGCGGACTTTTGCCGAGCTGGGCCGCATCGGCGAAGGCGGCGGCTCGGGCTACCTGGAATACGTCTGGCCCAAGCTCAGCAACAAGCAGATCGCCGCCAAGCTGGCCTACGGCGTGGGCATGTCCAGCTGGGGTTGGGTGCTGACGTCGGGCGTGTACATCGACGACATCCAGTCCGAGTTCTATGCGCATCTCTGGCAGTCCGCACTGGTACTGGCGGTGCTGGTCGCGCTGCTGGCCCTGGTGGCGGGCGTGCTGGCGCGCCAGGTCTATCGCGAGCTGGGCGCCGAGCCCACGCTGCTGCGCGATGTCGCGCACGCCATCGCCGACGGCGACCTGCGCGTGTCCCATTCGCTGCGCCACATCCCGGCGGACAGCGTGATGGCCTCCATCGAGCAGATGCGCGTCAAGCTGGGCGCTGTCATGCGCACGCTTCAGCACAGCAGCGGCGTGATCGCCGGCGGCGCGGTGCAGCTGTCCAGCGGCAATCTGGAGCTGTCCAGCCGCACCACGCAACAGGCCGCCGCGCTGCAGGAGACGGCCTCCGCCATGGAAGAGATGACGGGCACGGTGCGCATGAGCGAAGACAATGCGGTGCGGGCCGAAGAGGTATCGACCCAGGTGCAGAAGACGGCCCAGCACGGCGGGCAGATGGTCAGCCAGCTGGTGGATCGCATGGATGCCATCCGCGAGACCAGCCAGAAGGTGGCCGATATCACGAACGTGATAAATTCCATCGCCTTCCAGACCAATATCCTGGCCTTGAACGCTGCCGTGGAGGCGGCGCGCGCCGGCGAGCAGGGGCGTGGTTTCGCCGTGGTGGCCGGCGAGGTGCGCGCCCTGGCGCAGCGCACGACGGCGTCCGCCCAGGAGATCGCGCATCTGGTGGAGGCCTCTTCCAGCAGCACGCGCGAAGGCGTGCAGCTGATGGAGCAGGTGGGCGGGGTCATCGAGGAGATGGTGACGGGCAGCTCCCTGGTCATGACCATCGTGCACGAGATCGCGGCGTCCACGCGCGAGCAGACCATCGGCATCGAGCAGATCAATGTGGCGGTGGGGCAACTGGACTCGGCCACGCAGCAGAATGCCGACATGGTGGACCAGGTGGCCAACACCTCCAGCGAACTGCAGGACCAGGTGCAGGAGCTGAACCGCCTGATCCAGACTTTCCGCCTGGCTTGAGCGCGCGTCAAAACGCGAGTCTCGGCCTGGCAGCCGAGGCCAGGCTGCATCTGTATGGTGATGAAGAAGCTCCAGCCCATTGCATGGGGCTCTTCATCATGCAGTGAGGCAGTATTTCGTTCAATTGTTAGTAATTCTCATTATTTTTGATCGTATACTGCCTGTTGGTTCACGGTTTCAGCGGGAGTACGAGTATGTGGCGCACGCGTGCGGTGGCGGCGGTGTTGGCGGCAATGACGGCAGGGACGGCCTGGACGGCGACTCTTCCATCGGCCCAGGGGCAGATCCAGGCGCATGAGCATCACGAACGCATACTCAGCTTGCAGCAGGATGATTTCGTGCAGGGACGCTGGCGGCAGAGCGGTGCGGTTGCGCTGGAGCTGCTCGGGCCGGACGGCAAATGCATCCGCCGCCTTTCCCAGGATGATGACGACGGCAGCCCATTCGGTTTTGTGGCGCGCTCCGCAGGGGAATATCGTTTGCGGGTGGCCGGGCAGGGCAGCTACGAATGGCAGCTCACGTCCATTTCCGCCCCGCAGGCGCCCGAGCAGGCTGAGCCGATCCAGGGCGAAGTGATCCGGCAATGGGCCTTGCGCTTGCGGGCCGGCGAATCTTCCGATCGTTTCTGGGACTATGTGGAGCGGGTCGGCTCGCCTCTGGTGGAGCGTTACAGCGCCACGCACGATCGCGTCACCTTCGTGTGGCGGGGCGCGCGGGACAATGCGCGCATCCATGGCGGTCCGGCGTCCTACAATGACCGCATGCGCCGCCTGGGCGATTCGGACATCTGGTACATCAGCTACGACGTACCGCGCGACGCCCGTTTCAGCTACCGGGTGGCGGCGGACGTGCCCCATGTCCGCCCGGCGGAGCGGCGCGCGGCCCTGCGCGCCACCTTGCAGCGCGATCCCTACAATGCCCGCCTGATCCCCGAGGACAGCGCCGACCTGTTCGAGGGCGGCTCCGTGCTGCGCCTGCCCCAGGCGCCGGCGCCGCAGGTGCAGGCGAGCGCGGCGGACCAGCCGCAGGGCCAGTGGCGTTCGGGCCGCCTGTCCAGCAAGGCGCTGGGCAATGAGCGCGACATCCATATCTATCAGCCCGCCGGCAGCCAGGCGGCGGACCTGCGCCATCTGCTCATCCTGTTCGATGGCCGCGAGTACCGCGAGATCGCCAATGCACCTGTCCTGGTCGATGCGCTGATCGAACAGGGTCGCATTCCGCCGGCCTGGGTGGTGCTGGTCGATAACCCCGGCTCGGCCGCCCGTTCGCGCGAGCTGCCGCCCAATGATGCCTATATCGAATTCCTGCGGATGGAGTTGATGCCCTGGCTGGCCGCCCATGGGGTGGCGGCGGCCGCCGGCGACACCGTGATCGCGGGTTCGAGTTACGGCGGGCTGGCGGCCCTGCATGCCGGCTGGCGCCTGCCGCAGTATTTCGGCAATGTCCTGAGCCTGTCGGGTTCGTACTGGTGGGGGCCGTCCGGCGAGCGCGGGCAGTGGCTGACGCGCCGCATCGCCGACGCGCCGGCCGCGCCGGTCAAGGTCTATATGTCGGCGGGCATTTTCGAAAATTCGGGTTCGGGCCTGGACGTGAGCCTGGTTCAGGCCAACCGCCACCTGTACGACGTGCTGCGCGCACGCGGCTATGACGTGCGCTATGACGAGAGCTCGACCGGCCACGACTACGTGGCCTGGCGCGACGCTCTGGCTCTGGGGCTGGAGCATCTGCTCGGCCGGCCTGCTGAAGCGGAGGCGGGGCGGGGTGAGTAAAGTCCGGGCCAGGGTCTGCTGATTGACGGCAGATCGAGCGCTTCAAAGCAGAAGCTTAGGTGGCAGGCTTAGGCCAAGCATTCGCCTTGCGTCAGGCCGAAGGTTTGGGCGCAGCGGGAGAAACTTGGTTTTCTTGAGGGGCGCCGGCTCGGACCGGCGCCCCTCAAGAAAACAGCACCGTTTTGCTTTGCCCAAACGGCAGTGCGACAGCTTTATTGTTTCGCAGACCTATTTAGGGTTGACCTGATGCGAATTGGTCTATTTTCGGGTGTGGATTTCGTTTGGTAGCTACAGGTCGAGGGTAAGGCCCTGTCGCTTGCGGGTTTGGGCTAGAAGCAGGGCGGGACAGACGATTTTCTGCAGGCTGGGAAATCCTGGAGGGAAGAATCCCTTTGCTTGAGTGGAGCCCCTACGTTTCGTCTGGGGAATCAGACTTCTTACGATGCAAAGCGCCTGGTCGATGTCATGGACATTTTGACCCGCCCGCCCTGCCCCGCCCCTGCCTGAAGCGGCGTCTCCACAAAGTCTATCTTTGCTATCGACCAAGTCCGCGGCACCGATCAGGCAGCAAACACGTTTCAAGAAAGAAAGTCTTTGTGCCAGTCTGCCTAAAGAACGAATGGGGCAGCGGCAGTATGAATCGCCGCGAGTAGGCTTATCCTTGGTCAAGCGTCGCCCCGCCATCCACCCGCAGGTCGGACAGGGTGATGTGGCTGGCGCGGTCCGAGAGCAGGAACAGCACGGCTTCGGCGACTTCTTCGGGGCGGGCGATTTTCCGCAGCGGGATGCCCAGGCGATAGTGCTCGCCCGAGCCGGCAATGACGGTCTCGCGCGAACTGCCCTGTTTCCACATGGCCTGCTGCATGGCCGTGTCCGTGGAGCCGGGCGAGACGATATTCACGCGTATGCCGTACTCGGCCAGTTCCAGGCCCAGGCAGCGGGTCAGCTGGCTGACCGCGGCCTTGGAGGCCGCGTAGGCGCCCATGGCGATGCGCGGGGTGGCGGCGGAATTGGAGCTGACCGTCACGATGGCGCCCTGGCGGCGTTCCATCATGCCTTTGGCCACGTTGCGGCAGACGTTGAACACCCCCGTGGTGTTGATGGCGAAGGTGCGGTCCCACTGCTCATTGCTCAGCTCGGTGATGCGGCCCATCTGCAGCACCCCGGCCACGCAGGCCAGGCGCCGGATGGGGCCCAGCCTCTCCTGGCCCTCGGCCAGGGCCAGGTCCACGGCCTGGGCGTCGCTGACGTCCACCGTGTGGCAGGACAGACGCTCCTTGCGCCCGGCTTCGCCCAGGCGCGCCAGGCCGTCGGCGTCCAGGTCCAGGGCGATCACGCGCGCGCCGCGTTCGAGCAGCAGCCGCGTCACCGCGGCGCCTATGCCGCTGGCCGCGCCGGTGACGGCGATGCATTCGGCGTCGAACTCCAGTGTTGATGTGCTCATGTCGTGGCGGTCTCCATCAGGCTTTCAGACTGTCCTGGATCTGGGCGCAGGTCAGGCTGACGCCGCAGCGCTGGGAGACGTGGCGCACGGCCATCTCGTGCTCCTCCAGCGAGAAGTCCGCCACGCCGTCTATGGCCAGGAAGGGCTGGATGTCCTGCATGAAGGCT
Source organism: Pseudomonadota bacterium (assembly GCA_023425645.1). Taxonomy (GTDB): domain Bacteria; phylum Pseudomonadota; class Gammaproteobacteria; order Burkholderiales; family Burkholderiaceae_B; genus Alcaligenes. Next base: position 29,152 of record JAFACG010000036.1, read on the forward strand.
TCCAGGGCCGTGCTCATGCAGCCTATGTGTGCGTATACGCCGGTGATGATGAGCTGGTCGCGGCCCAGCTCGGCCAGCTGCTGGCGCAGGTTGGAGCGCTGGAAGGCGCTGTAGCGCCATTTGGTCAGCATGATATCGTTCTCGCCGGGCGCCAGTTCGGGAATGACGGCCTGCTGCTCATGGAACTGCGGATTGGTCAGGCCCGGCCCCCAGAAATCATTCAGCAGGGCGCGGTCCTGCACGGGCTGCTCGACCGGCTGGGCCGTGTAGAACACGGGAATGCCCAGTTCCCGGCACAGGGCGCGCAAGGCGGCGATGCGCTCGATCAGGGCGGGAATGGGCGCCTGATCCATATCGTATTTGCGCAGGAAATAGGCCTGCATGTCATGGATCAGCAGTGCGGCGCGTTGCGCCTGGGGACGCCAGTCCACGCGGTTGGCCACCGGGGCCTCGGGCAGGGGGTAGCTGGGAAGCGCATGAATGGTCATGGCCGGGTCTCCGTCAGATGGTTATGTCCTGGGCAAGGCCCAGGGAGTGAATCAGGGTCATCAGTTTGTTGCCGGTCTCCTGGCGCTCCAGTTCGGGGCGCGAGCCCTCGACGATGCCGGCGCCGGCGGACAGCGTCAGGCGCTGCCGCTCGTAGTGGGCGCAGCGTATGGCCACGGCCCATTCGCCGTTGCCTTCATGGTCGCTCCAGCCTATGGCGCCGGCGAAGAAGCCGCGCTCGAAGGACTCCGCGGCTTCGATGGCCTGCATGGCCGGCAGCGTGGGGTAGCCGCACACGGCCGGGGTGGGGTGCATGGCCAGGGCCAGTTCCAGCGAACTGGTGCCCGGGGCGCGCAGGCGGCCGCTGATCCGGGTGGACAGGTGCCAGAGATTGGCCGTGCTGGTCAGGCTGGGGCCTTCGGGCACCTCCAGCTCGTCGCAGAATCGCGACAGGATGCGCACCACTTCATCGATGACGTAGGCGTGCTCGCGCAGATCCTTGCCCGATGCCATCAGGCGCTCGGCGCTGGCCTGGTCGCGCTGCGGGTCGGCATGGCGCGGCGCGGTGCCGGCCAGCGGGTTGACGGTGACACGCTCGCCGTGGCGGCGCACCAGCAGTTCGGGGCTGGCGCCGAAGAAGGTGGCGGGATCGCCGGCGTCGCCGCCCGGCAAGGGCATGGCGTAGGTGTAGCCGGCGGGATTGCCGTGCAGCATGTTGCGCAAGACGGTCAGGCGGTCCAGCGGCTGCTCCAGCGTCACGGACACGGTGCGCGCCATGACGGTTTTCTGGATGCCCTGCGCCCGCATCACTTCCAGGATGCGGGCGACGCTGTCTTCGTAGCCGGGACCGTCGGGCTGCAGGCGTTGCGCGGCCACGGTGTTGGCCGAGCGCGCCAGCGGCGGACGCTGCACGGGACGCAGCAGCACCGGGTCGCGGCGATATTGGGCCGGCACGCGCAGGTAGGCCTGGCGGGCCGGATTGAAAGGGATGGCTCCCAGCAGCAGGGGAGCGGCCAGTCCGCGCCGGTCCGCCTGCTCCAGCAGGTCCCGCGATTGCGCGAGCAACTGTCCCTGGGCGTTGGTCGTGTGCAGTTCCAGCGCCGTGCCCTGCGCCATCAGGCTGACGGTGGGCGAGGCGAACACGGTGCTGCCGGCCTGGTAGTGCTGCAGCCATTGCTCGATGGTGCAGGCTCGGACTTCATCACTGATTCGGCTGTTCATGGGAGCCCCTTTCGGTTCAATCGACTGGCCGGTCGGGCCCCCGCGGGGGCCGTTGCGGGCTTACTTCAGGTGGATGCGGGTGATGCGGTCGGCGGTCGGGTCGTCCTTGCCCTTGGCTTTGTTGACCAGGTAGGCATTGCCCAGGCCGTCCAGCGAGACGTGATTGGGGAAGCTGCCGCCGTCCAGGTTGGCCACGATCTCGCCCTTGCCGTTGACGGCCGTGACGGTGCCCGCGCCGCGCGAGGCCACGTAGGCCAGTTCGGTCTTGGGGTCATAAACCACGTTCAGCGCGCCGGCGCCCACCAGAACCTGGTGCAGCACCTTGCCGTCCTTGGCGTCGACGATCAGCAGATTGTCGCTGCCCTGGGAGGCCACGTAGACCTGCTCATTCTTGCTGTCCACGGCCACGCCGGCGGCGCCGCGCGCGCCGGGCAGGGCGTGGACGGTCTGGGCGTTGCCGTTCTTCAGGTCGACGATGATCAGCTCATTGGTGCTGGCGCTGACGGTATAGAGGCGGCCGTGCTCGCTGTCCAGGGCCAGGCTCATGGGGCTCAGCTCCTTGCGGGTCTTGGACTTGAGCTCGATGGGCTCCAGGGCGGCGAGCTTCTTGGTGTCGAACACCGAGATCAGCTTGGAGCCGGGCGAAGACACATAGGCGCGCTGGGCTTTTTCGTCGATGGCCACGTCGCGGGCATGGCTGGCGGCGCCGTCCTCGAACTGCTTGACCAGCTTCAGGTCCTTCTGGCTGTAGACGGACACGGTGTTGCTGCGGGTGTTGGTGACCCACACGTTGCCGTGGGCGTCGTCCACGCCCACGCCGTAGACGGCCTGCACCTGGCCGTCGTCACGGCCTTTCTGCGCGGCGGGCGTCACGCGGGCTTCGATGGCCAGCGTCTGGGGATTGACCTTGAGCAGCTGGGACTCCTTGACGGGTGGGCGGCCCACGGCGGAGGTCACGAACAGCGCCTTGCTCCGGGGGCTGTAGGCGCTCTGGTACAGGCCGGGGACCAGATGCTGCGATTGCAGCTCGAACTTGTCCTGGCCGCTCAGCTCGATCTTGGGCGAGACCTTCAGCTCGAACACGGCGGCGGCCGAGGGCTTGCTGGCCTGCACGACCACGGGGTGCAGGCCGGTCGCGGCTTGGGCCGGGATGGCGACTTTGGCGCTGATGTTGCCGTCCTTGTCGGCGACCAGGGCGTCCTGGGTCAGGGCGTTGCCGTTCTGCAGCAGGATGACTTCCTGGCCGGGCGTGAAGCCGCGGCCCGCCAGTTGAGCGTCGGAGCCCGGGTAGACCACGCCGGCGGCGTTGACCATGCCGCGGAAGTCCGGGTCGGGCTGATCGAACGACGGCGCGGCAAAGGCGTTGGCCAGCGACAGCGACAGGACGGCGGCGCTCAGGCCGGCCTTGCGCAGCAGGCTGGCAGAAGTATGGCGAATGCAATTGAAATTGATTTGCATCTATTTATCCTAAAAAAAGTTCGGGCGTCGGGACGTCCCGGCCGGGACGTCCTGCTACAGGTGTACAGCAAGGCAAAACGGAACGGATGAAGAAACTCAGGCATGGGGCGGCGCATCCTGTTGACGGACCGCGCGCAGGCCCCGATTCAGGGCGCCGAAGCCGGCGGCCATGGCGGCGCAGGCCAGTCCGCCCACGGTCACGGCCAGCGCGGGCTGCAGCAGGCGGGACAGGTAGCCCATCTGCACGTTGCCCAGGGCCTGGCCCAGTGAATACTGCGTCATCCACAGGCTGGAGACCCGGCCCAGCAGATAGTCGGGCGTGTGCTTCTGGACCAGCGCCATGCGCAGGATCTTGGAAATCGTGTCGGCGGCGCCCATTACGGCCAGGCAGGCCAGGGCCCAGGCCAGCGAGGCATGCAGCGCCAGCGCGGCCACGGCCAGGCCCCAGATGAGCACGGCCGCCACGATGGCCGCGCCGGGGCGGGCCACCTGTCGGCACCAGCCGCTGGACAGGGCCGCCAGCGTCGCGCCCACGGCGGGAGCCGCATACAGGTAGCCGGTGGCTTGCGCGCCCATGCCCAGGATGGCGTCGCCCCATTCGGGCAGCAGGGCCAGGGGCGTGGCCAGGATCAGGGCGGCCAGGTCGATCAGCAGCAGGGCGCGCAGCAGCGGATTGCCCGCCACGAAGCGCAGGCCGTCCTGCAGCGACTGCAAGGCCTTCTGCGGCGGGCGGTTGCCGGTCTGCGGAGGCAGGGAAGGCAGGGCGCGCAACAGCAGAGGAGTGACGACGACGCCGCACAGCACGATGACATAGCAGAAGATCAGCCCGGGACCGGAGATCAGCAGGCCGGCCAGGGCCGGGCCTATGATGCCGCCCAGCTGCATGGCCAGGCCCGACAAGGCGGCGGCCGCGGCCAGCTTGTCGCGGCCCACCAGCGCGGGGGTGGCGGCCATCATGGCCGGCACGCTGATGCCGCCGGCCGCGCCGCCGATGGCGGCCGCCAGGTAGATCAGCCAGACGCCGGGTTGGGGCAGCAGCGTGTTCACCAGGAACAGCACCACGCTGATGATGTAGACGCTGCGCGACCAGACCATCAGGCTGCGCCTGTCCATGCGGTCCGAGAGCACGCCGCCGATGATGAGCGCGATCACCATGGGCGTGGCCATGGACACGTTCAGGAAGGCCACGGCCACGCTGGACTGGGTCAGATCGTAGAGCTGGATGCTGGCCGCCACCATCAGCATGCCGGTGACCAGCACGGTGGCGGCGCGCGCGAAGTAGGCGTAGCGGAACGCGCGGCTCTCGCGCAGCGGGGAAATGTCCAGGAGGAAACGGCTTACAGACATGGATCAGGCATCACATACAGGTTGGGCCGCGGCCTGTTCGGCGCGGACCATGGCCGACTCCATCAGCGGGGCCATGACGGCCACGGCTTCGGGGCCGGTCAGGTGGGCGTGCAGCGAGGCGATGTCATGGCTCTCGAGCTGCGCGACGTAGGGCCGCCACAGGTCCGGGTGCAGGTTGGTGCCCGCATGGTCCAGGGCGGCGCGAAAGTACAGCACCGGGCCGTCGTAGGGCTGGTGGCGGTGGCGGCGCACCAGCCGGTTGTTGTTCTCCACGACCTGGAACACGTTGTCCAGGCGGGCGTCGGGCAATTCCGCCAGGGGATGGCCGCTGCGCTTGAGAAAGCCGATCACGCCTTCGCGCGTCAGCGCCACGTCCGGCAGGCTGTCCGGGTCGTGGCCGGCGATATGCAGCAGCGCCTTGTAGATGGCGTTGGGTTCGGGTTCGGGCTGGCCGCGCCAGGCGTCGCTCGGGTAGGCGTCCAGCAGGGCCAGCAGACCCACGCTGTGCCCGCGGCGCCGCAGCTCCACCGCCATGGCCTGGGCGATGATGCCGCCCACCGACCAGCCGGCCAGATGATAGGGGCCTTGCGGCTGGGCCTGTTCGAGACGGTCCGCGTAGGCCTGCGCCATGGCTTCCAGGCTGGCGTCCAGGCCCAGGGCCTCGTCCGACAGCACGCCGGCCTGCAGGCCGTAGATGGCGCGTCCCGGCGGCAGGCGGCGCGCCAGCGCGCCGTAGCACCAGGACAAGCCGCCGGCCGGATGGATCACGAACAGGGCGGGCTGTTCGTCCTGCGCCGGGCGCAGCGTGATGAGCGGGCCGAAGCCGTCGCCCGCGGCCGCGCCGGTCTGGTCCAGGTGGCGCGCCAGCCGGGCGATGGTCGGGTACTCGAAAATCGTGCCCAGGGAAATATCCTGGCCGCGCTGCTCGCGCAGGATCAGGGCCAGCTTGGCGGCCAGCAGGGAGTGGCCGCCCAGGGCGAAGAAGTCGTCGTCGGCATAGAAGGCTTCATTGCTTTCCAGGACGACGGCAAAAGCGGCGGCGATCTGCTGCTCCGTGGCGCCGCTCAGCGGCCGGCCCGCAGGCCGGGCCTGCAGCGCGGGCGCCGGCAGGGCCTTGCGGTCCAGCTTGCCATTGGCGGTGACGGGCAGCTCGGGCAGGACGACCCAGGCGGCCGGGATCATGTAGGCGGGCAGGTGCTCGCCGACAAAGGCGGCCAGCGCGGCCTCGTCGGCGCCGCTGCGCGGCTGCGGCACCCAGTAGGCCACGATGGCCATCTGGCCGGGCGTGTCCTCGCGGGCGATCACGGCCACATGGGCCACGTCCGGGTGGCGGGCCAGCACGGCTTCGATCTCGCCCAGTTCGATGCGCTGGCCGCGCAGCTTGATCTGGTGATCCGAACGTCCCAGGAAGACCACGGCGCCGTCCTCGCGCCAGCGGGCCACGTCGCCCGTGGCGTACATGCGGTCGCCATGCAGGGCGAAGGGATCGGGCACGAAGCGTTCGGCCGTCAGGTCGGGGCAACCCCAGTAGCCCTGCGCCAGCTGGCGACCGGCCAGATACAGGTGGCCGGCCACGCCGGGCGGCACGGGCCGCAACTGTTCGTCCAGGATGTACAGGGCCGTGTTCCAGACCGGGAAGCCGATGGGGATGGGCTGGGAGCGGTCCTGGCGCGAGGCCGGCCACCAGGAGACGTCCACGGCGGCTTCGGTGGGGCCGTAGAGATTGTGCAGCTCGGCGTGCAGGGTGGCGTGGAAGCGGTCGCGGGTGGCGGCCGGCAGTTCTTCGCCGCTGCAGAACACCAGGCGCGGCGCCAGGCCGCGGGCGGCCGGCTCGTCCAGGAAGGCGGCCAGCATGGAGGGCACGAAGTGCAGCACGGTGATGCCGCGCTCGCGCATCAGGCGGGCGATATGGGCGGGATCCTTGTGGGCCTCGGGCGGCGCGACCACCAGGGTGGCGCCGCTCAGGAAAGGCAGGAAGAATTCCCAGACGGACACGTCGAACGTGGCCGGCGTCTTCTGCAGGATGCGTTCGCCCGGACCTATGCCGTAGTGGGTCTTCATCCACAGCAGCCGGTTGACGATGGCGTCGTGGTTGATCAGCACGCCCTTGGGCGCGCCGGTGGAGCCCGAGGTGTAGATGATGTAGGCCGGGTCATGCGGGCCCGCCGGGGTCCAGGCGCCGGCGTCGGTGTCGTCCTGCGGGCGCGGCGTGAGCACGGGAGCCTGCAGGGCGCAGCCGGGCTGAGCCAGCAGCAGGCGCGGCCGGGCGGCCTGCAGAATGGTGTTCAGGCGGTCCTGGGGTTGCTGCAGGTCCAGCGGCAGGTAGCCGGCGCCGGCGCGATGGATCGCCAGCAGGGACAGCACCAGTTCCAGCGAGCGCGGCAGGGCCACGGCCACGATGTCGCCGGTCTGCACGCCCGCCTGGCGCAACTGGGCGGCCAGGTTGGCGCTCTGGCGATCGATCTGGGCGTAACTGAGCACCTGGCCGTCGAACTCCAGGCCGGGCTGATCGGGGCGCAGGCGCAGCTGTTCTTCGATCAGGGCCCAGAGCGTGGTCTCGGGCACGGGGTGCGCGGTCTGGTTGACCTCTTCGATCCAGTGGCGATGCTCGGCGTCGGTCAGCGTGGGCACGGCAGCCAGCGTGTCGGCCTGCAGGGCGCGGATCAGGAACTGTTCCAGGCGCCGCAGATGGGTCTGGATCTGGTCCTGGGTGTAAAGGCGCGGATTGGCTTCCACTTCCAGGCGCATGCCGCCCGCGTCGGGCTGGGCGCGGAAGGTGAAGTTCAGGTCTTCCACGGGGCCGGCGCACAGCACGGTCTGGCTGGCGTCCAGGCCGGCCTGTTCATAGGGCGCGTCGAAGGGGAGCACGTTGATGATGGGGCCGTGCAGGCGGCGCATGCCGCCCAGCAGGCCCAGGTCGCGGCGCAACTGCTCGCTGCGGTAGCGGCCGTGGCGGCGCGCCTGGCGCAGGGCCTTGGCGACCTGTATCAGGTATTGCTCCAGCGGCAGGGATTCGTCGATCCGCAGGCGCAGCGGCGCCACGTTCATGACGGTGGCCACGATGCGGGCGCTGACATTGCCCAGGCGGCCCATCCAGGGCACGCCCACGATGCATTCGTCCTGGCGGGTGTGGCGGCGCACGTAGGCGGCCGTCAGGGCGGTCAGGATGTCGGGCCAGCTGATGTCGCTGCGCCGGGACAGCTCCTGCAGCCTCCCGGTCAGCGCGGGGTCGACGGCGGCGCGCGCCAGCAGGAAGCGGTGGTCGCTGAGCGCCTGGGATTCGGCCAGGCTCTGGGCCGGCTCGGCCGGGCCCAGGGCGTCCAGCCAGAATTGGCGGTCCTTGGCGCGGCGTTCGGAGTTCCGATAGGCCTGGTCGTCGTCCTGCAGCAGGGCGAAGGGCAGCAGGGGCTCGCCCTGGTCGGGGCGCCCCTGCAGCAAGGCCTTGTAGAGCTTGACCACGCGGGTCTCGATCAGGGCCATGCCGTAGCCGTCGGCGGCCAGGTGGTGTATGCGCTGATACCACAGGTAGCGGCTGGGGCCGAGCACGAAGAGGATGTGGCGGGCCAGCGGCGCGCTGGCGGGGTCCAGCGGGGTATGCAGGTCGGCCAGCAGGATGCGCCGGGCCTGCTCATGCCCGTCCGGCGCCTGGGACAGGTCCATGATCTCCAGCCGGATGCGCGCCGCCTCGCAGACGTACTGGCGAGGCCCTTCGGCCGTGTCCGCCATCCGCAGCGCCAGGGCGTCGGCCTCGGCCAGCGTGGCGTTGACGGCCTGGGCGAACAGGGCGATGTCCAGGGGGCTGCGGATCTCCGTGCAGTGGCCGGTATTGAAGACCGGGTTGAGCGGATCCAGGCGTTGGGCGTACCACAGCCCTTCCTGGGCTTCGGTCAGGGGGCGCAGCGGGAGATTGGAAACAGGGTCAGACATCGCGGAACGGGTGCAACGGGGTGAATCAGCGGGTGCCTTGCTGGGCGCGTTCGGTCAGCGCCCACCATTGGCCCAGGGTGACGACCGAGGCCATCTCCGAAAATTCGACGGGCGCGCCGGCTTCGCGCCAGCGGGTGGCCAGCGTCATGACGCGCATGGAGTCCAGGCCCAGGTCCATCAGGTTGTCGTCGTCCTGGATGTCCTCGGGGTCTTCGTGCAGCATGGCGGCGATGTCCTGGCGCATGCGTTCCAGGGTGAGAGGGGTGTTCATAGTCATTCTTGCGTCGTGTTTTCCAATTGCTGGCGCAGTTGCGCGCGCAGCTCCTTGCGGCTGATCTTCAGGGCGGCGGTTTCCATGAACCGGTCCACGAAGACGATCTGATCGGGCACCTTGAAGTCGGCCAGGCCGCGGCTGCGTATCCATTTCTTCAGCTCCACGGCGCGCGGCTTGTCCTGCTTGGGGATGATGAAGGCGCAGCTGCGCTCGCCCAGGAATTCGTCGGGCACCGAGACCACGGCGGCGTCGAACACATTGGGGTGGGCCAGCAGGTGGTCCTCGATCTCCTCGGCGGAGATTTTCTCGCCGGCGCGGTTGATGTGGTCGGTGGCGCGGCCCTGCACCACCAGGTAGCCTTCGGGCGTCATGCGCACCACGTCTCCGGTGCGGTAGAAGCCGTCCTCGGTGAAGGAGCGCGCATTGGCGGCCGGGTTGTAGTGGTAGGCGCGGATCGTGTAGGGGCCGCGCGTGAGCAGATAGCCGGTCTGGCCGGGCGCCACGGGCTGGCCGTTGTCGTCCACGATCAGGATCTCGTCGTCCGGGCTGATGGGGCGGCCCTGGGTGTTGACGATGATGTCCTCGGGGTCGTCCAGGCGCGTGTAGTTGACCAGGCCTTCGGCCATGCCGAAAACCTGCTGCAGGGTGACGCCCAGGGTGGGGCGCACGCGCTTGGCCACTTCGGCATTCAGCTTGGCGCCGCCGACCTGGATGACTTTCAGGGAATCCAGACGGGCCGTGGCCTTGCCGGCGGCCTCCAGCCAGAGCAGCAGCAGCGGCGGCACCAGGCTGGTGTCCGTCACGCCTTCGCGCTCGATCAGCTCGAAGCAGGCGTCGGGGCTGGGCGCCGGGCTCAGCACCACCTTGGCGCCGGCGTACAGGGCGCCCAGAAAGCCCGGCGAGCTCATGGGGAAGTTGTGCGCGATGGGCAGCGCGCCCAGAAAGACGCTGGTCTGGTCCAGGCCGGCGATCCTGGCGCTTTCGCGCAGAGTGTAGATGTAGTCGTCGTGCGTGCGCGGGATCAGCTTGGACAGGCCGGTGCTGCCGCCGGAGATCTGCAGGAAGGCCACGTCCGAGGGCTGGGCCGCCGAGGCCGGCACGTCCATATCCAGGGCGCTGGCCTGCAGCTGCGCCAGTGAGGTGAATTCCTGGGCCTGGCCCACGATGAAGACGTGTTCGACCTGCGGGCAGCGCTCGCGCAGTTCACGCACCAGGGGCAGGTAATCGAAGCCCGCGTGCTGGTCCACGCCGATGTAGGCGCGCGCCGGAGCGCTGTTGGCGAAGTGTTCGATCTCGGTGATGCGGTGCGCGGGCAGCGCGTAGACGGGCAGCAGGCCGGCGCGGAACAGGCCGAAGATCACGCTGATGAATTCAGGGATGTTGGGCAGGTGCACCAGCACGCGGTCGCCCTTGCGCAGGCCCGCCTTGAGCAGGCCGGCGGCGATCTGGCTGGCGTACTGGTCCAGCGCGCCGTAGGTCCAGCGCTGTTGCCCGCCGACGACGGCTTCGCGTTCAGGGTGGCGTTGCGCGCGCGTGCGCAGCAGGGCTCCGAAGGTTTCGCCTTGCCAGTGGCCGGCGGCGCGGTAGCGCTGGACGAATTCTTCGGGCCAGATTTGTTCAACAGGAATAGATGTCATCATGGTAATGAGAACTATTACATAAAAAGAGTGGCTTGTGTAGGGATAGAGTCTCGCGCTCAGGTTTCCGGCGCGCGGTCCAGCCTGCTTTCGGGCAGGCGGACGGGGTCCATGTATTCGATCCGCCAGGACGGCAGCGCTGCCGGCAGGCACAGGGCGGCGGCGTAGCCCGGCTCGGGCGCGCTGCTCTGTACGCGCAGCCCGTCCAGGACGGGATGGGCCGAGCGCACGCCGCAGCCCAGGTCGGGATGGGCGTCCAGGGCCAGTTCCCGGGGGCCTATGCTGAAGCCGGTGCCGGCTTGCTTCAGGGCGGCTTCCTTGGCGCACCACAGGGCGTAGAAGTCCGCATCGCCGCGCAGCCAGTCCTGTTCGGCGGGCAGGCTGCACTGGCGCACCAGGGCGGGCGCCACGGGACGGCGGATGGCCTCGATGTCCACGCCCAGCGGCTGGTCGGCGATGCCCAGCAGCACGCGTTCGCCGCTGTGCGACAGGCTGAAGTGCAGATCGGGGCGGGCGATGTCCAGGACGGGCTTGCCGTGAGGCAGGATGCGGACGGGCAGTTCCTGCGGGACGCAGCCCAGCAGCGGAGCCAGCAGGTGGCGCAAGGCCGCGTGGGCCAGCAGGCTCAGGTGCTGGTCGGCAGGCCGGCGGCGCCGGGCGATGCGGGCCCGGACGCCGTCCGGCAACTGCGCCTGCAGCCAGGGAAGGAGCCCGGGCTGCAGGCGCAGGGACAGGGCGAACAGGCGAAGCACTTCAGAGCCCCAGGTGACGCTGCAGCAGCGCGGCGTCCTGGCGCAGTTGCCGGGCCGAGCCGTCGTACACGAGCTGCCCGTGGCCCAGCAGCAGCGCCCGGTCGGCCAGCCGCAGGGCCAGGTTCAGGTTCTGTTCGGCCAGCCGCAGGCTTTCGGCCACGGTCAGGGTGGGGAAGCGGCCCTGCCCCTGGGGCACCAGCGCCATGCCCAGGCGGGCGATGCTGTGCGTGGGCCAGCCGGCGATGTCCTGGCCCTTGACGCGGACCTGGCCGCGCCACTGCGGCCCCATGTTGAACAGGCAGTGCAGCAGGCTGGTCTTGCCGGCGCCGTTGCGCCCCAGCAGGGCCACGCTCTGCCCGGCGGGAATGTCCAGGCTGATGTCCTGCAGGATGTCGGCGCTGTCGTAGCGGGCGCACACGCCGGCCAGTGTCAAGTCTGTGCTCATGCCGTCTCCAGGGCCAGTTCGCCCAGGTAGGCCTGGCGCGCGCCCGCGTGGCGGCGCACTTGCGCCGGGGTGCCGGTCGTCAGCAGGCTTCCGGAGGACAGCACGGCGATGCGGTCGCACTCCTGGAAGACGATGTCGATGTCGTGGCTGATCAGCAGCACGGCGCACTGGCCGCGCATCGCGTGCACCAGGGCCATGACCTCGCGCGACTCGGATTCGGACAGCCCTGCGGTTGGTTCGTCCAGCAGCAGAACGCGCGGCTGCTGCGCCAGGGCGATGAGCAGGTCCAGGATGCGCTGCTCGCCGTAGGACAGCGAACGGGCCGGAATGTGGCCGCGGCCGGCCAGGGCGCTGTGCTCCAGCAGCGCCAGGGCGGCGGCTTCGCTGTCGCGTCGCGCGGCGCCGCGGCCCCACCAGCGGTAGGCGCAGCCTTTTTTCAGGCGCACGGCCAGGGCCAGGTTCTGCAGCAGGTTCAGTTCGGGAAAGATGCGGCTGGTCTGGAAGCTGCGCACCAGACCCAGCCGGGCGCGCTGGATGGGGCTGCGCGCGCGCAGGTCGGCGCCGTCCAGCAGCACCTGACCGGCCGACGGCCGGGCCATCCCGTTGATGATGTTGAACAGCGTGGTCTTGCCGGCGCCGTTGGGGCCGATCAGTCCCAGGGTCTCGCCGGCCTGCAGGTCCAGGTCCACGCAGCTCAGGATCTCCAGTCCGCCCACGCGCAGTGCCACGCCGCGCAAGCTCAGCAGTGCGCTCACGAAGATCTCCTGCGCCGCTCGGCCAGGCCGTTGGGCATGAAGAGCACGGTGGCCACGAAGATCAGGCCCACCAGCAGCTGCCAGCGGTCGGTGTAGGAGCTCAGGTAGGTTTGTGCGAACAGGTAGACGGTCGCGCCCATGAAGGCGCCGCGCCAGGTGCGTATGCCGCCGATCACGCCCATGATGATGAGGGTGGCCGAGAAGCTCCAGTGCACCTGCTGCGGGCTGACGTACTGGTTGGCGAAAGGGTACAGGCCGCCGGCCGCGCCCGCGACCGCGCCGGCCGTCATGAAGGCGCAGAGGCGGATGCGCCAGGCCTGGTAGCCCAGGGCGGCCATGCGCAGGGGCTGGTCGCGCAGGCCGACCAGGGCCAGGCCGATGGGCGCGCGGCTGAAGGAGCGCAGCAGCAGCCAGCACAGCAGCGCCAATGCCAGGGCCAGCGTCATCAAGGTGTAGGGGGCGCTCAGGGGGATGTCGCCCAGGCTCAGGCGGGGGAATCCGCGCAGGCCGTCGGCTCCGCCGGTCAGCTCGCGCCAGCGAAAGGCCACTTCCCAGACCAGTTGGCCGGCGACCAGCGTGGTGACCAGGAAGAACAGGTCGGATGTGCGCAGGCTGACCAGGGCCATCAGGACCGAGAGCAGCACGCCGGCCAGGATGCCGACGGCCAGCACCAGCGGCAGGCTGGCGCCCAGCGACTGGCTGGCGATGGCGGTCGCGTAGCCGGCAAAGCCGAATACGGCGCCGTGGCCCAGGGACACCAGGCCGCCGTAGCCGATCAGCAGGTTGATGCTGAGCACCGCGCAGCCGATGAGCAGGGCTTCGGTGGCGAAGCGCCACAGGAAGGGATCGCCCCAGGCCGCGCTGCTCAGCAGCACGAGGCTGGCCAGCGCGGGCCATAGCCAGGAGGACAGCGGGGAGGTGGATCGGGTGCGCATTGAACAGGTTCCTAAACTTGACGCGTGGAAGGACTGCTCAGGCCGCGCGGCCAGATGGCCAGCATGCCCAGCATGACCGCCAGCGTGGCGGCATTGGCGAAGGCGGGCACCCAGACGCGGGCGAAGGTGCTGACAAAACCCAGGATCAGGGCGCACAGCAGGGTGCCGCGCACCGAGTTCAGGCCGCCGATGACCACCACCAGCAGGGCCAGCAGCAGGATTTCCTCGTCCAGGCCGGGGTAGACGGACAGCATGCCCGCGCCCAGGGCCCCGCCCAGTCCGGCCAGGCCGGCGGCCAGCGCCATGCCGATGGCGAACAGGCGACGCGAATCCAGGCCCAGGGTCTCGACGATGCCGGCGTCCTGCACGCAGGCGCGTATGGCCGCGCCCCACAGGGTGCGGTCCAGCAGCAGCCAGAACAGCAGGGCCAGCGTCAGGCCGGTGGCGATCAGGAACAGGCGGTAGGCCGGGAAGGGCAGGCCCAGTATCCACACGACGCCGCGCAGCGCCTGGGGCAGCACGGGCGAGAGCGTGTCGGCGCTGAAGCCCCAGCGCATCAGGTCCGCAAAGATGACCGAGATGCCGTAGGTCAGCAGCACCTGCATCAGGTGGGTGCGCTGGTAGAACTGGCGGAACGGAAAGCGGTCCAGCAGCCAGCCCATGAGGGCGCACAGCACGAAGGCGGCCGGGAAGGCCAGCCACCAGGGCGCGCCCGAAGCCAGCCACTGCACGCCGATGTAGCCGCCCAGCAGGAAGAAGGAGCCGTGGGTCAGGTTGATGAAGTTCATCAGGCTGAGCACCAGGGACAGCCCCAGCCCCGCCAACATCAGCAGGGCCGAGAAGGACAGGGCGTTCAGGACTTGAAGCAGGAAGTAAGACAAGGCGGTGCTCAGCTGCGCGGGCCGGGGTCCTGGATGCGGGAGTAGGTGTGCACGACGGTGTTGAAGGGGCGCCCTTGCGCGTCCTTGCGCACTTCGTTCACGTAGATGTCCAGGATGGACTGGTTGTTGCGCGGGTCGAATTGCAGCGGCCCGAAGGCGGTGTCTATGGGCTTGTCCAGCAGCGCCTGCTTGAAGGCCGGCTTGCTGGAGAGATCGCCTTTGACGGCGTCCAGGCCGGCCTTGATGACCTGGCCTGTGACGTAGCCGGAGGTGCTGGCCTCGCCGGGCAGGCGGCCGCGCGCGGCCTGGTAGGCGGCCGCGAATTCCTGGGCGCCGGCCGCGCCGGGCGACTGGTGGAAGGTGCTGACCCCGCCCAGGGCGGCTTCGCCCACGGCCGTGACCACGTCTTCCTGGTCGTACAGGGCGCCGGGGCCGATCACCTGGATCTTGCCGTGCAGCTGGTAGTCCTGCATCTGCTGGTGAAAGCGCACGGCGTCCGCGCCGGCCAGGAAAGTGTAGACGAACTTGGGATTGCTGGCCGCCAGGTTCATGATGATGGGCGCGAAGTCCGGCGTGCCCAGCGGCGTCCAGATGCGCTCGCCCAGCGAGCCGCCCTGTTCCTGGTAGGTATGGGCGAAGTCTTCGATGTATTCGCGCCCGGCCGTGTAGTCCGAGCCCAGGGTGACCCCGCCGGTTTTTTCGATGTGTTCGTAGGTCCAGAGCGCGCCGGTGTGGCCCAGCATCCAGCTGGTCTTGGTGGGACGGAACACGTAGGGGCTGGCCGCCTCGCGCGCCAGGGCGTTGGCGGCGGCGTTGGAGATGAAGGTGGGCAGTTCGGCGTCGTGCACGATGTCGCGGATGGCCAGGGCGATGTTGGCGCTGATGACCCCGCCCAGCACGTCGATGCGGTCGCGCGAGATCAGCTTGCGCACCTTGCGGATGGCTTCATCGGGCTTGCCGTGGTCGTCCTCGACCAGCAGCTGCACCTTGCGTCCGCCCATCTCGTAATTGCACTGCTGCAGCATCAGCTCCAGGCCGGCGCGCATGCTCTCGCCCAGCGAGGCGAAGGGGCCGGACAGCGAGGTCAGCAGAGCGATCTTCAGAGGGCCGTCCTGGGCGCGCAGCAGGCGCGGCACGCCGAACAGCAAGGGGCTGGCCGCGGCGGCCAGCAGGAGCTGGCGTCGGCCAGCGCTGGGATGGGACGTGGTCACGAATTCTGGTTCCGCAAGATTGCCGCGCCTCTGATTACCGCTTCAGATGCCGCGGATACTCTACTAAATGTTAATCATTATCATTTTAGGTTTTTTTGCGTGGTAAATAAAGTGGAAAGCGCGGGGAGCCATTCGGGCCAAGCAGGGGGAAGCCTTGGTTTCCTTGAGGGGGGCCGGGGCGGGCCGGCTTGGCTGGGTCCTTCGCCCGTGCTGCGCACGGGTTCCCTTGTCAGAACGCCGGAGCGGACGGGTCGTGAACTCGGAGCGCGGTTCGTCCCCCGGACGAACCGCAAGCGCGCTCCTCTAACAGCACGCCCCTTGCCTCCCGCCCCGGCGTGCTGCCTGCGGCGAAGTCCCTGACTCGCC
>JAFACG010000005.1 GCA_023425645.1 Pseudomonadota bacterium
ACAGCGACGGGTACTCGCCACGGTGCTCCTGCACCAGACGCACCGCGCGTTCACGAACTTCCCGGGAAAACTTGTTCTGCTTGCTCCTAGTGGCTCCATTCTCTCAACGGTTGGAGCCTCCGCAAAACCCGGGGCGATTCATTGATAATCCGTGGGATCGTTCACTTACGCCTACGCACAGTGCGTAACACCTCCGTAGCAAAATGATGATGGCTTAAATTATTGGGCCACTGCGCAAGAGGCGGCTGTTGCCATGGGAGGGTAGGCGCCTGGAAGCATGATAGCTATGAATCGGTATCCTGCAGGTTTGCCCCGAAACAGGGGACAAGCACCTTAAAACGTAACTCACGCGGCTTGTTCCTTTTCATGCGGATGCCGCCGCCAAAAAATGGCCCGAACGGCTACGTTTGCTCACCGGATTCAGAAACCATTCAGCTAGCTTTCAGGTATGCTTTTGGACTTGTCCGGTTTTCCCTGATTCTTCCCGTGAAAAATCGTCTTCGCAAGCCAACTCCTGCCCCTGCGGCAGCGGCGCGGCCTATGAATCCTGCTGCGGCCGATGGCATGCGGACGAGCGGCGCCTGCTGGCGCCCGATGCCGCGGCGCTGATGCGCTCGCGTTACAGCGCTTTCGTGCGGGACGAGCTGGACTATCTGCTGGCCACCTGGCACTCCTCCACCCGGCCTGCCGCGCTGGAGCCCAACCCTCCCGGGCTGCAATGGCTGGGACTGCAGGTGCGCCGCCACGAGCAGATCGACGCCGACCACGCCATCGTGGAATTCGTGGCGCGCAGCCGGCTGAACGGGCGCGCCAGCCGCCTGCACGAAACCAGCCGCTTCGTGCGCGAGGACGGACGCTGGTTCTACGTAGAGGGCGATTTCCATGACTGAGCCTCTGGATGGCCTGCGCATCGAACAGGCGCCTGGCGAAGACCTGCCCATGGAGCTCCTGCTGGAGGCCGGCCCCAGCCCGTCGCTGGTGCAGGGCTATCTGCGCACCGGCACGGCCTGGCGGGTGACGGACGGCCGGCAGACGCTGGCCGCCGCCGTGCTCCAGCCCCTGCCTGGGCAAGCCTGGGAACTGATGAACATCGCCGTGCGCCCGGAACATCAAGGCCAGGGCCTGGGCGCCCGCCTGCTGGAGGCCGTGATCGCCCATGCGCGCGCCCAAGGCGCGCGGCGGCTGGACGTGGGCACCGGCGCCTTCGGCTATCCGCTGACTTTCTATCAGCGTGCCGGCTTTCGCGTCGTAGCCGTGGAGCGCGATTACTTCCTGCGACATTACCAGCAGCCGCTGTTCGAGGACGGCATCCAGCACAAGGACAGGCTGATGCTGAGCCTGTCCCTGCCCTTCCTGGCCCTGCTGGTGCCCGGTACCGCCATACTGCTGTCCGTGGGCGCGGGCCTGGGCAGCTGGATTTCCTTCTGGCTTGGACAGCGCTATGGGGGTAATCTGTTTCATTTCGAATGGGCCCGCAAGCGCCTTCACCTGTACGCCAAGGCGCAGGCTTTTTTTCCCGCTGGGGCTGGTTCAGCATCGTGGCCTGCCGCTTCATCGGCCCGCTGCGCGCCACCGTGCCCCTGATCGCCGGCACCTGCGGCATGTCGCCGCTGGCCTTTCATGTCTCGGCCTGGGTCTCGGCCTGCCTGTGGGCCAGCGTGCTGCTGCTGCCGGGCTGGCTCAGCTTCCAGTATTTCTGACTTCGCCATGACGCCTCTTGCCGCCAGCTACCTGACCCTCTTCATCGCCATCGTCTGCGAGATCATCGCCACCAGCCTGCTGCAGCAATCGCAGCAGTTCACGCGCCTGATGCCCAGCCTGCTGACCGTGCTGTTCTACGCCGGCGCCTTCTACTTCCTGTCGCTCAGCCTGCGCACCATGTCCGTGGGCGTGGCCTACGCCATCTGGAGCGGCGTGGGCATCGTGCTGATCTCCCTGATAGGCTGGTTCCTGTTCAAGCAGAAGCTGGACCTGCCCGCCATGATAGGCATAGGCTTCATCGTGGCCGGCGTGCTGATCGTGAACCTCTTTTCCAAGACGGTCGCCCACTGAATGCGGCCCGACTCGAGACCCAGACCATGATTGCCCTGATTCAACGCGTGCGCCGCGCCCAGGTGGACATCCAGGAACAGACCGTGGCGCGCATCGACGCAGGCCTGCTGGCGCTGGTCTGCGCGGAACACGGCGATACCGCCGTCCAGGCCGAGCGCCTGCTGGACAAGCTGCTTGCGCTGCGCATCTTCAGTGACGCCGACGGAAAAATGAACCTGAACCTGCTGCAGGCCGGCGGCCAATTGCTGCTCGTCAGCCAGTTCACCCTGGCGGCGGACACGCGCAAGGGCAACCGCCCCGGCTTCAGCCGCGCCGCGCCGCCGGCCGTGAGCCAGCCGCTGTTCGACGAACTGGTGGCGCGGGCGCGCCAGCGCCTGCCGGATACGCAATGCGGCCTGTTCGGCGCCGACATGCAGGTGAGCCTGATCAATGACGGCCCTGTCACCATCCCCCTGCACATCCCGCCCGATGGCGTTGCAAGCTGACATTTGCCTTAAAAAATAAGGCTCCCTATAATGCCGGCTGGGTGTCTTTGCGGCATGGTGCCGCAAAACAGGTTAAATACATGCGCAGGTCGGGCCGCCTCGCGGAGACTTGCCGACCATGTCCCCTGTCACCCCCGGGGCGCCGCTGCCGCGCGCCCATATGTTCACCCGCCGCCTGCAGCAACAGCTGCAACGCCTGCTGCACATCGAGGCGCTCGCTGGCGTGGCCCTGCTGCTGGCCGCCGCCCTGGCCCTGATCTGGGCCAATTCCTCCCATGCCGACAGCTACCACGCTCTCTGGCACACCCAGGTCACCCTCGAACTGGGCTCCTGGCGCTTCTCCCAGGACCTGCATTTCTGGGTCAACGACATTCTGATGACGCTGTTCTTCCTGGTGGTGGGCATGGAGATCCGCCGCGAGATCCATGACGGCGCCCTGTCGGACTGGCGCTCGGCCATGCTGCCGGTCTGCGCGGCCCTGAGCGCCATCACCCTGCCCGCCTTGATCTATGCCGCCCTGAACCGCGAACCCATGGTGCTGATGGGCTGGGCCATCCCGACCGCCACCGACATCGCCTTCGCTGTGGGCGTGCTGGCGCTGCTGGGACGTTCGCTGCCCGGCAGCCTGCGGGTATTCCTGCTGGCGCTGGCCATCATCGACGACCTGGTCGCCATCCTGATCATCGCGTTCTTCTATTCGGGCGGCCTGGACTACAGCGCCTTCCTGATCGCCGCGCTGGGGGTGGCCGCCGTGCTGGGCCTGCAGAAAATGGGCATAGGCTCGGCCTGGGCCTATGTGCTGCCCGGCGCCGTGCTCTGGTTCGGCCTGCTCAAGACCGGCGCGCACCCCACCCTGGCCGGCGTGGTCCTGGGCATGATGAGCCCGGTGCGCGCCCTGCCGCTGCCGCGCAAGGCCCGCCACCTAAACCTGGAGCTGGCCCAGAAGCTGGAGCGCCAGCAGGATGCCCACGAGGTGCTGCATACCCTGCGCGACATGCAGCTCGCGCAGCGCGAGATGCTGGCGCCCGTGGACCGCATCCCCGCGCTGCTGCACCCCTGGGTCGCCTTCGTCATCATGCCCGTCTTCGCGCTGGCCAACGCCGGCGTCAGCCTGGGCGGGCTGGACCTGCAGGCGCCCGGGGCGCAAAGCGCCCTGCTGGGCGTGGCGATCGCGCTGATCGTCGGCAAGCCGCTGGGCGTGCTGCTGGGCACCTGGCTGCCGGTGCGCCTGGGCCTGTGCTCCCTGCCTCCCGGCATGGACTGGAAAGGCGTCACGCTGATCGGCCTGCTGGCGGGGATAGGCTTCACCATGTCCATCTTCGTGGCCAATCTGGCCTTCGATCAGGCCGGGCTGCTGGACGCCGCCAAGCTGGGCGTGCTGTGCGGCTCGCTGGTGTCCGCACTGCTGGGGCTGGCCTGGGGCCTGGCGCTGCAGCGCCGCTACCGCCGCCAAGCGGCTCTGGCGGCGGCCTAGCAAAGCCCGACAATGGTATGCTGGACGACCCGCAGGCGCGCCTGCCCGTCCAGCCAGGACCACAGCATGACCGAATTCAATATTTCCAGCACCGCGCCGGACTGGCGCGGCCAGGCCCTGTCCAACTTCGTGCTCTCGCCCTTCGTGCTGGACGGCCAGCTGCTGGCCTCCGTCGAGGGCTTCATCCAGGGCATCAAGTTCGCGCCCCACGATGCGCGCCGCGCCGCCATTTTCGAGACTTTCGGCATGCAGGCCAAGCAAGCCGGCGCCCAGGCCGAGCGCCGCGTGGTCTGGTGGCAGGATCAGGAGCTGGCCTACGGCAGCGCCGCGCACCATGCGCTGATAGGCCGCGCCATCCGCGCGCGCATCCTGCAAAGCGAAGGCCTGACGACGGCGCTGGCCAGCACCCGGGGCCACGCCCTGGTGCATCTGACGCCCGAACCCGAATCGCCCGCGACCTCGCTTCCCGCCACGGTGTTTTGCGCCATCCTCACGCAATTGCGCGAGGAAATCCTGGCGGGCCGATCCGCCTAGTCGATCACCAGCACGCGCTCGTTCAGCACGCGGCGGCAGTCCATCTCGTACTCCAGACCCACCACGGGCGGGCGGGCCAGGTGCCAGCCCAGGCCGTTGCGGATGGCGCCGCGCCGTGCCAGTTCGCTGGCCATGAAGGCATGCACATCGTGCACGGTGTAGGCATGGGTCGCCGTGGCGTCGGCCCACTCGAAGCCCAGCACCTTCATGCGACGCTCCATCTCATCCAGCACCCAGCGGGCTTTCTGCAGCATGCCTTCGGGCGACACGTCCTGGTAGGCCACGACCACATCCTTGTAGTCGCCGGGCGTCTCGGGAGCTTCGCAACTGCCCGCGATCACGAAGGTGGACTCCTCGATGTCGGTGTCCACCGTATAGCTGAACGCATAGAAGCTGGGTTCGGCGGGCGCGCCCACCAGGGGCGAGACATTGCTGCGCGCCACGGGATTGTGCTTGCCCTTGATCAGGCCCCAGTCGGTCAGGGTCTGGACATAGCTTTCATTGAAGCTGTTGAAGCCGCTGTCGCTGACCGGTTCGGGCGAACGCAGCTCGCAGGCGCACAAGGCGGTCAGGGGGCGTTCCTCGGCCTCCAGCACGGCCTGGATCAGGTCGAACCCTTCCTTCACGGGCACGGGCTCGGAAAACACCACGCGGCAGATCTCATAGCCGGGCTGGGCGGCCACGCCGGCCGAATAGCGGTTCACGCCCGTGGGGACGAAACGGTAGTTGCCCTTGTCAAATACCACTGCATTGCTCATTGTCGTTCCTGGTCTTGCGGCGGGCACCCTGCCCTGCCTGAATGAAGGTCGCGCTCCGCCAGCGCGGCGCGAAAGCGGGCACTATAGCACCGTCCGCACGCAAAAAAACCCGCAGGCCAGGCCTGCGGGCCCCGGATGGCGCGAAAAATCCTACTTGAGGATGGCGATCGCCTTGACGTCGATCTCGGACTTGCCCATCAGGCTCTTGTCCATCTCGCCGCTGATCTCGACCGGCGTGTTCTCATCCACCGGCACCTTGGGGAAGATCTTGTCGTCGATCTCGACCTGGACCTCGCCGGTTTCATCGGCAAAGATGTACTTTTCATCCGACACCTTGCGCACCAGCTTGCCCCGCAGCGCCACCTGATCGTCATCCTTGGCATTCTTGAGCACCTGGTCCACGGTGGTCAGGGACTTGTGCTCGGACGGACCCACGTACTGGGCCTGGGCCGCAGTCATCATGGCGCCGCCCAGTGCCAGGGCGGCGGCCAGCATCGTCAAACGAGAGTTCTTCATGCTGCGCTCCTGTTGCAAGAAACAGAATTCATCCTAGCATCAAAGACGCATCCGTCTGCCTTCCTTCGCAGTTGGTTACAATGAGGCCCGTCGGCGACCGCCCTGGCGCGGCCGACTCCGCCTCGAGCCTCAGCATGCCCAACGGAGTTCTCCATGCCCTCTTCCCCAGCGACCTCGCTGCTTGATCTGCAGGCCCATCCGGCCGACCTCGTCCAGACGCTCAATCTGCTGGAACGCCGGCAGGCCGTCGCCGCCGTGCGCGACTTCGATGACCAACGCCTGCACACCCTGCTGGAGCGGCCCGAGCTGCGCTGGGCCAGCGATGTGCTGATGGACGCCGCGCGACAGCAACGCTGGCGCATGCTGGAAATCCTGGCCGAAGACCGTCTGGCCGACCTGCTCCAGGACCTGGAACCCGCCGAGCGCGAGCGCATCCTGGGCCATCTTTCCCAACCCACGCGCACCTCCGTCATGCAGCTGATGCACTACCCGGCCGACACGGCCGGCGGCATCATGACCACCGAGTTCCTCCAGGTGCCCCTGGACTGGAGCGTCGCACGCACCCTGCAGCACATCCGCGAAGTGGAAAGCACGCGCGAGACCGTGTATGCCATCTACGTGGTCAATCCCTTCAAGCAGCTGCAGTTCGTGGTCCCGCTGCGCAAGCTGGTCTGCGCCGATCCGCAGGCCCCTCTGACGGACCTGTGGCGCGGGGAGACGCCGGTCACCGTGCAGGCCTACACGGACAAGGAGGCCGTCGCGCAGATCATCCGCCGCCACGACTTCCTCGCCGTGCCCGTGGTCGACGAGGAAAACGTCATCATCGGCATCGTCACGGTGGACGACGTGATCGACGCCCTGATGGACGAGGCGGCCGAGGACATGAACCGCTTCGGCGGCGCCGAGCACATCGGCAAGCCCTACCTGCAGGCCGGCTTCTGGACCATGATACGCAAGCGCGGCGGCTGGCTGGCCGCCCTGTTCCTGGGCGAGATGCTGACCGCCAGCGCCATGCAGCACTACGAATTCCAGCTGGAGAAAGCCGTGGTGCTGGCCATGTTCATTCCGCTCATCATGAGCTCGGGCGGCAACTCCGGCTCACAGGCCACCTCCCTGCTGATCCGCGGGCTGGCGCTGGGCGACGTACGCCTGGCGGACTGGTGGCGCGTGCTGCTGCGCGAACTGCCGGCCGGCCTGGTGCTGGGCACCCTGCTGGGCGCCGTGGGCTTCGTGCGCATCGAACTCTGGCAGCATCTGGGCCTGTACGACTACGGCGAACACTCCCTGCTGATCGCCTTCACCATCTGGCTGGCTCTTGTGGGCATCGTCACCTTCGGATCGTGCATAGGCTCCATGCTGCCCTTCCTGCTGCAGCGCGTCGGCTTCGATCCGGCCAGCGCGTCCGCGCCGCTGGTGGCCACGCTGGTCGACGTGCTGGGCCTGGTCATCTATTTCTCGGTGGCCGCCCTGCTGCTGACCGGCACGCTGCTGTAGCAAGGGCGGGCTCCTTCCACCGTCAGAAAAAAGCCACTACAGCCACGTGGATTTTCAGTAACATATCCTCGCAGTTACATACGTCCGATACGCCGCCGACGCGGCTTTACCTGCGTCCCCCCGCCGCCGGCGGGGTGGAGCCCGACACCAAGAACAACTCACGGCCCAGCCAGGCCCCACGGACCCATGCAGATTCTCGACCAGTTCTTCATCAGCGCCGACCAGACGGCTCCCTTCCTGATCGGCACATACAACAGCGGGCTGGTCATCCTGTCCTTGCTGGTCGCCATCTTTTCCTCCGGCATGGCGCTGCAGACCGCGCACATCGCCCGCATGGCAGACCTGCGCCTGTACCGCCAGGTCGCCATCGGCACCGGCGCCATCGCACTGGGCGGCGGCATCTGGACCATGCACTTCATCGGCATGCTGGCCTTCGAGCTGTGCACCTCCATCCATTACGATCCGGCCATGACCATCCTGTCCGTGGTCCCCAGCGTCGCCGCCTCCTGGGTGGCGCTGCAGATCCTCTCCCAGGCCAGGGTGCTGCGTTCGCACCTGGTCCTGGGCGGCGTGCTGGTGGGCCTGGGCATCGGCGCCATGCACTACAGCGGCATGGCCGCCATGCGCATGGCGCCCGCCTTGCGCTACGAGCCGGTCACCTTCCTGGTATCCATCCTGGTGGCCGTGGCGCTGGCCATCCTGGCCCTGTGGATACGCTTTCGCCTGCACCGCACGGGCCTGACGCTGCTGCAGCGCATCGTCATCAGCGGCATCGTGATGGGCCTGGCCATCTCGGGCATGCACTACACCGGCATGGCGGCCGCGCGCTTCATCGGCGACGCCTCCCAGCCGGACAGCATGATCATGTTCAACAGCACCTTCGCCTCGCTGGCGCTGTCCACCTTCACCATCACCGTGACGGTGCTGGTCACGGCCGCCAACGGCCTGCTGCGCTATCGCCAGCTCTTCCTGAAGATGGAGGAGAGCGAATCGCGCATCCGCGCCATCGTGGACACGGCGGTGGACGGCATCATCACCATAGACAGCAAGGGCACCATCCAGGACTTCAATACCTCGGCCGAGCGCCTGTTCGGCTGGAAAGCAGGCGAAGTGCTGGGGCGCAACATCAATATCCTGATGCCCGAGCCGGACCGCTCGCGCCATGACGGCTACCTGGCCAACTATCTGCGCACCGGCGATCCCAAGATCATCGGCGTGGGTCGCGACGTGACCGGTCTGCGCAAGGACGGCAGCCTGATGCCCATGCGGCTGGCCGTGGGCAAGGTGCTCCAGCCGGGCGAGCCGCTGTTCGTGGGCTTTGTCTCCGACATGAGCGACTACAAGGCCATGGCCATGTCGCTGCGCGAGACGGCCGAGCGCGCCGAGCAGGCGGCCCAGGCCAAGACCGCCTTCCTGGCCAACATGAGCCATGAGATCCGCACGCCGCTGAACGCCATCATCGGCTTTACCGAACTGCTGCTGCGCGGCCAGCTCAACCCCCAGCAGAACAAGCACCTGTCCATCGTGCGCAACTCCGCCCGCTCGCTGCTGAGTCTGCTCAACGACATTCTGGACACCACCAAGCTGGAACGGGGTTCGGTCGAGCTGGAGAAGATCGACTTCTCGCTGAAAGATCTGTGCAGCCAGGTCGTGGCCTCGCTGCGGCTGGCGGCCGAGGCCAAGCACCTGGAGCTGCGCCTGAATTACGCGCCCGAACTGCAGGACCACTACCGGGGCGATCCGCTGCGCATCCAGCAAGTGCTGAACAACCTGATCGGCAATGCCGTCAAGTTCACCGAGAGCGGCTCGGTGCGGGTCGATGTGGAAAGCGGGCGCAACAGCGTGGTGATGCGCGTCAGCGACACCGGCATCGGCATGACGCCCGAGCAGCTGCGCCATGTCTTCGCCCCCTTCGCACAGGCCGACGTGTCCATCAGCCGCCGCTTTGGCGGAACCGGCCTGGGCGTGACCATCTCCCGCCAGCTGGTCGAGCTGATGGGGGGCGAGCTGGACGTGCGCAGCACGCCGGGCCAGGGCAGCGTATTCCAGGTGACCGTGCCGCTGGAGCCCGGCGCAGCGCCAGCCGAAATGCCCGACGACGGGAAGATGCCCCACCTGCCGCCCTTGCGCGTCCTGGTGGCCGATGACGTCGCCCTGAACCAGGAACTGCTGACCCTGGCCCTGGAGCAGCACAGCCATACCGTGGTGGTGGCCGGAAACGGCCATGAGGCCCTGGAGCGCTTGCAGGACGAGCATTTCGACCTGGCCCTGGTGGATGTGCACATGCCCGACATGGACGGGCTGGAGACCGCGCGCCGCTGGCGCGAGCAAGAACGCCGCGAAGGCCGCAAGCCCCTGCCGCTGATCGCCCTGACCGCCAGCGTCATGGAGTCGGACCGCCGCGCCGCCCGCGAGGCCGGCATGAACGGCTTCGCCACCAAGCCCCTGGATCTGTCGCGCCTGTTCCAGGAAATCGCCCTGGTCCTGGGGCTGGATCCTTCCCAGCCCGACAAGCAGGTCCCGCGGCCGGCCGATCCGCAGCTGATAGACTGGGACGCGGGCGTGCGCCTGTGGGGATCGCACGAGCGCCTGCGGCGCGCCATCCTGAGCTTCCTGTCCGATCTGGCCACTCGCTATCCCTTGAGCGAGGCCAGCCATGAGCAGCCCAACTGGGAAATCATGCTCAGCAGCCTGCACGGCATCCGCGGCACGGCCGCCAACCTGGGGCTGACGCCGGTCGCCAAGCTGGCCGGCGAACTGGAGGACAAGATCCGCCGCGGCGAGACCCGCCATACGCGCGACCGCATCTACCGCCTGCAGGACCTGCTCAACAGCGTGGCCATGGAACTGAACCAGGACAGCCGCCCCGCCACCGCGTCCGAACAGCCCGGCGCCGCCGCCCTGCAACCGGCCCAGGCGCTGGCGCACATGCGCCGGCTGCAGGACAGCGTCAGCCGCAGCGAACTGGACGAAGAGGCCTTTCAGGCCGTCTGCCGCCATCTGGAAGGCCAGGGCCAGATCACCACCTTGTCCAGCCTGAACAAAGCCATCGACGCCTTCGACTTTGAACAGGCCAATTCCATACTGGCCGGCCTGATCGCCGAGCTGAACGCAACCCTGGCTTCCGATAAACCGCGACATGAATAATTTCACCGTGTCTCGCCCCACCCTGTTGCTGGTCGACGATGAACCCGCCAACCTGCAGATCCTGCGCCACACCCTGCAGAACGACTACCGGCTGCTCTTTGCCAAGGACGGCGCCAAGGCGCTGGAGCTGGCCCAGCGCGACCTGCCCGAGCTGATCCTGCTGGACATCATGATGCCCAAGCTCTCGGGCTACGATGTCTGCCGCGAACTCAAGGCCAATCCCCTGACCCAGGGCATCCCCGTCATTTTCGTGACGGCCCTGGCGCAGGCGCAGGACGAGCAGCTGGGTTTCGACCTGGGCGCGGTGGACTACGTCGCCAAGCCCTTCAATCCGTCCATACTGCGCGCGCGCATCCGCAACCACCTGTCCCTGGTGCAGATGCGGGAGCTGCGCGAGAGCCGTCTGCAGATCGTGCGCTGCCTGGGGGTGGCGGCCGAGTACAAGGACAATGAAACGGGCCGGCATGTGATCCGCATGAGCCACTACGCCCGCATCCTGGCGCGCTGGGCGGGCTATTCGGACGAAGCCGCCGATGAACTGCTGCACGCCGCGCCCATGCACGACATCGGCAAGATCGGCATTCCCGACGCCATCCTGCAGAAACCCGGCAAGCTGGACGCCGCCGAGTGGGACATCATGCGCACGCACACCCTGATCGGCGCGCGCATCATCGGCCATCATTCGCACGGCCTGCTCAAGCTGGCTCGCTCCATCGCCCTGTACCATCACGAGAAATGGGACGGCAGCGGCTATCCATATGGCCTGAAGGGCGAGGACATCCCGCTGCCGGCGCGCATCATCGCCATCGCCGACGTGTTCGACGCCCTCACCAGCGAGCGGCCCTACAAGCGCGCCTGGAGCGTGGAGGACGCCGTCGCCCACATCCGGGGACAGGCCGGCAAGCATTTCGATCCCGCCCTGGTCGCGCTGCTGGACAAGTGCCTGCCCGAAATGCTGGACATCAAGCAGAAATGGGCTGATGAAACGGAAGAATCCACGATCTAGCCGGCGCGGCGCTGCAGCCGCAGGGCCGCGAGCATCAGGCCCAGGCTGGCCGCCATCGCCACGCAGGCCATGGCCATGCCCTGGCCGATGGAGCCCTGCTCGAACTGGCGCCAGATATAGATGGACACCGTGCTGACGCCAGCCGGCGCCAGCAGCAGCGAAGTCACCAGCTCTCGGGAGGAGACGGCGAACACCATCAGCATCGCCGCCAGCACGCTGGGCCAGATCTGCGGCAACGTGATGCGCCAGAAGGCCTGCATGCCGCTGGCGCCATGGACCCGGGCGGCCGCCGCCAGCGAAGGCGACATCTGGCGCAGCGCCGCGCCCGCATAGCGCACCGGATAGGGCAGCAGCAGGCAGGAATAGGACAAGACCAGGATGAAGAGGGTGCCATAGGGCGTCAGGGGCCAGAAAGCCTGGTTCCAGGCCAGGATCAGTCCCACCCCCACCACGATGCCGGGAATGGCCGCAGGCATCAGCGACAGCCCGTCCAGAAAACCCGCCAGGCGGGTGCGCGCGTTCTGCGCATGGCAGGCCGCCGCCACGCCCAGCAAGGCGGTCAGGCAGGCCGTGGCCAACGCCAGGCCCATGCTGGAGCCCAGGGACTGGAGCGCGCCGTCGCCCCCCTGCAACAAGGCCCGGAAATGATCCAGCCCCAGATTGCCCCAGGCCACGCCGCCCGACACCGTGCGGCTCAGGGCGCCCAGAAGCAAGGCCGCCAGGGGCATGCCCACTGCCGACAGGGCTGTCAATGCGAAGACGAGCAGCACGGGCCAGCGCCACAATCCCAGGCGCGCCGGCGCGCTGGCCACGGGACGGCCGAGCTGGGTTTCAAACTGACGGCCCGCCAGCACGGCGCGCTGCACCGCGTAGACCGTCAGGGTCAGCAGCATCAGGATCAGGGACAGCATGGCGGCTCCCGACAGGTCCACGGGCCAATCCGACAGGCGGCGTTCGATGGCCACGGTCAGCAGGCTGAGCCCGGCCTGGGTTCCCAGCGCCGCCGGCACGCCATATTCCTCGATGGACAAGGTGAAAGCCAGCAGCAGGCTGGCCAGAATGGCGGGCAAGGCCAGCGGCAGGATGACGCGGGCGAACGCCTGGGCGGGCGAGGCGCCGCACACCCTGGCGACCCGTCCCAGGTAGCGGCCGCCGCCGGCCATGCTGCGCGACACGGCGAAATACACGACCGGGAAAGTGTTCAGGCTCATCACCAGCGCCACGCCCCAGGGCGAGAACAGCCAGGCCGAGCCGTCCCAGCCCAGGACCTGGTGCACGTAGCCCCGGCTCTGCAGCGCCAGCGTCCAGGACAGCGCGCAGATGTAGGGCGGCAGAAGAAACGGGATCAGGAAAAGCAGGTCCCAGAATCTGGCGCCGGGTAACGCGAACAGCGCGCGCGCCGCGCCCAGCGGGATGCCGATGGCGGCGCTGATCGCCGCGACCGTCAAGCCCAGCGCCAGGGTGTCGCCGGCCAGTCCCCAGACCTCCGGCAGGGCCAATTGGCGCGCCAGCCCTTGGAAAGCTTGTGTGAACGAGCCCTGGTGCCACTGCGGGAACACCGCCTGCAGCACGATCATGGCCACGGGCAGCCCGACCAGCAGCAACAGCGCGCCCGCGGTGGCGGACGACCCCCATCGTTGTCGAATCATCATCATGGCGAGACGGCGCGGCCGTGCGGGCCGCGCCCTATGCGGTCAGTAGCGGTTGAACAGCTGGTTGAAGCGCTGCAGCAGCTCCTGGCGCTCGCTGGCGCCGGCCTGCACGTCCAGGATGCGGATGTCGGCCAGCAGGGGCCGCTGCGCCGCCACGCCGGTGCGCGCGGGCATGAGCCAGGCCTGGCCCACGGCCTGCTGCGCCGGGACCGAGAGAAGGAAGCGGGCGAAACGCTGGGCCAGCTCGGGCTGCCGGCTGGATTTCATCACCATGATGGGCCGCGGCGCGATCACCGTGCCCGACTGCGGAAAGATGACCTGGACGGCTTCGCCCTTGGCCGCCGCCGCGTAACTGACATAATCCACGGCGCCGAACACCACCGCGCGCGCACCCTGCAGCACGGGAGCCAAAGCCTGGGCATTGGGGCCGGAAATCGTCATGCCCTGCTCCTTCAGGCCGGCCAGAAAGGCCCAGAACTCCTCGCCCCTGGCGGCCTGCAGGCCCAGCAGCAAGTCCAGCGTGGCCCCCGAAAGCGCCGGGTCCGGCATGGTGACGCGATCGCGGTACTCGGGCCTGAGCAGATCGGCCCAGTCCTGCGGGGCCGGCGTGCCCGAGGCCGGGTTCCACACCATGCCCAGCGCGGAGACGCCCTGGGCCACGTAATTGGGCTGCTTCAGGAAGGCGGGCACCTGGCCGTCCGCCTCGCCGGTCTCCAGGGGCGCGAGCAATCCGCGCGCATCCAGTTCGGCGGCGCTGTCCCACGACGCGGAAATCACCACATCGGCGCGCGGATTGGCCGACTCGGCCTCGACGCGCGCCATGACCTTGCCGGTGGTGGCCTGGAACACATCCACTTTCACGCCCTCGCTGCGTTCGAAATCGGCGGCCAGCTGCTTGATGAGCGTGCCGGGGCCGGCGGAATACACCGTCAGGGTCTGGGCGGACGGGGAGGCGGAAAACATCATGGAACTCGTCAGGAAAGAAAACAAAGCAGTACGCAGCATATCAGTGAACCTTGAAGTCGGGATTGGGGACGATGTCCAGCAGACGACCGGATTGCAGGCGCGCGATGCGATGCGCCAGTCGGCCGGCCTCCTGGACATCATGGGTGACATACACCGCCGTGGTGTTCATCTGGCGCAGCAAGGCGGCGATTTCCCCGCACAGGGTCTCGCGCAGCTCGCGGTCCAGGTTGGACAGGGGCTCGTCAAACAGCAACAGGCGCGGCCGGGCCACCAGGGCGCGGGCCAGGGACACGCGCTGCTGCTGTCCGCCGGACAGCTGGAAGGGGCGGCGCGGCCCGAAACCGGCCAGGCCCACGCGCTCCAGCGCCCACTCCACGCGCTCGCGGCGCAGTGCGGGCTCCAGCCCGCGCATGCGCAGCGGAAAGCCCACGTTGTCGGCCACCGACAGGTGCGGCCACAAGGCGTAGTCCTGAAACACCATGCCCAGGTCGCGACGCTCGGGCGGCACGAACACGTGCGGACCGTTGAACTGGCGCGCGCCCAGCCGCACGCTGCCCGAATGCGGCTGAATCAGGCCGGCCAGCACCTTGAGCAGCGTGCTCTTGCCGCAGCCCGACGGTCCCAGCAGCGCCAGCACCTGGCCGGCGGGCACCTCCAGGCTGATGCCGTCGAGCACGGGCTGGGCGCCGTAGCGATAAACGATGCGGTCCAGGGAAAGCGGACAGGCCGGCGGAACGTCAGGCGCGCAGGCGGAGTCCGGAGGATGGGCGTGCGCAGGCGCGCGCCGCCGCAGGCGGGAAAGCAATGACATGCAGTAAGCTCCTCTTTGGGATTCGATCAGCCCCTGCAGTCTAGGCAGCGCACATGACAGCCTGATGACCATGCGCCCGGACGGCCATGGCTTACAATGCAGGCTTTGCCACCTCCCCTTCCCCGTCATGGCCGCCCTGCGTATCCGTGAACTGCGACAGCACAAGAAACTCTCCCTGCGCAAGCTGGCCGAACTCGCCCAGGTGTCCCCGGGTCTGATCAGCCAGGTCGAGCGCGGCCTGACCCAGCCCAGCCTGGATACGCTGCGCCAGATCGCGCGCGCCCTGGACACGCCTCTTTTTTCGCTGCTGGAAGACAATCTGGAACGGGTGGCCGTGGTGCGCGAGCACGAGCGCATGACGCTGCATTCGGCCTCGGGCGTGCAGTACCGACGCATCTCTCCCGGTTTCGGCAAGATCGAGATGCTGGAGGGTTTTCTGCCGCCCGGCGGCGCCTCCGTGGGAGAACGCTGGAGTCACCCGGCCGAAGAATGCGTGGTCGTCACGCAAGGCCGACTGATGGTGGATGTGGATGGGCACATCCACTGCCTGGAAACGGGCGACAGCTGCTATTTCGACTCCAGCCTGCCGCACGCCTATCGCAATCCTTATGACCAGGACGTGCGCTTCATCGTCGCCATCACCCCGCCCAGCTACTGAGCCCGGCGCCGCCAGCCGCTGTGCAGCTGGGCCTGGATCAGGTCCAGCTCCGTTTCGTGGCAGCGCTGCAGGCGCTGCCAGCGGGCCTCGTCCATGCCGGCCGTGCGCGTGGCCATCATCACCAGCACGCAGGCGCTCTCATCGATGGGCTGCACCCAGGCGCTGATGCGCGGGCTGCGCTCGGCGGCGCCGCCCACCCAATAGCGCAGCAGCCCCTGCTCGCGCAGGACCTCCACGCTGACGTGGGTCTGCCCGCCATCGAACAGGGATGTGCCCGCCACCACGCCCTCGCCCGCCGGCCGGGTGTCGAAACACCCCAGCGACCATTGCCCCAGAAGGCTCAGGTCAGCCATGAAATCAAGAACCTCGGCCGCCGGCCGCTCGATGCGGCGGCTGGCCTGGTGCGCCCAGCTCATTTCCATGTCCGCTCCCTGCATCACCAGCCCGCCTGCAGCGTATCGCACAGACGCAGCACATCGGCCTCCTCGCAGACATTGCCCGGCGACAGGCGCAGCACCGCATCGCGATGATCGCAATACAGCTCCTGCTCGCGCAGCGCATCCACCAGCGCCTTGGCGCGCGCCGCGCTGCTCGCCCGCAGCATCACGCTGCCGCCGCGCTCCTGCACGGGCAAGGGCGTGAGCACCGGCCAGCCTTGACGCGCCGCGCGCTCCAGGATCAGGGCCGTGAGCGCCTGGTTCTGTTCCCAGAGGTTCTGCACGCCGGTCTCCAGCACGAAACGCATGCCCGGCAAGGATGCAATGCTGCCCAGCACCGACGGAGTCCCGTGGTCGAAGCGGCGCGCATCGGGCGCGTAACTGAACTGGTCCAGATTCCAGTTGAAGGGATTGTCCTGGCTGAACCAGCCCCGGAACTCCGGTTCGCACTGCTCGATCAGGTCAGGGCGCACATGCAGCAGGCTGGCTCCGGACACCCCGCACACCCACTTGAGCGAGGCCGACAAGGTGAAGGCCACCCCTTCGTGCAGCTGGAACGGCACCAGGCCGGCCGCCTGCGTCAGATCCAGCGCCATCAGGCTGCCGTGTTCACGTGCGCACTGGGCCATCCGGTCCACGTCCACCCGGTGCGACGACGTGGAGCTGACCCAGGTCACCAGCGCCAGCCCGACGCTGTCGTCCCAGGCGCGGATGAAGTCATCGTCGGTCACATAGGACAGGCCCTGGCTGAGCGGCACGGTGCGCAGCGTGAAGCCCAGGCGCTGCGCGAGCTTCTGCAGCAGAAAGTGCAGGCTGGGAAAGCAGTCGCCCGCCACCAGCAAGGTGCGGCCGCGCAGGACATGGGATGGCAAGGCGCCCAGGATGCTGTACAGCCCGCCGGTGACATTCTCGCTCAGGGCGATGTCCTGGGCGCGCCCGCCGATCAACTGCGCCCAGCCCTCGATGAAGGCTTGCTTGCGGCCCAGCGCATAGCCCCACTGGCTGTCGTCCAGCGCGGACCAGACTTGAGAAAATTCAGCCAGCTCGGCCTGCATGCGGGCCTGCTTGCCTTCGAACATGCCGATGGAGTGATAGAGAAAATAGCCTGACATTGCTTGTGGTTTCCTTGTGAATCAATCCGCCAGCCTGCGGCCGGACGTTTCCTGTACGCCGGCCAGCGCCGCCACGCCCACCAGCGCGGCCGCCATCACATAGAAGGCGGGCGCCATGCTGGAGCCGGTCAGATTGGTCAGCCAGGAGGCGACGAAGGGCGCGGTGGCGCCGCCCAGGATGGTGGCGATATTGAAGCCCAGCGACACGCCGCTGTAGCGTACGCGCGTGGGGAACAGCTCGGCGTACAGCGGATAGCCCACGGACTGCACGATGATGAAAGGAACAATGGACACGG
This sequence comes from Pseudomonadota bacterium, assembly GCA_023425645.1. Classification (GTDB taxonomy): domain Bacteria; phylum Pseudomonadota; class Gammaproteobacteria; order Burkholderiales; family Burkholderiaceae_B; genus Alcaligenes. The sequence continues at coordinate 17,399 of JAFACG010000005.1, forward strand.
CCACCGCTGCTGCCGCCACGGCGAAATTGCCCCAGGAAGCCACCCACATGGTCAGCGGCACCAGCACCAGATAGCCCAGCAGTCCCACGGTCAGCAGCGGTTTGCGTCCGAAGCGGTCGGACAGCCCGCCGGCCAGCGGCATCAGGAAGGCGGACACCAGCGTCACCAGCGAAACCAGCCAGAACACGGCCGAGGCGTCGTACTTCAGGGTGCGGGTCAAATGCGTGCTCAGGTAGACCACGCCCACATAGCCGGCGGCATTCTGGGCGAAACCGATGGCGATCACCTGCGCCAGGGGACGGGCGTGCTCGCGCAGGATCACCGACATGGGAGAATGCTCGGGGCGGCGCTCCTTGAGCAGCTCCTGGAAGCGCGGCGAATCCTCGATGCGCGAACGCGCCCACACGCACAGCAGGATCAGCGGCACGGACAGCAGGAACGGAATGCGCCAGGCCCACTCCTGCATGGCCTGCTTGCCAAAGACCGTGCTGACCAGCCCGGCCACGCCGGTGGCCAGCGACAGTCCCAGCGTGGCGGCGGCCGGATTGAAGGCGCCGAAGAAGCCGCGCCGGTTCGGCGGCGAACACTCTGCGACGTAGGTGGCCGCGCCGGTAATCTCCCCGCCGGCGAAAAAGCCCTGCAGCAGGCGGCACAACAGCAGCAGCGCCGGCGCCGCCAGTCCCAGGGTGGCGTAGGTGGGCAACAGGCCCATCAGGGCGCTGGCCACGCCTATGCCCACAATGGTCACCATCAGAGCGGCCGTGCGGCCGTGACGGTCGCCGAACCAGCCAAAGAAGATGCCGCCCAGCGGCCGTGCCAGAAAGGCCCCGCCGAAGACGGCCAGCGTGGAGAGCAAGGCGGCGTTCTCGTTCTCGCCCACGAAGAACAGCATGCTCAGGGTCACGGCCAGCACGCCGTACAACTGGAAATCGTAATACTCGATCATGGTGCCCAGGCCGGCGGCGCTGGCCGCGCGCCAGGGCGACACGCCCGGGGGCGCCGTGTTTGTCTGCTTGTCCTGCATGTCTCGTCCGTCCTATTGCGCGAGGTGCGCCCTATTTTGTTTAGTATGGCTAAACAAATTATACGGACGAATATTTCAGCATTCAATCAGTGAGGCAACGATCATGAGCGTGCGGACTCTTCTGCGTCCCGGCCCCCTTCCTGGGGCAGCCAGCGCTGCGCCGGATGCAGGCTGATGCCATGCGCCCGCAGCTGGCGCAGCAGATCCAGCATCAGGTTGCTGCGCACGCGGCGCAGCGGATGCATGCTGGCCAGAAAGCAGCGCATGCCGAAAGCCAGCCCATCGCCCTGGATGCCGTCGCAATACAATTGCGCTGGCGGATCCTCCAGTATCTCGGGCTGGGCGCGCACGGCCTGCTGCAGCAGCTCCATGACCAGATCGGCGTCCACGTCCAGCGGCAGCAGCAGGCGCGCCTCCACCGCGCCCAGGGAGGCGGGCGTGTAGGTCAGGTTGCGCACCTGGCGGCCCACCATGTCGGCGTTGGGCACCGTCAGCATGCTGCAATCGAACTTCTCCACATAGGTGGCGCGCATGCGGATCTCGCGCACCGTACCCTCGCTGCCGTCCACTTCCACCCAGTCGCCCACCTTGACGGGACGCTCCAGCATCAGGACCAGGCCGGAGGCGAAATTCTGGACAATGCCGCGCAGCCCGAAACCCACACCGACCGTCAAGGCGGTGAATATCCAGGTGACGGACTCGATGGGCACGCCCAGCATGGACAGGCAGATCACCAGCAGGACGAAATAGCCTACATAGCTCACCGTGCCGACGATGGCGTTCTGCAAGCCCGGCTCCAGATTGGTGTTGGGCATGAAGCGATGGCGCAGCCAGTTGCGCAGCACATGGATCACGGCGATGCCCAGCAGCATCACGCCCAGTGCGATCAGCCACAAGTCCAGGCGCCACTGCACCGCTCCCAGGCGCAACACCTCGCGCGAGACGTCCAGACCCGATTCCAGCATCTGCTTGGGTGCGGTCAGCCAGTCCGAACTGATGACCCAGACCGTCAGGGCCAGCACCGAGGCGCGCGCCAGACCGAATATGACCACGATGAGCTGGCTCTGAATGCGAAGCTGTTCGCTCCCGGCCGTGCGGCTGCGGCCGCGCAGATGCGCGAGCAGGCTGTCGCAGATGTCCTGCAGCAGCACCATGAGCAGATAGCCGATGGAACCGAAGACCAGCATCAGGGTCAGGAAATGCGAGAGCAGTTCATCCGCCAGGCCTTGCCAGCCCCCCAGAAACAATAGCAGCGCCAGCGTGTAGACTCCCGCCGCCCCGTAGTACGCCAGCCGCGACCAATAATAGCCGCGCTCGCTCAGTCCCTGCCCTTTTCCGCCCGTCGGCGGCTGAGCGGACAAGAAGCGTTCAGCCCGCAGCCCCCACAGGCCGTAGACGAACAAAACCATGTACAGGACAGTGTCCACGCCATCCACCGAGAGCAGAAAGATCTCGGACATGGGCAGGGTGGTCCTGAACATATCGGCCAGGAACTTGACGTAGGTCGTCAGCATGAACAGCCAGGGGAAACAGCGCAACCGGCGTTGCCCGCGGTCAGACAAAGGCAGCAGGCGCCAGGAACTGCGCGGCTGGAAGATGACCGCCTTCATGGCGGCCAGCACCAGGGCCCCCATGAAGGCGGCCAGCTGGGTGTAGGCGACCAGCTTGAGCTGCGGCTCCGACAGCCCGGGCCTGTCCAGCAGCAACAACATGATTTCCTTGCCCACGATCCAGGCCATGCCCATCCAGACCATGAAATTGGCCATGGCCAGGCCCGAGCGCCGCAAGCGCCCGCCGGGCGCATGGCGCGTGACCAGGGCCGGCAAGACGCGCAGCAGCGTCACGCCCACGAGCAACGCGGCCAGGACCAGCCACACCGAGCCGCTGCTTTGCTGCCAACTGGATCGGGACAGAGTCTGGCGCCATTGCTGCGCATAATCCGATAATTTCTGGCGATCGGATGGCCAGGCCTGGCGCAGTTGGGGCACCCCTTCCAGGAACAACAGGGATGGCGAACGTTTCCAGCGCTGCTCGTCTTCGTAGCGCTGGCCGGCGTCCCGCAAGAGCTGGCGCGTCTGCTCGGCCTCGACCTGGACCAGGCGCGCCACTTTCAGTTCGGCCTGCAGAGCCGCCACCGCGCGCTGCAACTGGGCGCGCTCCAGGCGCACCGCTTCCGGCTCGTCATCTCCTTCGGCTTCCTCGCCCAGTTCCTGCAGGCGCGCCTGCAGGAACTGGCTGCGCCGCTCCAATTGCTGCACGGTGCGGGCGGACAGCTCCAAGGCCTCGGTCAGGCGGTCCTCCTGCATACGCGCCGCCTCGGGACGCAAGGTCTCCCTCCCGTCCTCCAGGCGCAGCTGCAGCAGGCGCACGCGGTCCTGGGCCTGCTGCAGCTGCATCAACAGTTCCCGATCGGCCGGTCCCACCGGCACGACCTGGCCTTGCGCCGCGATCGGCATCCACAGACTCAGACATAGAAAAACGATCAGCCACACTTCCCGCAACGCCTTCATATCGTCCTTTACCGTGTTGTAAGCAGTCCTGATTCCAGACACCAACCTATTGAGTGTCGGCTGCAAGGGGAAGGGTTCCATCTTTGCCCGCCTGGCTTGCCGCGGGCGTGGCGGGTAGCACCGTCATGGTCTGCGTATGGTGCAGCACCAGCCCGTTCCGGCGCAGGCGGTCCAGGATCTCGAACATCAGCGAGCTGCGTGTCTTGGCCGAAAGGCGCGGCGAGGACACGAAACTGCTGGCCGTGAACGCCAGGCCATTGGCGTCGAATCCGTCCAGGGTCACGCCCGGGGCCGGATCCTCCAGCACGTCGGGGTGGTCCTGCATGGCCTCCATCATGATATCGCGCACCCGTTTGGCATCCGTGTCGATGGGCATGTTGATCTTGACGTTGACCACGCCCAGCGGATTGGTCAGGGTGACGTTGCGCACGGGCTTGGTGATGAATTCCGAATTGGGCACGATCAGGGTGGAGCGGTCGAACATCTCGATCTCGGTGGCGCGCGCATTGATCTTGCGCACATTGCCTTCCACCCCGTTCAGGCTGACCCAGTCGCCCACCTTGATGGGCCGCTCGGCCAGCAGGATCAGTCCGGAGACGAAATTCTGCACCACCGCCTGCAAGCCGAAACCGATGCCCACCGACAGGGCCGAGATGATCCAGGCCATGCGCTCCAGGCCTATGCCCAAGGATGAGATCGTCATGGCCAGCACGACGAAATAGCCCACATAGCTGAAGAGATTGGCCGTGGACACACGCATGCCGGCGTCGATGCGCGTGGCGGGCAGCAACTGGTTCGTCATCCAGCGCTGCAGGACCTTGACGGCGAAGATGCCCACCAGCAGCACCAGCAGCGCCGCCAGCACGGAACCCGGCTTGATCTGCACCTGGCCGATGGAAAATCCCGTCATCAGGAATCCCAGGCGACGCTGCAGCCACTCGGCGGGATCCTCGCCGAAAGGCAGCAGGACCAGCGTGACGGCCGCCACGATCAGGCTCAGGCGCGCTGCTCCGGACAGCAGGATCACAAGCTGGCTGCGGGCGCGCAACTGCGAATTGGAGAGTTCATTGGCGGCGCGCTTTTCCTTGAACTGCAGCAGCAGGCTGTTGCCGATGTCGCCGACCAGGGCCACCAGCACGTAGCAGGTGCAGATCACCATGCTCAGCCACAGCGTCTCCTGCACGATCAGGCTGCTCAGCGCGATGTAGCCCAGCAGAAAGGCCAGCAAGCCCACGGCGATGACCACCCCCAGCACCATGGGCACGGAGCGGAACCAGCCGTTGGCCCTGGGCGCCGGTTCCGGCTTGGCGCCCTCCTCGGTCGCCTGCGCCGGCTGGCGGACGCGCAGGCCCTGGGTCAGGTTCCAGGCGGCGAAGGCGATCAGCATGCTCAGCGTCAGGGTGTTGAAGCTGTTCACCAGCAAGGTGGCGCTGAGCGTGGCGTTGATCAGGCCCAGCAGCTGCTGGGACATCCAGGTGAGCGTCACCATGACGCCCAGGGCGATGGGCAGCCAGGCCAGCTTGGTGGCCACGTCGCCCGGAATGGGCGGCAGGCGCCAGCTTGGCCGCTGCGGCGCCAGCAGCACCCGGCCCATGCCGGTCACGAAACCGCCCAGGTACAAGGCGAACACGCACTTGGACACAAAGCTGTCCAGTTCGGCGGGCAGCTCGCCCTGCCAGTGCAAGAGCATGGAAGCAATGGAGCCGAGCAGGCCCGGCGCCAGCGTGTAGAGCACGATCAGGGCGGCGGCGTAGAACGAGCGCCGCAGGCGCGAGGGCTTGGTGTGATTGATGGTGAAGTCGGCCAGGCCGCGCGCCAGCAGGACCGCCACGCCCAGCACCAGCAGCGCCAGGGCGCCGGCCAGCCAGAATACGCGCGCGGGCGCATCCACCATGCGTTTCTCCAGATCGCCCACCATGCGCTCGACCCGGCCCAGATCGCCGGGCAGATCGCGCTTGACGTTGCTCCAGAAGCGCGGCGTCAGGATGGACTGCGAGCGGCGTCCCAGCTCGGCCTGGAAAATCTGCCGGCGCTGCTTGGATATCTGGTCTATGCCTTGGCGGGTCTCCACCCCGATCAGCCTGGCCAGCTTGATCTGGCCGTCCAGGTTGGACTGGGCCTGCTGCAGCTGGGCCCGCTGGCGGGCGATGTCCTCGGACTCCCCGGCCTGCTCGTCCACCGGCCCCAGCTGGGTCAGGCGCGCCTCCACGCTGCTCAGCTCCGGCTCCAGCCGGACGCCTATCTCCTGCGCCTGCTCCTGGGCCTCGGTCAGGCTGTTGCGCAACTCGACCAGTTCGGTATCGGTCAGATCATCCGGCTTCTGCAGCCGACCCTGCACTTTCTGCAAGGTCTGGCGCAAACCGTCAAGCGCCTTGCCGGCCTCCTCGGCCTGGACGGCGGCGGGCTCGGCGGCATGCGCGGGCGCGCCCCGCATTCCCAGGAACAGGACAAGAAAACAAAGGCTGAACAGGGCGCACAGGCCCAGGCGGCGCATGGACTGCATCGGGATGGCTCCAGGTATCCGGCAAGGCCGTGCGCCGGCCCTACTGTCGGACCCGGCACGCACGGCAGCGTGAAAACATGCACAGAATACTCAAGAATCGCGGCCATAGTGCTACCCGGTGAAACCGGGAACACATCTTTTTTGCAGGAAAGCCCGCCCCAAAGCGTCCGGGCCGGCAATGTGCCGGCCCGAAGACTGATCTGATTGCTGCAAAGAACGGGTCAGGCGCGCCGGCTGCTACCGTATCTGCTCAGCCACCATGAAGCCCGAGGCTCCCGCCAGGCCGGGGCCGGGGTGGGTGGAGGCGCCGATGTGGTAGACGTTCTTGTAAGGGGTGCGGTGCGAGCGCGCGCCCTGGCTGCTGGCGAAGGGCCGCATCCAGAAGAACTGGTCGGGCGAGCACACGCCCGAATAAGGGTCTCCCCCCACCAGGTTGCAGTTGGCTCTTTCCAGGTCGGCCGGCGACAGGGCCTTGATGCCGACGATCTGCCGGCGCAGGCCCGGCAGAATGGCCTCCAGCTGGCCGACGATGCGCTCGCACACGGCCTCGCGCACCGCCTCGTTCCATTGCCCGTCTTCCGGCACGGCGATCTTGCCGGCCGCATCGCCGCGCAGGCGCGAAGGCATGTCCTGCATCTGCATCCACAGAATCCACTTGCCTTGCGGCGCACGTCCCGGATCCACGGCGCATGGCTGGCCTATGGCCACCGTGGGCTTGGCCGGGATCAGGCCATTGTTGGCCTGGGCCACGCTCATGCTGACATCCTCCAGGCTGTCGGACAAATGCAGCAAAGGCACTTTCAGCAATTCCGGATCGCTCCAGTTGGGCATGCCGTCCAGGGCGATGTGGATCTGCATGTCGCCGCGCCCGAAACGATAGGCCTGCGCCTGCTCCCGCACCGGCGCGGGCGCGCCCGGCAGCAGGCGGCCGTAAAGCTGGGGCGGCGTGACGTTGCACACCACGGCCTCGGTGGCTTCATACAGCCGGCCGCCGGCGCGCACGCCGCGCGCTTTCTGCCCGTCCAGCACGATCTCCTCGACTTCGGTATTGAGCTGGACGCGTCCGCCGGCTTTCTCGACCAGGGCGCACAGGGCGCGCACCAGGTTCCGGCCGCCGCCCTTGACCACCGGCATGCCGCCGGCCACCACCGCCGCGAAGGTCAGCTTGCCGATCAGCGCCGAGCAGGCGTCGTCCGGCCCCAGCCCGGAGTGCAGCACCCAGGGCGCCATCATGCCGCGCACGCGATCATCCTTGACTTCGCGTTCGGCCCAGCGGCGGAAGGACTCCAGGGATTCGCGGCCATATTGCATCAAGCCGTCCAGGCGGCGCTTGCGCCACTGGGAGAACAGCAGGCCCAGCAGGCCGCGGCTGTAGGGCTCGGATCCCAGCAGGCCGAAGGTCAGTGCGGCGTCGCGCTCGAACAACTGGCTGGCCATCTGTCCGAAGGCGGCGCCGTCGCCCGCGGCAAAGGCGTTGATGCGCTGCACGGCATCGCCCACGTCATTGCGCAGGGCCAGGCCCCGCCCGTCGCTGCCCACCACCCCCGTGGTATAGCCATTGTCCAGGAACTCCACGCCCTGGGCCGCCAGGTCGTCCTTCAAGCGCGCATAGGCCGCGCCCGAGGTGAACAGCGGATACCAGGACGAGAACACTTCATGCGTGAAACCGGGAAACAGCTCCTCGGTGCGTATGCAGCCCCCCGCCCTGTCGTTGCGCTCCAGCACCAGCACCCGCTTGCCGCGCTGGGCCAGCAAGGCCGTGCAGACCAGGGAATTGATGCCGCTGCCCACCACCACGACAGCATGCCGCTCGTTGTTTTTTATTGTCTCGCTTGTCATCCCACCATCCTTGTTCTTGCCGCCCCCTGGGCGGCCAAAGCATCTTGTACCGCATTTCGCGGCGGATCAGGAAGCCTGTTTCTGAGCCCAGACCTGGAACCAGTGGCGGGGCGAGCGCCCCTGCTCCGGCCCCAGCACGGAAAAGCCGCCGTCCACCGGCAGGTCCACGCCCGTCATCCAGGAAGCCGCGCCGGACACGGCGAACAGCACCGCCTGGGCCACTTCCGAGCCCGAGCCCACGCGGCCCAGCGGATGCACCTGCGCGCCCACCTGGTCGGCCTGCTCGCGCGAGCCGCCGCTCATGCGCTCCACGGCAGGCGACCAGGTCCAGGCGGGCGAGACCGCCAGCACGCGGATGCCCGCCGGCGCGAGCTCCACCGCCAGGCTCTTGGTCAACTGCAGGATGGCCGCCTTGGAGGCCGGGTACAAAGCCCGGCCGGCCACGCCGAACTTGCCGCCCGTGCTGCCCATATTGATGATGACCCCGCCCCGCTCCATGTGCGGGCTGACCTTCTGCGCGAGGATCGCGCCCGACACCAGGTTCACGTCCAGCGTCTCGTGCCACAGCGCCCGGCTGGAAGCCAGGCCCTCGTCGCCGTAGCTGCAGGCGTTGTTGACCAGGATGTCGATGCGCCCGGTCTGCTCCAGGGCGGCCTGCACGCAGGCGTCCAGCTGCGCGTCGTCGCGGATGTCGGCCGCCATGAAACGCGCCCGGCCCACGGCCTGCAGGCGCGCCTCGGTGGCGCGCCCTTCATCCTGGCCCCGCCCCACGATCAGCACCCAGGCCCCGGCCGCGCACAGGGCCAGCGCGATATCCGCGCCCAGCCCCTGGGTGGAGCCGGTCACGATGGCGACCTTGCCCTGCAGATTGACTGAAAAATCCTGTTCCATTCTTCCCCCTGCCGGCGGCCTCAGCCGCCGAATACCGTATCCCAATCTTCCTGCTGGTCGATATGGGCGATCAGGCCCATGCTGGCCAGCGAGGCTTCATGCGTGCCGGGCGGCGCCGCGCAGGCCGTGGCGGCCACGGCCACTTCGAACCCCATGTCGACGGCGTGCCGCACCGTGCTTTCCACGACCGAATGCGTGGCCACGCCGGCCACCACCAGCCGGTCCGCGCCCAGACGCCGGACCACCGGCTCCAGCTGCGAGCCGAAGAAGGCGTTGATGCGCGTGTGGTGCACCTCGAACTCCTGCGGCAAGGGTTCCAGCCCTTCGTAGAAGTCCGCGCCCCAGCTGCCGGCCTGCATGGCCCCGATGCGCTGCACATTGCGCAGGATGGGGGCGTTGGTGAGCAGATCGGCGTAGTCGGGCCGGTAGCCGACCCGCACGTGCACCACCGGCACGCCGCGCGCGCGGGCCTGCGCCAGCAGCCTGCCGGCCGCCGCGATGACCTGCTGGCGCAGCGGGCTGTCGGCCGTCAGGCCGACCCGGATGCGGCCGTCCGCATGCAGCACATCGTTCTGGTAGTGCAGGGCCAGCAGGGCCGTGCGGCTCGGCGCGCCCATCAGATGTACACCTGGATGGCGCCGTGCACCGCATCGCGGTCCACCAGATTGACCTGCTTCATGCGCAGCTTCCAGCCGCCGTCCTCCTGGGCCTGCAGCTTGTGGATCAGCGAGCCGACCCGGTGCACCTGCTCCTTGCCGCGCCACTCCATGGAATGGAAGGCGGAACGCACCACCAGATAGCCGTCCGGATCCGTGCCGTCTATCATCACATTGCTGACCACGCGGCAGGACTGGGTGACGGGCTGCTGCGACCAGTTGCGGCTGTTTTCCAGGCGGCGGATGCGCAGCTCGCGCAGCAGCTTGTTCTCCCAGCACAGCGAAATGTGCTCATAGGGACTGGTCTGGTCGAAGCTGTGCGGGATCCAGTACATGCCGTCCTCGGTCCACAGGTCCAGCCACTCCTGCCAGCGGCGCTCGTCCAGCAGGCGCGCTTCCCGGTAGATGTACTGCTCCACCCCGCGGATGGCGTCCTGGCTCAGGCTCACGGGCGTCACACGGTCCACGCCCACATCAAAATCAATATCAAACAACATGGCAGGTCTCCTCGGTCAGGCGGTCATGAACTTTTTCCAGGCGCGGAACTGATTGCGCATGGGCAATTCGCTGGTGCCGTTGGTGGCCACCATGCCGCCTTCGATGGCCTTGTCCGTGCCGTTGTAGCGGTGCATGCTGATCCACTCGCCGCCTCGAGTCAGATTGCCTTCCTGGCAGCGGCCATACACCTCGATGTCGTCCGGCATCACGTTGGACGAGGGCGAGTTGATCAGGTTGGCGTACATCAGGCCGCGCTTGTAGATTTCCTCGGGGGCGCCCTTCAGGCGGAACAGCTGGATCTCGACATGAGTGCGGTCCACGGCCACGGGACGGATCACGCGGAACTGCTGGAACACGGTGTGCGGCGAGCCGCTGCCGTAGATGATGGTGTTGTGGCGGTTCTGGCCCAGGATGTTCAGCGCCTTTTCCTCGCCATAGGCTTCTTTCAGCGATTCATAGTGGGCCTTGGACACCGGGTCGGTCTCGATGGCGCCGGGATTGAAGATGCCTTCCATATAGCCGTGGCCATTCTCGAAGGCGTACAGGTCCAGCTTCTCCCAGAAGCCGTAAGGCTCGCCGTTGCCGTCCATGATGTGCAGCTCCAGGGGCATGGAGCCGTAGTCCTGCGCCTGCTCGCGCGCCGCCGTGTAGGACGACTCATGCGTCACGTTGGCATGCATGGTGTCGTGCAGGTTCTCGTAGAACACCTTCCAGTTGGAGGGCTGCCAGACCTTGAAGGTACCGCCCGCCACTTCCACCTCGCCCACGGGCGAGCGGTCGCACAGATTGTCGATGGAGGTGATCACATGGCCCAGGAACTCCTTCAGGCCCGGGCCCTCGGCGCTCTGGTTGGCGAACACGAAGCCGCGATAGCTCTCCACCCGCGCCACGCGGCGCATGGAGAAGTCCGGATGCTTGGGATCGAAACAGGTGCCCTCGAAGCCGTTCTTCATGGGCGCGGCCAGATGCTGGCCGTCCAGCTTGAAGGTCCAGGCATGGTAGGGGCAGCGGAAGAACTTGCCCGTATTGCCGCAGCCCTCGGCCACGACCTTGGCGCCCTTGTGCGGGCAGCGGTTGTACAGCACGTACACGTTCTTGTCGCTGCCGCGCACCATGATCACGTCCTGGCCGCCCAGCGAAGTGGTGTGGTAGTCGCCGGGGTTGGGGACCTGGCTTTCGTGGCCTACATAGATCCAGGCGCGGCCGTAGATGCGCTCCATCTCCAGGCGGAAGATCTCGGGATCGGTATAGACCGATTTGTGCACGCTGTCCTCACGGACCAGCGCGGCCAGGGCTTCGTTGCTATAGCTCATGATTGCCTCCTTGCTGCCGGGCGCCCGTCAGGCGCCCTTCTTGTTGCTGTCCATCTTGCACTGCGGCGCAAAATGATCCTGGAATTGCTCGAAAACGGTGGACACGATCTTGTTGCTCATCTGGCCCTGCGCATTGGGAGCCACTTCGCGCATGTAGTAGGTCTGCACCGGATACTGGTTGTTGTTGAAGGCGAAGGCTCCGCGCACGGACTCGAACGGCGCGCGGCGCAGCGCCTGGCGCAAGGCCTCGCGGTCGTGGGCCGCCTTGGGATCGGCCTTCAGGGCGCCGTCCAGCAGGCGGGCGGCGTCATAGCCCTGGGCCGCGTACATGGAGGGCAGGCGTCCATAGGCCTGCTGGAAATCCTTCACGAAGCGCTGGTTGGCGGCGTTGTCCAGATCCGGCGACCATTGCGCGGCGTTGGCCATGCCCTGCATGGAATCGCCGATGGCGGCGATCGTGTCCTGGTCGGCCGAGAAACCCGGCGTGTAGACCGCCATCTGGCTGGACAGGCCGGAGTTGACCAGCTGCTTGATGAAGGCCACGCCCATGCCGCCGGGCAGGAAGAAGAACACCGCATCCGCACCCGAGGCCCGCATCTGGGCCAGCTCGGCGGCAAAATCCACCTGGCCCAGCTTCACGTAGACTTCATCGGCGATGTCGCCCTTGAAGGTGCGCTTGAAGCCCTCGATGGATTCGCGCCCGCCCGGATAGTTGGGCGCGATCAGGTAGACCTTCTTGTGCGCCTTGTCGGTCACGTATTTGCCCATGGCGGCCGGGATGTCCTCGTTCTGCCAGGACACGGCGAAGAAATTCGGGTTGCAGCGCTCGCCGGCGTAGTCCGCCGGACCGGTGTTGGCCGAAATATAGATCGTGTCGCTGCCCAGGATGGTGGGCATCACGGGCAGCAGCACGTTGGAAAACGCCATGCCGGTGATCACGTCCACCTTGTCGCGCTTGATCAGGCGCTCGACGGCCTGCCGGCCTTCCATGGGTTTCTGCTGGTCGTCGACCACCGTCACCGCGGTCTCGATCCCGCCCAGCTTGCCGTCGGCGTGCTTGACGCCCAGCTCGAAGCCGTCGCGGATCTCCGAGCCGATGGCCGCGCCCGGCCCCGACAAGGTGGTCAGCAGGCCGACCTTGAACACATCCTGCCCCCAGGCCGTGGAACTGGCCGCCGCCAGGGCCACAGCGGTCATACAGCTCGCAAATCGCTTGTTCATGCTTGTCTCCGTCCTCTGTCTTTCGTAGAAGGTGCTAAGTAAAGACGTCAATTCACAGCTCTGCCCCGATCTGATAACGTGCCATCGACAGGACTTACTGTTTTAAGTTTGAAATACATTAGGCCAGGGACGGGCCTTCGGGCTATCCGGAAGCAGCGAACCTTATCCGGATCCGGCAGAAATTAGGAGAGACATCATGCAGGCGTGGTTCATGTCGGGGCTGACGCCCCTGCAGCGCAGCGCACCGCGCTTCCAATCACGCTGCCCGGACCAGACGCGCAGCGAGACCGCCGGCGTGCTGACCGAGCACCGCCTGACCTGGAATGGCGGTCAGGTGGACGCTTCGCTGCGTTACGCGAAAAGCCACAGCTTTTCCTTCGTGCTGCTCAAATATGGCGCCGCCGTGCAGGTTTCGCCGGGCGCGCTGGAAGATTTCCTGCTGTTCCAGGTGCCCATCCAGGGGCGCTCCTGCATACGGGTCGGCCGCGAGCTGGTACGCGCCGACCCCCATACGGCCGGCGTCATCTCCCCTTCTCTGCCCCTGGAGCTGGACTGGGAACAAGGCTGCGAACAATTCCTGATCAAGATCCCGCGCGTGCGGCTGGAAGAGGTGGCCCGCCGCTACCTGGGCCTGAACCTGGAGCGGCCTATCGAATTTGCCGCCACGCTGGCGCTGGACTCGCCCCAGGGGCGCGCCTGGCAGCATCAGGTGGGCAGCCTGCTGGCCTACGGCGCCCAGCCGCCGGGCGAACTGGACGGCTGGCTGCGCCAGGTGGAGGACAATCTGCTGCTACACTTGTTTCATACCCAGCCGGGCAACTACAGCCAGCAATTGCGGCTGGGCTGCGCGCCGGCGGGCTCGCGCCGCGTGCAGCGCGCCGAGGATTTCATGCGGGCCCATCTGGACGAGGCCCTGACGCTGGAACAGATTGCTGGCGCGGCCTGCGTCAGCGTGCGCAGCCTGACGCAGGCTTTCCGGGACGAACGCGGCCAGAGCCCCATGCAGTTCCTCAAGCAGATCCGGCTGGAAGCGGCGCATGCCGCCCTGCAGGCCGCGCCGCCCGGGACACTGGTCAGCGACGTGGCCTTGCGCTTCGGCTTCGGCCATCTGGGCCGTTTCTGCGCCGACTACAAGGCCCGCTTCGGCTGCAATCCCTCGCAGTCCTTGCGGGCCAGCTGATCAGTCCGTCAAAGAGGAATCAACCCTCCAAGGCCTGGCCGGGCACCCAGAGGCGGCCATCGAAGAGGCGCCGCGCCGTGCGGTAGAAAGAACCGGCGCGCGCATGCCACTGGCCGTCCTGGCGGTCCACTTCCGCGCCCACCGTGAGCACGCCCGACGGCATGCCCAGACGCAGCGGCCCCTGCGGCGCCACCGACGCGGACAGGCATTGCGCAGGCAGGCTGCCCTGCATGCGCGCAGCCACGGCGGTGCACAGCGAAATGGTCAGCGGCAAGGCCCGATGCGGCTGGCCATTGGATATCACGCGCGCCACCAGATCTATGTCACCGGCGCAGATGGTTTCGCCGGACAGGGTGGGACTTTCCTGGGCCGGCGCCACGATGCAGACAAAAGGCACGATGCGGATCTGGCGCGCGGCATCTTCGTCCGGAGCAATGCCCATGCGCACCGAGGCCTGCACCCGGATGGCGTCCAGGCGCTCCAGGATCTGCGGCTGCGACTCCAGCCAGTCCGGCAGCTCCAGCCCCGTCAGGCCCACATCGGCGGCGCGCACGAACACGGCTGCGTTGGCCGCATCCACCAGCGAGACCTCGATGCGGCCCACGCCGGGCACGTCCAGCCATTCGGAAACCTGCCCGGTCGGCAGCAGCGCGCCCGTGGACGCCCCGCCCGGCTCGACGAAATCCAGGCGTATGGGCGAGCCCGTCCCGCCCACGCCGGGAATGGCCAGATCGCCGTCGTAGCGCGGCTGGCCATCCTCCACCGTGAAGCGGGCGTGGATGATTTTCTGCGTATTGGTGTTGAAGATGCGCACGCAGGCCTCGCCGTCCTCGACCTGCACCAGGCCCTCTTCCACGGCGAAGGGCCCGACGGCCGAGCTCATATTGCCGCAATTGCCGCGGTAGTCCACCTTCTGCTCCTTGATGGACACCTGCGCGAAGGTATAGTCCACATCGGCGTCGGGATGGCTGGACGGCCCGATGATGCACACCTTGGACAGCGAAGACACGCCTCCGCCCATGCCGTCAAGCTGGCGCCCATAAGGATCGGGCGAGCCCATGGCTGCGGCGAACAGCGGCGTCCAGTCATCGCGATTGGCCGGCAGGTCGCGGGCGTGCAGCATCAGCGCCTTGCTGGTGCCGCCGCGCATGAATACGGCGGGAAGGGATTTCTGTTTCATCGTCATTCCTGGTGCTTGGCTTGCGCCGTGGGGTTGAAAAGAGAAGATGGATGTGCGGCGCGCTGCAGCTGCTGCACTTTTTCATGGCTGGCATTGCCCAGGTGGCGCGCCAGCAGTTCGGCGGCGCGGGCGCGCTCGCCCTGCTCCAGCAGGTCCAGAATGGCCAGGTGCTCCAGGCACTGGCGGCGGATGCGCTGCCTGTCTATGGTCTCCTGATATTCCAGCAGGCGCCGCAACTGATTCTGGCGCGTGACGGTCTGGGCGATGAAGCGGTTGCCGGACAGGGACGCCAGCGCCTCATGGAACGTGGCGTTGGCCTGGTACATCTCGGCATGGCCGGCATGGCGCCAGCCACCCTCGGCCAGGGCCTGCTGCTGGCGCCGCACCCGCCGCAGCACGGCGGTATCGATGGAAAAGCCGGGCAGCAGCATGGCGGCGGGCTCCAGCAGCTGCCGCAGCGCGTAGCTCTCTTCGCAGGCCTGGGGGCCGTCTATCATGGGCAGAAAGGACCAGCCCTTGCTCGCGCGCTGCTCCATCCAGCCTTCGTTGGCCGCGCGCGCCAGGATGCGGCGCAGGCGCTCGCGCGTCAGCCCGTAGCGGCGCATGGCGTCGTTTTCCGAGAGCGTGTCGCCCCACAGGCCCGAAAGCTTGTCGCGCGCCAGCTGAAGATAGGCCTCGTCGTCCTGGCTGGCGCCCAGTTCCTGTTCCACCACGCCCAGTTCGTCCGCGCCCTTCAGCAGGAACAGGCCGCGTCGCGGCGGCTGCGGGCCCACCACGCCTTTTTCGGCCAGGTAAGCCAGCGCGCCGCGCACGGGCGAACGGGAAGCGCCCAGCGCCTGAGCCAGCGATTGTTCGGTCAGGTGATGCCCGGCCTGCAGATGACCGGCCCGCACGTAATCCAGCAGGCGGTGCGCCAGCGTGACGTGCAGGGAATTGAACTCGTTCTTCATACAGGCATCCATGAAAACATCCACGACGCGGTCGCCGTTTTATTGTATTATATACAAACAAAATACAATTTTATTGTTCCGCAACTACTCCAGACGCATATTTTGTCTGGCCTTTCACGGTAAGGCCGCCCCCCTCCGGCCTTCATAGTACGGATGAATCGCTTGCCATGTCCCAGTCTCCTGCCCTCGCCAAGCTGTCTGTGAACGGACGCTCCCTGCATTACGTGCCCATCGCCGACATTCCCGGCGTCGACACCCTGCCCTATTCGCTGCGCGTCCTGCTGGAAAACCTCTGCCGCCAGAAGCTTGTGCGCGGCGCGGACGTGGACGAGGAAATCCGCTCCCTGCTCGCGCGCAAGGTGGGCGACGGCATCACTTTCTATCCGGCGCGCGTGTTCGGTCAGGACATCCTGGGCCTGGTCATGCTGCTGGACATGGCGGCGCTGCGCGAAGGCGTGGAAGCGGCCGGCGGCGACGCCAGCCGCGTGCGCCCGCAAGTGCCCATCGACGTCATCATCGACCACTCCCTGCAAGTGGACAGCTGGGCCAACCCGCAGGCGGCCGACATCAACCTGGCGCGCGAATACCAGCGCAACGGCGAACGCTTCGCCTTCCTGCGCTGGTGCTCCAGCAATTTCGAAGGGGTCAAGGTCGTGCCGCCCGGCAAAGGCATCATGCACCAGCTGCACATCGAACACATCGGCCAGGTCGTCTGGTCTGAACAGACGGACAGCGGCGAACTGGTCTATCCCGACAGTTGCGTGGGCACGGACAGCCACACGCCCATGGTCAACGGCCTGGGCATCCTGGGCTGGGGCGTGGGCGGCATCGAGGCCGAAGCCGTCATGGTGGGCCTGCCGGTGGCCATCGCCCTGCCCGCCGTGGTCGGCATCGAACTGAGCGGCTCGCTGCAGGACGGCGTGCTGCCTACCGACCTGGTGCTGGTCATCACCCAGAAGCTGCGCGAGCTGGGCGTGGTGGGCAAATTCGTGGAGTTCTTCGGCCCCAGCGTGGACCAGCTTTCGCTGGGCGACCGGGGCATGATCGCCAACATGGCCCCCGAATACGGCGCCACCGCCGTGTTCTTCCCCATCGACCAGGCCGCCCTGGACTATATGCACATGACGGGCCGCCCCCAGGAGCAGATTGCCCTGGTGGAACAATACAGCAAGGCGCAGAAGCTGTGGCGCGATCCGCAGGCGCCCGCCCCCGTCTACGACACGGTGCTGAAGCTGGACCTGAGCGGCATCAAGCCCAGCCTGGCCGGCCCCAGCAACCCCGAAGACCACCTGGACCTGGATACCGCCGCCGCGCAGTTCCCCGCGCACCACCAGAAGATCGCCCGCCGACCTTACGATCCCCAGCGCGCCGTGCCCGTGGAAGGCGAGGACTACGCCCTGCACGACGGCGACGTGGTGATCGCTGCCATCACGTCCTGTACCAATACGGCCAACCCCGCCAACATGATGGCCGCCGGCCTGCTGGCGCGCAATGCCGTGGCTCGCGGCCTGCGCAGCAAGCCCTGGGTCAAGACCTCGCTGGTGCCCGGCAGCCAGGTCACCGCGGATGTGTTGCAGCGCGCCGGCCTGCAGGACAGCCTGGATGCGCTGGGCTTCAATATCGCCGGTTTCGGCTGCACCACCTGCAACGGCGGCTCCGGCCCGCTGCCGTCCAACATCGTCAAGGCCATCGAATCGGAAAAGCTCGTGGCCGCCGCCGTGCTCTCGGGCAACCGCAACTTCGAGGGGCGCATCCACGCCAATGTGCGCGCCGCCTACCTGGCCTCGCCCGCGCTGGTCGTGGCCTACGCGCTGGCCGGCAACATGAACGTGGACCTGACGCGTGAACCGCTGGGCCGGGACGAACAGGGCCGGGACGTGTTCCTGAGCGACATCTGGCCCAAGGCCGCCCAGATCCGGCAAGCGATCCAGGACTCCTACGAGCGCGACTTGTTCATCGAACGCTATGCCGAACTGTACGACGGCGGTGCGCCCTGGGACGCATTGGCCCGCCAGAGCGACGGCGGCCACTACCCCTGGGAGGCCGACAGCACCTACATCCGCAAGCCGCCCTACTTCGACGGCCTGCAGCGCGAGCCCGCTCCCGTGGCCAACCTGCGCGGCATGCGCCCGCTGGCCATCCTGGGCGATTCCATCACCACGGACCACATTTCCCCGTCCGGCTCCATCAGCCTGGGCACGCCGGCCGCGGACTTCCTGCTGTCCAAAGGCGTGGCCCAGAAGGATTTCAACAACTACACCACGCGCCGCGCCAACCATGAAGTGGTCAAGCGCGCCACCTTCGCCAACATACGCCTGCGCAACAAGATCGTGCCCGGCGTGGAAGGCGGGGTCACCAAAGTCATGCCGGAAGGCGAAGTCATGCGCATCTTCGAGGCCGCACAGCTCTACCAGGAGCGCCAGGTGCCGCTGCTGGTCATCGCCGGCAAGAACTACGGCTGCGGTTCGTCCCGCGACTCGGCCGCCAAGGGGCCGGCGCTGCTGGGCGTGAAGGCCGTGGTGGCCGAAGGGTTCGAGCGCATCCACCGCACCAATCTGGTGGGCATGGGCGTGCTGCCGCTGCAGTTCCAGGACGGCGTCAATGCCGACACGCTGGGACTGGACGGAACGGAGACCTTCGATGTGCAGGGACTGGAGGAAAACCTGGGCGTGCGCTCGCAGGCCGAGCTGATCATTCACCGCCTGGACGGCAGCCGGCAGGCCGTGCCGGTCACCGTGCGCCTGGATACCGTGGAGGACGTGGAATACTGGCGCCACGGCGGCATTCTGCCGCGCGTGTGGCGCTCCTATCTGCAGGCCTGATGCTCCACGGAGGGCCGACGATCAGACGCCAGGGCTCAGGCCCTGGCGTTCCTGTTTCAGCACCTGCAGCCAGTGCTCGATGCGCAGGATGGCGTAGTCGGCGCTCTGGCGGCGGATTTCTTCGCGCGAGCCATCAAAGGCGATGGTCTCGGTATACACCACCAGGGGATCGAACGGATCACGTGGCTTGAACAGCCAGGCATAGCATTGGGTTCCCGCCGGAATGCGGGGCGCGGCCGTATCGTCGGCCACGCCGGTGTTGGCGATGATGAGGTTGGCCGGCGTCAGCTCCGCCGCGCCCTTGGCCATGGCCCGGGCCACGGCTTCGCTGGTCAGGTTGTTGGCCGCCAGCACGGCCTGGTCCACCCCCAGGCAGCGATACTTGGCTTGCGGCGAATACGTGACGAAGGCGCAATCGAGCAGACCGCCGGCGCCGGGCTGATCCGCCAGGGTCGAGGCTATCAGTCCCGCCGTGCAGGACTCCGCCGTGGCGATCGTCCATTGCGAATCGATCAGGTTTTTGACTATCCGTGCAAGATCCTGCTCTGTCATGGCGCACCTCCTTATCAGCGGAAACAAGGAGTGTTTATTCAAACATAAAGCAGGAAAGGACGAAACCCGGCCCGGCTCCAGGGATTCTCCGAATGAGTCGAGCGGTAAGCGGGCGTTGCGGTCCGGGATGGAAAACGAGGCGCCCGCCCCCGATGGCGGCCCTTGCCATGGGGCGAGGACGGACAAGGCCGCGGCTCGCCCCGATCCGCAAAGGCGCGCGACGCGGCGACCTGCCCGGAGAGTCCCTAGAGCTCGAACAGACCGGGAACCTCGGCCGGACCCTGGCCCAGATTGCGCGCCAGCACCTGGAAGCAGCGCAAGGCCGCCTGCATGTCCCGCGGATCCATGCCTTCGAACAGGCGCGCGCGCAACTGGCGCAGCAGATCCAGCACATGATCGTGAAAGGCGCGCCCCTTGTCCGTCAAACGGATCAGGCGGGCGCGCCGGTCCTCTTCGTCGGGCACCCGCTCCACCAGCCCGCCGGCCTGCAACTGGTCGATGACGCGCACCAGCGTCGGCCCTTCCAGGCGCATCATCTGCGCCAGCTGTCCCTGGCGCGTCTGGTCGCCCAACTGGGCCAGATAGCGTATGGGCAGCACAGTGGCCTCGGACACGCCGTACTGGCGCAGCGCCTGGTCCAGCTCGCGCCGGTACAGGCGCGCCAGCACGACCAGGGACAGGCCGAATTGCTCTTCGAGCGATTGCTCCATCATGGCTTCCTCGCAAAATCCGCCCCGCCCTGGGCGGGGTAGGCGTAATCCAGGACCGGGCGGGCCCCGTCCAGGGCCTGCGCCACGTCCAGCACCGCGTCGGCCAGCACCGGGTCGGCGCACTCGGGAGCCAGCCGCGTCAATTGATTGGCCGCCTCGCGCGGCTGCCGCTCGAAGCCGTCCAGCAAGGCGCAGACATGCTGCACGCAGGCCCGCTGCCGCGGGCCCACGGTGGCCAGCCGCTGCAAGGCCACGATGCCATAGCCCAGATTGATCAGGGACACCGCCCCGCGCGGCGCCTCGGCGCCCGTCCACTGCAGCAGCCGCACCAGCTGGCGCGCCGCCCGGCTGCGCCAGGCCTGCACGTGGCGCGGCGGCTGGCGGCGTATTAGCGGATGGATTTCGCGCACCATGCGACGCGCCAGCGCGCGTCCCCGGGAGTGAGTGCGGCGCGGCAGAAAATAGAAAGCCGTGCAGACCACGGCCGAGCCCGCGATCAGGGCCGCCGATCCTTGCACGATGGCCGGCAGAGCCACGGCCGCCATGCCGGCCTGGCTGGCCAGCTGGAAGCACATATTGGCATCCAGCGCCCACAGCGCGGTAGGCCGGTTGGCGCGCACCAGGCCGCCCGCGACCATGAAGGGCAGCACCGAAGCGATGACCTGCCAGTCCTGCGTCAGATGAGGCTGCACGGCATAGCGGTACAGCCCCGCCGCGCCCGCGCCCACGGCAATGCCGGTGAAAATGTATTTGGCCATCAACTGCGGCCGCGGCATGGAACCCAGAATCATGGAGAAGATGCACACGCCGATGGCGGCCAGCTCCAGGACCGGACTGCCCAGGGCGTAGGCGCCGGCTCCCGCCGCAAACCCGGCCGCGCCCGAAATGGCGCCGGTGCGCAGCGCCAGCGGCCAGTCCACCGCCGCCGCGGGGACGCGCACGGCACGGATGCGGCGCTGCAACTGCTCCGGGCGCGGCGCGAACAGGCCCTGCCGGGCGCGCCGGATCTGCCCCATGGCGCGCCGCAGGCGCGCCAGGCTGACCTCCTGCCCGCCCGAAGCAGGGCGTTTCTCCAGCACGGCAATATCCTTCCCGTCCTGCAGGGCCTGGGCCTGGTCCAGCAGCCACTGCGCATGCGCAGGGTGACAGGCAAGACCGCGCGCGCGTTGCCGGGCGATCACCTGGCTGGCCGCGACCAGTTCGATGGCGGCATACAGCAAGGCATCCACATAGGGGATGCGCCGATAGGCGTCCAGCGAACCGGCGGCAGTCAGACGGGCCTGCGCGTCCAGTTCGCAGATTTCGCGCACCACGCGCGCGCTCAGGTTCCTGTCCTCTTCCTGGAATCGCGGGCCCAGATGGTGAGCCGCCAGGCGCAAGGCGTCGGCGGCGAGCTGGCGCACGCGTTGGTAATAATCGGCGCGGCGGCTGTGCGGAGTCGCCCAGCCCGAGATCAACGTCGCGACCAGCACCCCGATCAGGGTGCATTCCACCCGCGACAAAGCCAGTTCGACAGACGCCTCGGGCGCCAGCACGGAAGGCAGCACCACCACGGCGGCGGTGATGCCGGCCAGCATGGGCATATAGCTGTGGGCGCCGCGCAGCACATGGGTCAGCGCCGAGCCGGCCGCCACCACCAGAGCCATGCTCAGCAATTGCAGATAAGGATCGGGCAGGTGCAGGAAGGCCAGCCCCAGCGCCGCGCCCAGCAAGGTGCCGCCGACGCGAAACAGCGCACGCTCGTAGATCAGGCCCCGCGACGCCTGGGAAATCACCCAGACCGGCATGGCCGCCCAGTACGGGTTGTCCACGCCCAGCAGCACGGCGATCGTGAAGGACAGCCAGGCGGCCAGCGCCAGACGCAGGCCCTGCCGGACCGAGGCTCGGTCCAGCTGGATCAGCTTGGAAGAAGAAGACATGGAAATGGGAAACGGCTAAAGCTCAATTATATAGTTAGCTTAGCTATCTATTTAACAAGCGTTCCGTAACAAAAAGAATCAGGCCCAGACTTCATGCTTGTTCCTGGACTGGGCCCGCCCCGTCTCGGGCTCGACGGCTCTCCGCCAGGCTCCCGGCCATCAAGTCCGCTCTTTTTCCAGCCGCATCATGATGTGGGGAATGCCCGCGTCGTCGAAGATCTCGCCGTATTCGACAAAACCGCGCTTGCGGTAGAAGAGCTGCGCCTGGCACTGGGCCGCCAGGCGCAGCTCCGCGTGCCCCGCCTGCCAGCCCAATTCGATCAGGTGATCCAGGATGCGCCTTCCCAGGCCGCTGCCCCGCCAGGGCGCGGCGACCGCCAATCGGCCGATGTGGCCGTCGGCCAGCAGACGTCCCGTGGCGACGGGCCGCTCGCCCTCGTAAGCCACGACATGCACGCTGAGCGGGTCCTGAGCGTCCACCTCTTCCTCCAGGGGCACCTTCTGCTCCTGCACGAATACCGCCAGACGGACCTGCAGCGCCTGCTCGCCCAGTTCGTCCCAAGTTCCGGTGCGCAGGCGCAGCGCCTGCGCCTCCTGAATGCCTTTCATGCTTTTTTTCCTGTGAAACCAGCGGCGGCACGCGACGTGCGCTCCAACCTTGCGGCCCGGCCGGCCTGACCGCGATGCGGAAGCGCTTGCGGCGCCGCATCGCCCCGTCCTTGCCTGACCTCGCCGTCGACGGCGAGGTTTGCGCAAAGGCACATGGCCAAATCGTACTGCGCCGTTCTATGATGTATCGATTCCGGCGTCCCGACCCACGAGGTCGAGCTTGCCGTCGTGTTCATTTTTGGCAGGAGTCATTATGCAACAGTGGCTGACACGCTACACAGCCTTCTATGTGATCATCGCCCTCACCGTCCTGTCCCTGCTGCTGGCCCTGGTCTCAGGCGCCGGCTGGCTGTGGGTGGCCGTGCCGGGCATGGCGCTGTGCGCGCTGGGCCTGGTGGACCTGACCCAGACGCGCCACGCGATCCGCCGCAACTATCCCGTGATCGGCAACCTGCGCTTTCTGTTCGAAGCCATCCGTCCCGAGATACGCCAGTACTTCCTGGAAAGCGACACCCAGCAGCTGCCCTTTTCCCGCGCCGACCGCTCCCTGGTCTACCAGCGCGCCAAGCAGCAAGTGGACAAGCGCCCCTTCGGCACCCAGCAGGAGGTCTACGGCAACGGGTACGAGTGGATCAACCACTCCATGAACCCCACCCACATCACCGATCCGGAATTCCGCATCAACGTGGGCGGCCCCGCCTGTACCCAGCCCTACTCCCTGTCCGTGCTGAACATCTCGGCCATGAGCTTCGGCGCCCTGTCGGCCAATGCCGTGCTGGCCCTGAACAAGGGCGCGCGCATGGGCAATTTCGCCCATGACACCGGCGAAGGAGGCGTCAGCAGCTATCACCTGCGCCACGGCGGGGACCTGATCTGGAACATAGGCTCGGGCTATTTCGGCTGCCGTGACGAGCAGGGGCGCTTTTCCCCGGAACGCTTTGCCGAGCGGGCCACCCAGGATCACATCAAGATGATAGAGATCAAGCTGTCGCAGGGCGCCAAGCCCGGCCACGGCGGCATCCTGCCCGGCGCCAAGGTGACGGCGGAGATCGCCGCGGCTCGCGGCGTGCCCGAAGGCGTGGACTGCAATTCGCCCTCGCGCCACAGCGCCTTCTCCACGCCCGTGGAGCTGATGCGTTTCGTGGCGCAGCTGCGCGAATTGTCCGGCGGCAAGCCGGTGGGCTTCAAGCTGTGCATCGGCCACCCCTGGGAATGGTTCGCCATCGCCAAAGCCATGCTCAAGACCGGCATCACGCCGGACTTCATCGTGGTGGATGGGGCCGAAGGCGGCACGGGAGCGGCGCCGGTGGAATTCGTGGACCACGTGGGCACGCCGCTGCGCGAGGCCCTGCGCCTGGTGCACAACACCCTGGTGGGCATAGGGCTGCGCGAACAGATCCGCCTGGGAGCCTCGGGCAAGATCATCAGCGCCTTCGACATGGCGCGCATCATGGCCCTGGGCGCGGACTGGTGCAACAGCGCGCGCGGCTTCATGTTCGCGGTGGGCTGCATCCAGGCCCAGGCCTGCCACACCGACAAATGCCCCACCGGGGTGACCACGCAGGATCCGCTGCGCCAGAAGGCGCTGGTGGTGGACGACAAGTCCCTGCGCGTGGCGAGCTTTCATGCCAACACCCTGAAGGCCCTGGCTGAACTGCTGGCGGCCGCCGGCCTGGAGCATCCGGCCGAACTGCGCCCGCACCACATCGCCCGGCGCATCAGCAACGGCGAAGTGCGGGTGCTCTCGGCCCTGTTCCCGGATCTGCAGAAGGGCGAGCTGCTGCGCGTCCACTACCGCCAGACCATCTTCCGGGTGGGCTGGCCCATGGCCAATCCCGATTCCTTCGAACCGGCCTACAGCCTGAGCAAGGCGCTCTCCAGCCTGAACGACGAGGCCGAACCCGACGAACCCCTGAAAAAACAGGATTCGGCCGACAGCGCGGGACAGGCGCTGGCCTGATTCCCGCAGGCAGCGGCGGCGCGCCTCAGCGCGACTGCCGCACCGCTCCCACGCCTACATCCATTTCCCCGTACACCTGCACGCCCGAACGGCTCAGGCCGGGGTCGCCGCCGCTATCGCGCGCCGCGCAGGCGCCCAGGCTGGCGGCCATCAGTGCAAGGGCCACGGCCCGAACGACTTGTCGCATATCAACTCCTTCACGATTGCCTCCCACTGTGCCAGAAAATCCCGCAAGCGGGGTTTCCAACTGTACTAGAATGCAGGGATCATGATGAGGCACACGGCACTTTTCCCGCAACGCTCAGGCAGCCGGCTCCTGCTGGCCCTGGCGCTGTGCGCGCTGCTGCTGCGCGGCCTGATCCCGGCCGGTTACATGCCGGCCTCCGGCCCGGACTACGCCGGCGCGCTCACCTTCTGCGTGCAGGGAGAGCCCGGCCTGGCAAGCTGGAGCGGGCAAACGCCCCAGCCCGTCCAGGACGGTCATGCCGCTCATCCGGCCTGCCTTTTCGGCCAGGCCCAGGCGCAAGGCGTACTGCCCCTGACCGACGCTGCGGCCTGGGCGCCGGCCTTCCTGCCCGTGCATACCTGGAACGCCGCCGCGCCGGCTCCCGACCCGCTGCTGCCCATGCCCGGCCCCGCCGTGGGCGCCCGCGCTCCTCCCGCCCTGCTGCTTTCCTGATGGCATCTTGCGCGGCCGCCACCGGCCGCACCACTCTGAATCTAGCGGGACTTACCTATGAAGGCTTCACAACCACGCCGCCGGCTGCTGCTCGGCCTGCTGGCCGCGCCCCTGGCGCTGACCGCCTGCAAAGACGAGGCGCCCAGACAGGCCGCCTTGACCAATCTGGAAGGCGTCAACATGAGCGGCGCCGATTTCGCCAAGGATTTCAGCCTGACCGACACCGAAGGGCAGCGGCGCACCCTGGCCGACTACCGCGGCAAGATCGTGCTGATCTTCTTCGGCTTCACCCAGTGCCCCGACGTCTGCCCCACCGCGCTGACGCGCGCCGTGGACATCAAGGAGCAGTTGGGCGAGGACGGCGACAAGATCCAGGTCCTGTTCATTTCCGTGGACCCGGAACGCGACAGCAACGACGTATTGCGGGCCTATATGCAGGCCTTCGACCCCAGCTTCGTGGCCTTGCGCCCCAGCGCCGAAGAACTGGCCAAGACGGCCAAGGACTTCAAGGTCTTCTATCAGAAAGTGCCCACCGGCTCCAGCTACACCATGGACCACAGCGCGCTGACCTACGTCTACGACGCGAACGGCCGCCTGCAGCTCGCCCTGCGCCACACGCAGACCACCGAGGAAGCCGTGGCCGACCTGCGCCAGGTGCTGGCCCTGTCCCGCTGAACGAACAAGGAATTTCATCATGCAACGTACCATTGTTTCTTCCCTGCTCTCCCTGGCCCTGCTGGGCGCCGCCGGCCTGGCCCAGGCCGAAGTCACCGTCACCGATCCCTGGGTGCGCGCCACCGTCGCCGGCCAGCAGGCCACCGGCGCCTTCATGAAACTGCAGTCCTCCGACCAGGCCCGCCTGGTCGGGGTTCGCAGCCCGCTGACCGAACACGCCGAAGTGCATGAAATGGTCATGGACAAAGAAGTCATGCGCATGCGCCAGGTGCAGCAGATCGAACTGCCGGCCGGAAAGACCGTGGAGCTCAAGCCCGGCGGCTACCACATCATGCTGCTGGGTCTGGACAAGCAGGTTCAGGAAGGCACGGACGTGGACCTGACCCTGCTCGTCGAGACCGACGCCGGCCAGAAGCAGGAAATCACTGTCCGCGCGCCCGTGCGAGCGCTCAACGCCAAGGCGGGCGGCCACGGCCACAAGGCCCATTGAAGGCCGGACGCAAATTACGGGTTTTCCTTAATTTGCAAGGCAAAGCCGCCGAGCGTAAAGTGAAGTCACTGACACAGCGTCAGTGAGCTGCCTTAAGACCGCAGCTTTCCTCAACTGCCATCATGGCAGTTCACCGCCGCAAAAGCGGCAAACAGGCCCTACCGCAACGGTAGGGCCTTCGTGTTTTCAGCTCTGTTCAATTGCTGACATTTCCCATCTGGTACAGGCTGGCGCCCTGGATTATGCTTGGCGCAAGGCTGCCGACCGGCAGGCCTTGTTCCTGACCTTTGGGGAGAATCTTCATGAAACTGGCCCTGACCCTCGCTTCGGCGGCAAGCTCCTTGTTTCTTCTGGCCGGCGCCGCCCACGCCGCCCCGGCTGCGGATGCCGCCAAGCCCCTGACCCCGCAGCAGCAACGCATGAGCACCTGCAATGCCAACGCCAAGGACCTTGCCGGCGACGAACGCAAGGACTTCATGAGCCGCTGCCTGAAGGGCGAGATCACCCAGCCCGAAAAAGCGCTGAGCGCTTCCCAGCAGCGCATGCGCGACTGCAACGCCCAGGCAAGCACCAAGGCCCTGAAAGGCGACGAGCGCAAGACCTTCATGAGCACCTGCCTGAAGGCGCAATGATCCCCGCCTGGTCTGGCGGCGGAATGAACGCCGGTCGGCTTTCCGCCGGCCGACGTCCTGTTCCGGCTGACCCGGACCATGCCGCCGACTAGTGCGAGATCGTCGTCCCCAGCACCTTCAGAAACTGCGCCAGCCACTGCGGATGCGCGGGCCAGGCAGGCGCGGTGACCAGCTTGCCGTCCGTCACGGCCTCGGTCACGGCAATGTCCGCGTAGCGTCCGCCCGCCAGCTCCACATCAGGGCGGCAGGCCGGATAGGCTGAACACTGGCGGCCCTTCAGCACATCGGCGGCAGCCAGCAGCTGGGCGCCGTGGCAGACCGCCGCCACCGGTTTGTCGGCCTGGAAGAAATGGCGCACCATCTCGATCACGCGCGGATTCAGGCGCAGGTACTCGGGACCGCGGCCGCCCGGGATCACCAGCGCGTCGTAGTCCTGCTCGCGCACCGCATCGAAATCCGCATTCAGGCGGAAGTTGTGGCCCCGTTTCTCCGAATACGTCTGCTCGCCCTCGAAATCATGGATGGCCGTGGCGATGGTGTCGCCGGACTTCTTGTCGGGGCAGACGGCGTCCACCTGGTGGCCCACCGCCAGCAAAGTCTGGAACGGCACCATGGTCTCGTAATCTTCACAATAATCACCGCAGATCATCAGGATCTTCTTGCTCATCACTGCTCCTTTGACTATGGACACAAGCCCCGCTGCATCAGGGCGCAAGCCGGACGCGGGCCGCGCCGGCGACCAGCCCATGATGGCCCAGCCAGATGGCAGGCGCAAGACAGCCGGCGCTGCGTGCGCGACGCAGGCAAGCATGACGGCGGTCACGGACGGCGCTGGAGCGGGCCTGGCCCAGGTCTGATCCACGCTAGGCCGGCGCGCGCGACTGCGGTACAGTAGATGTGTCATGTATGGTTTCTTCTTACAGGAGCACGCATATGGCCTTAGCCCCCCAAGACCGCAATCCCTCTGAACTGCTGCGCCAGTTGCCCTTGAAACCCGGCTGGCTGATCGGGCTGGGCATCGCCCTGATCATCCTGGGCCTGCTCGCCCTGGCCTACATCGTGGGCGCCACGGTCGCCAGCGTCGTGTACGTGGGCGTGCTCATGGCCATCGGCGGCGTGCTGCAGCTGGCCCACGCCTGGAGCGCCAAGGGCTGGAAAGGCTTTCTGCTCTGGAGCCTGAGCGGCGTGCTCTACCTGCTGGCCGGCGTGGTCGCCATCAGCAATCCTCTGGTAGGCGCCACCATCCTGACACTGATCTTCGGCGCCTTTCTGATCGCATCGGGCGTGTTCCGGCTCTGGGTCTGGTTCCAGAACCGCGCCCAGCCCGGCGGCGGCTGGCTGGCCGTCTCGGGCCTGATCACCCTGGCCGCGGGCCTGATCATCGCTGCCGGCTGGCCCGGCAACAGCGTCTGGGTGCTGGGCCTGATCCTGGGCATAGACCTGCTGACCCAGGGCTGGGCGACCTTGCTGCTGGGCATGGCCATCAAGCGGGCCGGCCCGCGGTAAGCCTCCCCGCCAACAAAAAACCGCTCCGTGGAGCGGTTTTTTATCGCCATCAGCCCATTACTCCGGCAGGCGGGGCAACGCGGCCTGCGAACCGCGCAGCCAGGGCCGGCGGGTACAGGCCAGCATGGCCGCATCGCCCTGGCTGTCCCCATAGGCCATGTCCAGCTGCACCGCAGGCGTGCCCAGCCAGCCCTGCAGGCGGCGCACTTTCTCTTCGCCCCAGCAATTGGCGCTCTTCAAGCCGATATAGCGGCCCTGGGCATCGAAATCCAGTTCGGTGGCCAGCACCTGGGCCAGGCCTTCCTGCCGGGCCCAGATGTCCAGGTAAAGAGAGGGGGAAGCGCTGACCAGCACCACGGTGTCGCCGCGCCGGCAATGTTCCCGCAGACGCTCCAGCATCTCCGGACGCAACAGCCTGGGCAGGTGGCGGCTTACGTAAGCCTGGGCCAGGTCCTCCAGCTGCCGGCGGTCCAGGCCCGCCAGGGCGCTAGCCAGGAAGCGCGCCTTGATGGCCTGGCGCCGCGCCGGTCCGCGATCCAGGCGCGCCACGCGCGGCGCGCAAGCCAGGTAGGCTTTCAGGCAGACGCCCCAGCCGCGCATGCGCCGCACGAAGTCCTGCAGGCTGTCCCTGTCGGTGATCGTGCCGTCGAAGTCAAAAGCCACCAACACGGGCGCCCCTTTCTGTCTGGAAAACAGGCAGTTTAAGGGCAAAGGGCGCCCTTCTCAAACCATCGCCCTACAAAGCCCAGCCGCCCAGATAGAACACGGCCAGGGCCACGGCGATCAGCACCGTGCCCACATTGAGCTTGTTCAGCTCGCCGGCGAACAGGCGCCCCAGCACCAGGGTGCAGAAACCCAGCATGATGCCGGTCACGATATTGCAGGTCAGCACGATGAAGACGGCGCAGACCAGCCCGGCCATGGTGTCCACCGAATCCTCGGTGTTCAGGTGGCGCACGCCGCCCAGCATCAGCAGGCCCACGTACATCAGGGCGGGCGCGGTCGCGTAGGCGGGCACCAGCGCCGCCAATGGGGACAGGAAGATCAGCGCCAGAAAGCCCAGGCCCACTACCACGGCCGTCAGGCCCGTGCGCCCGCCGGCCGCCGTGCCGGCCGCCGATTCAATATAGGCGGCTGCCGGAGCGGCGCCCAGCGTGGACGACACCATGGAGCTGACCGAATCCGTGGTCAGCGCGCGGCTGCCATTGATGATCTGGCCCTTGTCATCGAGCTGGCCGGCCTGGCCCGCCACGGCGCGGATGGTGCCGGTGGCATCGAACACGGCCGTCATCACCAGGGCCAGCACGCTGGGCAGGACCACGGCGTTCATGGCGCCGCCTATGTCCATGGCGCCGATCAGCGAGTGTTCGCCGCCCAGCGCCGGCATGGCGAACAGGCCCGTGAAACGCACGGCCGGGTCGAAAGCCAGGCCGATGGCCGACAGGACCAGGATGACGATCAGGATGCCTCCGGCCACGCGGCGGCGCTCCAGGCCGAAGATGGCGGCCAGCCCCAGCACGGACAGCCAGACCGGCATGGCCGTGACATCGCCCAGCGCCACCGGCAGGCCGGCGCCGGCGTTGCGCGTGACCAGGCCGACTTCATTGGCGGCGATCAGAAGAAGAAACAGGCCTATGCCTATGCCCGTGCCGTGGGCGATGCCCAAAGGCAGATTGCGCAGGATCCAGGTGCGTATGCCGGTGGCGGAAATGGCGGTGAAGATCACCCCCATCAGGAAAATCGCGCCCAGCGCCACGGCCGGGGTCAACTGCTGGCCCAGCACCAGGTCGAAGGCCGTGAAGGCCGTCAAGGAGATCGCGCAGCCCACGGCAATGGGCAGATTGGCCCAGAAACCCATCAGCAGCGAGCCGAAGGCGCTGGTCAGGCAGACCGCCACGAACACCGCCGACGTATCGAAACCGGCCTTGCCCAGCATGGACGGCACCACGAAGACCGAATACACCATGGCCAGAAAGGTGGTCAGCCCCGCCAGGATCTCCTGGCGCAGGGAGCTGCCTCGCTCCCGATAGGCAAAATGTTTTTCCAGCCAGCCGCCAGCCGTCGGGGCTTCCAGGGCCTGCTGCCCCGCCCGCAATGCGGTTTCTTGCTCAGCCATGATCCATGCTCCTTTATCAGTATTTGATGTCTGAAACGGTGCTTTGCCGTCATCAGGAATCATTAATGGACAGACCCGCCCCCGACAGGGGAGCGGCATCCCTCATGGCCTGAACCAGGAGCGTGCGCCAGGCAGCGGCCAGCACCCGTCCTGCCCGCGGGAAAACGCAGGCATGCATGCGGAAAAGAAATAGGTGAGCGGGGGTCGTCTCCTCCCCGACCGGCGCCTTTGCGGCGTTTCTTCTGATCCCGGCAATGGGAAATGAGGCCCCATTCTACGAGCCGGCCCGGCGCGGAAAATCACGTCAAGGTAATGAGGGTTATCAGGCTCCGGCCGGGACACGCTTCAGCGCGACGGCATGTCGCAGGGCCCATAGACCAGGTCCGCGCGCGCTTCGGGCGGAATGGGCGGCATGCTGCGCTCCCATTGCAGGTAGCGTTCGCGCATATTCTGCAGGCGCGCGGGATCGCGCCGCGCCTGATTCGCCCGCTCGCGCTCGTCCTGCCCCAGGTTGAACAGGTACTCCAACTCGTCCACCTTCAGGTATTTCCAGTCTCCCTGGATCAAGGCGCGCTGGTCCCGATGCTTCATGCGCCAGAACAGCGGCCGCTGCACATCCGGACCTGGTCCGCCCTGCAGCAGCGAAGCCAGCGACACGCCATCAGGCTCGAAGCCGGCGCGAGCCCGCACGCCCGCCAGCTCCCAGAACGTCGCCGTCCAATCCATGGTCATGCACGGGACCGCGCACACTCCGGGGCGCACCGCCGCCGGCCAGTGCGCCAGCAAGGGAACCCGGATGCCGCCCTCGGTCAGATCCATTTTCCCGCCGACCAGAGGCCAGTTGTTGGAATAGCGCTCGCCGCCATTGTCGCTGGTGAATACGACCAGAGTGTCATCGAGCAGATCCTGCTCGCGCAGCGTCTGCATCAGAACGCCTATGCCCTCGTCCATCTCGCGGATCATCTGCTGGTAGACATGGATGGAGCCGCTTTCCAGATCGCTCAACGCGGCCGGAAACTCGTACTGCGCATCATGCAGCATGGCGCGCGTCTGCCACGGCCAATGGGGAGCGGTGTAGTGCAGGCTGAGCAGGAACGGCTCCCTGTCCCGGCCACGCTGGCGCACGAACTGCACGGCGCGCTCGCTGAACAGGTCTGTCAGGTAGCCCTGGGCCCGGATCGGCTCGCCATCGCAGTACAACGCCCCCTCTCCTTTGTTGTCCGTATGGCGCAAATAGTCCGCCCCGCCCGACAGAATGCCCCAATGCTCCTGATACCCGCTTTTCAAGGGACCGAAGTGCGGCGGATAGCCCAGATGCCATTTGCCGATCAGGGCGGTCCGGTACCCTTTTTCGCGCAGCAAAGACGGCAAGGTGGGATGCTCCGGGGGCAGGCCGGCCACCTTGTCGCCCTTGAAGCGCGGCGTCAGCGGCTCGTGGGCGCCGCCGCGCAGACGATACTGGTAGCGCCCCGTCATCAGGGCGAAGCGTGTCGGCGAGCAGACCGGCGAATTGGCATAGGCCCGCGTGAAGCGCAGGCCATTGCGGGCCATGCGATCCAGATTCGGACTGGTATCCGGCAAGCCGCCGTAGCATCCCAGGTCCGCATGCCCCAGGTCGTCGGCCAGAATGAAGACGAAATTGCTCATCCTGCTCCCTTACAAAGTTCCCGCCAGGCCGGCATCGGTGATGACCTGCCGGTACCGGGCGCTGTCCTGGTCGATCTGTTGCTGGAACTCGTCCCTGCGCTTGATGGTCACGTCCATGCCCAGTTCGCGCAATTTGGCCGCCAGGCCGGGGTCGGACAGGGCCTGGACAAAGGCGTCCTCCAGCCACTGGCGCTGCGCGGGATCCGTGCCCGCCGCCACGAAAAAGCCCGTCCAGCTGGCCACGTCCACCCCCGGGAACCCTGCCTCGGACGCCGCCGGCACCTGGGGCAGGATGGGCGTGCGCTCCTGGCTCGTCACCATCAAGGGGCGCAGCTTGCCTGCCTTCAGATGCGGCAGGGACGGGGCCAGGGCATCGATCAGCACGGGGACATGAGCCCCCAGCACCGCCTGCAGCGCCGGCGTGCTGCCATTGAAAGGCACGGGCGTGGGCGAGATGCCCGCCGCGCGCGTGACCACCTCCATGGCGATGCGGCCCGGCAAGGCTCCGTGTGCATACATGGCATAGTCCATCTGGCCTTGCTTGAGGCTTTCCACCCACTGCCCCACCGTCTGGATGCTGGACTCGGGCGCCACGCTCAGGACCAGCGGCATGAAGGTCGCCATGGCCACCGGCTCGAAATCCTTGGCAGGATCGTAGGCCGGCTCCTTGTACAGCACCGGATTGAACACCATGGTGGCGTCGATGGCCGTCAGCACGGTGTAGCCGTCCGGCTTGGCGCGCGCCACGTGACGCGCGGCAATCGTGGTGTTGCCGCCGGGCCGGTTCTCCACCACGATGGACACCGATTGCTGCTCGGCCACCTTCTGGGCGATCAGGCGCGACAGGGTGTCCGACCCGCCTCCGGGCGCGAACGGGACCACCATGGTAATGGGCCGATCGGGGTATTGCGCCTGGGCCGCGCCCGCCGGCATCGCTCCCGCCAGAGAAGCCATGGCCAACATATAGGCAAGTTTCATCGTCTCGCTCCGTCAATGAATGAAGAATCAGTCCAGCCGTATGGCCAGACGCTGGATCATGGGTCCATACAGCCGCGACTGCGCCTGGATGAACTGCTCGAAATCCTGGCCCGTGCGTATATCGACCAGCATGCCCTTGGCCTCCAGCCGGGCGCGTATGTCGGCCTGAGCCATGGCCTGGACGACGGCGTCCTGCATCGCCGCCACCGCCGCGTCCGGCGCCTCCCGAGGCGCGACCAGTCCCCACCAGCTGGAAAACGCCAGGGGCTGCCCCAGCTCGGCCAGCGTCGGAATCCGATCCGCCTGCGCCAGGCGCTCATCGGACGCCACGGCCAGCGCGCGCAGCCGTCCCTCTGCCAGCAAGGGGGCGCTGCCCACCAGCAAGTCGAACATGAAATCCACTTCGCCCGCGGCCAGGTCCGTCAGCGCCTGGGCCGCGCCGCGGTAGGGAATATGGTCGGGCTCCAGTCCCAGGTCGCGGGGAAACTGGGCGCCAGCCAGGTGCGCGACCGTGCCGATGCCTGCCGACCCATACCGCAAGCGGCGCTGCTGCCCCAAAGTCCGCACATCGTCCAGAGAACGGAGGCCGCTATCGGCGCGCACATGGACACCTCCTTTATATTTAAAAATATACTTCGGTATACTTTTAAATATAAAGCACCAACCCAGCAGTCTCCATGCTTGATTTCCCTAGTCTTTGAATGGCGACAGGACCGGCCCTGATCCGCGTTCCGCAGCACGGCAGGCAGCCAGGAACCGCTCGAACCTCAGTCCTGGCGCGAGACCTTCGCGTCCGCGCCTTGCAGGAATTGCTCCCGCAACTGCTCCCACTGCTCGGTCAAGACCTGAACGGCTTGCGGCTCGGGCCGCAGCCCCTGCGGCTCCAGCTTCACCAGCGCCAGGCCGTACCGGGCCGCCGACAGGTCCTGCGCCACCCCGGCCGATTGCTGCACGGCCTGCGCGGGACGGCGGCTCCACAACTCTCCCAGTCCGGCCAGGCCCTGCGCCGCCCCGGCCAGGCGCTGGCGCACAGAACCAACGATGCTCACCGGCCAGACCAGGGTGAACATCAGGTACATGACGGTATTGCCCAGCAGGATGCCCATGACGCGGTCGCGCGCCGAATCCAGATCGAAACTGGGACCAAAGCCCTGCAGAGTCACCAGATAGAACGCGAAGGCGATCTGTATGCCTGCATAGGAGATGCGCTCCGGCCCGTAGAACACCCAGGCCCCCAGCAGGGACACCAGGAACACCACGGCCATCAAGCCGCCGATATCCACCAGATGCGGCATGATGAACAGCACCGTCAAAAAGCCCAGCGCCGCGCCCGCCAGGCAGCCGGCTATGCGCAGCGCCAGCTTGTGCACGGTTTCTCCCGTCGATCCCAGGGCCGCCACATAACAGGTGATCATGGCGGTGTGGATGCCCTGCCAGTCCAGGGCGCTGTAGATCAGATAGCACAGCACGGCGGCCGCCGTCGCCTTCAAGGCGTGATGCTGATAGATGGGATTGGTCCAGGCATCGGGCACGAAGAAGGGTTCGCGCGGCGGATCGGCGCGCCCGATGGGCGTGACGCCCGCCAGAGACTGCAAGGCCTGATGCAGCTCGAGCGCCGCCGGGTCGCCGTCGGCCGACGGCGCGGGCAGATCCACAGCCTGGGGCGCCAGACCTTGCTCCAAAGCCTGGGCGCCCTGTTCGCAGGCCCGGGCCAGCGCCAGGCCTTGCGCGGGATCCGCATCCGCTTCGCGCAACACGGCCACGGCCAGCAGGACGCGATACGTGTTCAGGATGGCCTGATCCAGTTCCTCCTGGCGCTGCGCCGGCAGCAGGTGGAACAGGCGCACCCAGCCCAGGCGCTTCTGCTGCTCGGTCACGCCCAGCGCCAGCTCGGCCCACAAGGCCTGCGCGTCCGCCCGCCCCTCCAGGCCTCGGGCGGCCAGGCGCAGGCGCGCGCCCAGTTCGCGGCGCAGCACCTTGTGCGGATACAGGCCAAAACACAGATTGAAGACCAGCACCAGGCCCATGGGAGCGCTGGCCATCAGCCAGGCGTACAGCAAGGCGCGCGTGGCGATCTCCCCCACCGGCACGTAGCCCAGCAGCGTCAGCACAAAGGCGATCACCAGGGCGATGATGCCGCCCAGCGGACCCAGCTTGCTGGCTACGCCCAGAAACAGCAGCGCAAAAGATGTCAGCACCATGGCCAGCAAGCGCAGGGCCGGGTATTCGATGGTGAACTGGATCAGCGGCACCATCAGCAGCACGACCAGCGACACCAGCACCACCAGCGCCAAGGCCAGGACCGAGCTTTCGCCCGAATCGGGCTTCATCACGAAGAAAATGACGAAACAGCTGACGGCGGATTCCGGGATGCCGTAGTTCATGGCCAGCATGACCATCAGGGCGCACAGGGCGGCGACTCGCCAGCTCAGCGCCAGGCGGCCGGGCGTGGGCCGCAGGTCCTGCAGGAGCGCCCGCCACAGGCCGGACTGGCTTGCGCTAGCAGTGGCCATCGGCGTGGATGATGGACGTGGCCGAGGCGCCCATGCGCATCAGGTCCTCGGGCGGCTGGTCCAGCCGGATGCGCACCGGAAAGCGCTGCGCCACCCGCACCCAGTTCAGGGACTTCTGGATGAAGGGCAGGCTGCGCGGCAGATTGATTTCTTCCTGGCTGCTGACGCCCCAGCCTATCTCCTCCACCTTGCCGCTCAGCTTGCGCGACGGATCGGCCAGCACATAGACCGTGGCGCAGGCGCCCGGGCGAATGCGTTTCAGGTCGGTTTCGCGATACATGCCGGTGGCGTGCCAGACGTCCGTGGCGACCAGGGTGAAGACCGACACGCCGGGCAGCAGGTGTTCGCCCGGGCCGGTGCGCAGGCCCACGACGCGGCCATTGACCGGCGCCTTGACCTGCGTGTGTTCCAGGTCGCGCTGCGCCATGGCCAGGCCCGCCTGGCGCATCTGCACCATGGCCTGCTCGGCCTGCGTGTCGCCCACCAGGGCCTGGGCGGCGCCCGCCTGCTCCAGGGCCTGCTTCAAGGTGACTTCCGCGTCCCGCATCAGGGTGTTGGCCTCGTCCAGCTGCTGCCGGGACACATAGCCCTTGGCCGCCAGATTGGCCAGGCGCCGCTGGCTTTGCGCCGCCATGGCCAGGTTCGTGCGGGCGCGGGTGATCTGCTCGTCGGCGATCGTGGCGTTGTGCCCTTCGGCGCGCACCGCCCGCTGCTTGACCTCCAGCGTGGCCTGCGCCAGCGCCAGTTCGGCCTGCGCCTGCTCCAGCCGCAACTGATAGAACACCGGATCCACCGTGAAGAGCAGTTCGCCCTGGCGAACATATTGTCCGTCGCGCACCGCCATCCGCTCGATGCGTCCCGGCAGCGAACTGGACACATGCACCACGTCCGCGCCCAGCACGGCATCTTCCGAGGCTGGATTATCCGCCGCGCGCTGCAGGTAGCGCCAACCCAGGACAAAGGCGGCGATGACGGCCGCGGCCGTCAACAGCCATGCCAGGCTCTTGCGGGAACGGGAATGCGATGGCGAAGTCATGGCGCGGTCACTCGAAGAAAAGAAGAAGCGCGGCAAACGCCAGGGCCAGCGTCATGCAGGCGTACACCGGCAGGCGGACCGGCAAGGCATCGTCCACGCCCGCCCGGATCAGGCCCCAGCGGATCAGCAGGGTCAGCACGATCGCGCCCAGTACGGCCAGCAGCCAGGCAGGAAAATAGGAACCGGCCAGATAGACCGTGGGTGCGCTGGAGCATCCCCCCAGCAGCGGCAAACTCATCATGCAGCCGATACGCGCAAGCATGCGATGCTTCTCCCCGACTTTCTTCAAGACTATGAATGGCGCCTGCGCCTTGCGGTATTTATTCGCGAACCCCGGCCATTGTACCGGCGCCCGCGCCGCGGGTCCTGCGCCCTTGCGCTTATTTATTCCATGACTGGACAGTATAGGCTTGCCCGGCGCGATTACGGTTATAGTGGGAACCACATTTCAGATCCGTTTTTTCAAGCGCGCCATTTTCAGAAAAACTCCATGAATGACGTCAATCTGACCCTGACCATGCTGGCTGCCGTACTGATCAGCAACAGCCTGGTCAAGATGATTCCTTTTGCAGTGCCCGCGCCGCTGGTGCAGATCAGTCTGGGCTTCATGATTGCCGGCTGGTTCAATCATGGCATGACGCTGAATCCAGACCTTTTTTTCTATCTTTTTCTGCCGCCCCTGCTATTTCTGGACGGCTGGCGCATTTCCAAGGAAAGCCTGATCCGGGATCGCATCGGCATTCTGGTGCTGGCTTTCGTGCTGGTATTCATGACGGTTTTCGGCCTGGGGCATCTCCTGCATTGGCTGATTCCCGCCATGCCGCTGCCCGTGGCCTTCGCGCTGGCCGCCATCGTCTCGCCCACCGACCCGGTGGCCGTGTCCGCCATCACCCGCCGGGTGCCGCTCCCTCCCCGGCTCAAGGCCATACTGGAAGGAGAATCGCTGTTCAATGACGCCAGCGGCCTGGTGGCCTTCCGGCTGGCTGTGGCGCTGGCCATGGGCGGCTCCTTTTCGATGGCCTCGGCCGGCCGCAACTTCCTCTGGCTGACCCTGGCGGGCCTGGCGGCGGGCGTGCTGGTCACGCGCGGCCTGTTGCTGCTGCGCAATGCCTTCGTGCGCCGCTGGGGCGAAGAGCCGGGCGCGGAAATCCTCTTCAGCCTGCTGCTGCCCTTCGCCGCCTACTTTCTGGCCGAGCAGCTCGAGGCTTCCGGCATCCTGGCCGCCGTGGCGGCCGGGGTCACCATGAGCTACGCGGAACTGTCGGGCAACGCCCTGGCCGCCACGCGCACCCAGCGCAAGGCCGTCTGGGACACCTTGCAGCTGAGCCTGAACGGCCTGATGTTCGTGCTGCTGGGCGAACAATTGCCGGCCATCTTCCGCGGCGCCGTGCAGGTCGTGCAAGAGACCGGCCACCACAACCCCGCCTGGCTGCTGGTCTACGCCGTCGCCATCTGCCTGGCGCTGGTGCTGCTGCGGTTCCTGTGCGTCTACGGCTATCTGTGGCTGCGGCGCGGCCTGTCCCTGCTGGGCGCCAACCACGACACGGGCCAGGCCAACCCGCGCCTGGTCCTGGTGCTGTCGGTGGCCGGAGTGCGCGGCGCGGTGACCCTGGCCGGCGTCATGACCCTTCCCCTGCAACTGCCCGACGGCAGCCCGTTCCCCGCCCGCGACCTGGCCATTTTCCTGGCGTCGGTCGTCATCATCGTCTCCCTGCTGATGGCCAGCCTGAGCCTGCCGCCCCTGATGAAGAAGGTCAAGTTTCCCGAGCTGCATCGCCGCCAGGGCCAGGAGGAACTGGCCGACCAGGCCGCCCGCCAGGCCTGCGTGCAAAGCGTCGCGCACACCCTGAACGAGCTGATCGAGCAGAATCCCGATGTACCCGGCGAGCGCTACGCCGCCATGGCCAACCGCGTGCTGGCCAGCCTGAACCAGGACCGCGACGACGGCAAAGCCGCCGAGGATCCGGCCGAGCAGGATCTGGAGCAACGCATGCAGATGCAGGCCATCGCCGCCGCCCGCGATGCCGTATTCGCCCTGGCGCGCCAGCACCAGATATCCGATGAGATCGCCCGCGAGAAAGTCCGCCTGCTGGACCTGATCGAGGTGCGCATGTCCTGAGCCCGCGTCCAGCCCCAACCGCCCCTGACTCCAGAAGAACACTCATGCAGACCCATACCTATCTCGGCCAGTCCCGCGCCTCTCGCCAGCAACGACATGCCTATCGCCGCGGCCTGCCCGCCTGCGTCTGCGCCCATCCGGCCATCCCCCTGGTCCATCGGCGCCTGGGCGCGGCCGCCGCGCCGGCGGCGCCGAACGGCCTGCCGGCCTTCCAGTCCGACAATGCCCTGGAGCAGAAGCCGCTCGCCCTGGCGCCCAAGCTGTTCCTGACCAATCTGCGCCTGTTCGACGGCTTGCGCACGCAACTGCAGCAGGGCCTGGCGGTACAGATCGAGCAGGGCCGCATCGCCGCCATCATGGACAGCGCAGACGTCCCGCCCGACGCGCCGACCCTGGACTGCCGCAACAAGGTGCTGATGCCCGGCCTGATCGATGCGCACTGGCACAGCCTGCTGTGCGGCGTGGACCAGATGACGGCCATGATGGCCGACCCCGCGGACCTGCACCTGATCGCCGCCAAGCAAGCCGAGCGCACCCTGCTGCGCGGCTTCACCACGGTGCGCGACGCCGGCGGCCCGAGCTTTGCGCTCAAGCGCGGCATAGACATGGGCCTGCTGCACGGCCCGCGCATCTACCCGTCGGGCGCCATGATCTCCCAGACCGGCGGCCATGCGGACTTTCGCATGCGCTACGAAGTGCCGCGCGCGCGAGACGAGCTGAGCCATACGGAGCGCGCCGGGGTCGC
The DNA here is from genome assembly GCA_023425645.1 of Pseudomonadota bacterium. GTDB lineage: Bacteria > Pseudomonadota > Gammaproteobacteria > Burkholderiales > Burkholderiaceae_B > Alcaligenes. The sequence continues at coordinate 56,872 of JAFACG010000005.1, forward strand.
CTGCATCGCGGACGGCGCGGACCAGGTGTTGCGCCGCGTGCGCGAACAATTGATGCTGGGCGCCAGCCAGGTCAAGCTGATGGCCGGCGGCGGCGTGACTTCCCTGTACGACCCCCTGGAAGGCCTGCAGTTCAGCGATGCGGAGTTGCGCGCCGCTGTGGGAGCCGCCGAGGACTGGGGCACTTACGTCATGGTGCACGTCTACTGCGCCAAAGGCATACAGCGGGCCGTCAAGGCCGGCGTGAAGTCGATCGAACACGGCCAGCTGGCCGACGAGGAAACCGCGCGCATCATGGCCGGCGAAGGCGTCTGGTGGAGCCTGCAGCCCTTCCTGGGCGACGAGGACGCCAACACCCAGCGCGATCCGCGCAGCAAGGCCAAGCAGCAGCAGGTCGCCGCCGGCACCTTGCGCGCCTATGAGCTGGCCCAGAAGCACCGGATCCAGACGGCCTGGGGCACGGACATCCTGTTCAGCCCGCAGCACCTGCCGCGCCAGGGCCACATGCTCGCCAAGCTCACCCGCTTCTACGATCCGCTGACCGTGCTGAAGGTGGCCACCGGCGACAACGGCCGCCTGCTGCGCATGTCGGGCCTGCGCAATCCCTACGAGGGCGAGCTGGGCGTCATCCAGCCCGGCGCCCTGGCCGACCTGCTGCTGATCAACGGCGAGCCGGAGCAGAATCTGGACTTCCTGGATCAGCCCGAACAAGGCCTGGCGCTGATCATCAAGGACGGCAAGATCTACAAAAACACCCTCTCTGCCTGACCTCACGATCCATCACGGAGCGCCCATGCAAACCGAACTGATGCAGTTATTCAAGCTGACCGGCCTGGGGCTGGCTTTCCTGCTGCCGCTGGCCAATCCCCTGACCTCCATGGTGCTGTACCTGTCCCTGGGAGAATCACTGACTGCGCAGCAAAAGCAGCAGCAACTGCGCCAGGCCACGCTCTATGTGATCGCCTCGCTGCTGGTGACGTATTACGCCGGACTGTGGATCACATCAGCCATGGGTATTTCCGTAGTGGATATGCGCATCGCCGGCGGACTGATCGTGGCCTACATCGGCTTTCGCATGCTGTTCCCGCCGGCGATCAGCGACGTCGTTTCCCAGGCCGCCGACCAGAACAATGCCGCCAGCAACAATATTGCCTTTGTGCCCCTGACCCTGCCTTCCACGGTGGGGCCCGGCACCATGGCCCTGGTCATCAGCGCTTCGTCCAAGATGGCAGGCATGCGCGATCAGTATGCCGAATGGGTGCTCTGGACCGTTCCGGTAATTCTGGCGCTGCTGATCGGCCTGCTCTTTTTCATTTGCCTGCGATCCTCGCTGAGCATCGTCAAGCTCATCGGCCACAACGGCGTCGATGCCATCTCGCGCATCATGGGCTTCCTGCTGGTCTGCATGGCGGTCCAGCTGGTACTGGAAGGCGGCCAGCAATATGCTGCCAGCCTGCTGACTCATCACGTCGGCCCTGCTTCCTGAGTCTATGCACACCTTCTGCTTGCCTTCCTTGCGTTTTCCTCTGGCCGTGGCAGCTGCCTTGGTTCTGTCTGCATGCGCCGCGCCGAAGGCGCCGCCGCCTGCAGCCGGAACAGGATTTGACGCGCCCGAACCGCCCCGCCTGACGTCGCTGCACGACAAGGCGCCGGAGCAGTCCGCGAACACGCCCGACATCCGGCCCGGCCATGAATACACCCTGCCCGAGCTCATCGATCTGGCCCAGCAGCTCAATCCCAGCACCCGCATCGCCTGGGGCGAGGCCCAGCAGGCGGCGCAGGCCGCCGGCATGGTGCAGAGCGCCTACCTGCCCCTGATTTCCGCCAATATCGTCGGCGGCTATGTGCGCAGCGACCGCAGCGACAGCGCGCGCCTGCTGGGACGCGACGTGGAGCTGGACTACGACACGCACCTGAGCGGCGTGGTGCCGGCCCTGACGCTGCAGTGGCTGTTGTTCGACTTCGGCAAGCGCGCCGCCCTGCAGGAGGCTGCCGACAAGCTGGCGCTCGCCAGCCGCATCACCTTCAATGGCGTGCACCAGGCAGTCATCGCGGAAGTCTCCATCAGCTACTTCAATTACAACTCGGCGCGCCGGCGCGAGCAGATCGCCGCGCAGGGCCTCAAGAACGCAGCCCTGATCGAGGACATCGCCCTGGAGAAAGAACGCAACGGGCTGGGTACGCGCATCGAAGTGGCGCAGGCGCGCCAACTGAAGGCCCAGGCCCGCCTGCATCACGTCAACGCCGGCACGCTCGCCCGCCAGGCCTACCAGACCCTGCTGGGCGCAGTGGGGCTTGCGCCCGATACCCGGCTGGAGGTGGCCGACAGCGCCGGACGGCCGCTGCCCGAAGACCTGGACATTCCGGGCAACGCCGCCTTGCGGCAGGCCATCGCCCGGCGCCCCGACGTGCAGGCCATGCAGGCGGCGCACCAGGCCAGTCTGGCCGGCGTGGACTCGGCCCAGGCCAGCTTCATGCCCAAGCTCATGCTGATGGGCTTTGTCTCCAGGCGGATCGGTTCGCTGAGCGTGGGCAACCTGCCCGAAGTCAGCCCGCAGGCATCCTCCAGCGGCGCGGTGCTGGCCCTGTCCATTCCCTTGTACGACGCCGGACTGCGGACCAAGCAGACCCGCGAGGCGCAGCTGCGCGCCGAGACCGCCCGCGAACGGGTGCAGAAAACGGAGCGGGACGCCTACAAGCAGATGGTGATCGCCGCCGATGTGCTGCGCGCGGCCCTGGAATCCCATCGCGCCGCCGGCGAGCTGGTGCAGGCCGCCCAGGTCACTTACGACGGCGCGCTGGAGTCCTACAAGGAAGGGCTGACCGGCATGACGCTGCTGACCGAGGCCCATAGCGGCCTGCTGGGCGCGCTGGAAGCGCAGAGCGCCGCCCATGCGGCCGGCCTGGTGGGCTCGGTCAACCTGGCTTTTGCCATGGGCGAGCTGAACCAGGCGCCCGCCCTGCCGTGAACGCCGCCGGCGCGCGGCTTCAGTTGGCCTCGATGGCCCGCAGGGCCTTGTCCAGGCGATCCACCGTGCGGTCCAGGTTGTCAAGCTTGTCCAGTCCGAACAGGCCGATGCGGAAAGTCTTGAAGTCCGCCGGTTCGTCGCACATCAAGGGCACGCCGGACGCGGCCTGCAGGCCCGCCTTGGCGAACTTGGCGGCCGAATGGATGCCGTCGTCGGTGGTGTAGCACACCACCACGCCGGGCGCTTCGAAGCCGGGAGCGGCCACGCTGCGAAAGCCGTGTTCGCGCAGCAAGGCCCGCACCCGACGGCCCAGCTCGAGCTGCCGGGTCCGGATGGCGTCAAAGCCATGGCTTTCCGTTTCCGCCATGGCTTCCTGCAGCACTTTCAGGGAGTCCGTGGGCAAGGTGGCGTGATAGGCATGGCCGCCGCTTTCATAGGTTTCCATGATCTGCAGCCACTTGCGCAGGTCGCAGGCGAAACTGGTGCTGACCGTGGTCTCGATGTGCAGCCGGGCGCGTTCGCTGAGCATGACCAGGCCGCAGCAGGCCGAACCTGTCCAGCCCTTTTGCGGCGCGCTGATCAGCACGTCCACGCCCACCGCCTTCATGTCCACCCAGGCCGTGCCCGAGGCGATGCAGTCCAGCACGAACAGGCCGCCGACCGCATGCACGGCTTCGGCCACCTGGCGCATGTAATCGTCCGGCAGCATGATGCCCGAAGCGGTCTCCACATGAGGCGCGAAGACCAGCGCGGGCTTTTCGGCATGGATGGCGGCCACCACCTCGGCAATGGGCGCGGGCGCATAAGGGGCCTGGCTGCCGGCCTCGACAGGGCGGGCCTTGAGCACCGTGGTGCTGGAGGGGATGGAGCCCATGTCGAAGATCTGCGTCCAGCGGTAGCTGAACCAGCCGTTGCGGATCACCAGGCATTTGCGGCCTGTGGCGAACTGGCGCGCCACCGCCTCCATGCCGAACGAGCCGCTGCCCGGCACCACGATGGCGGAATGCGCCTGGTAGACCTGTTTCAGCGTGCGGGAGATTTCGCGCATCACCTGCTGGAAGGTCTTGGACATATGGTTCAGGGCGCGGTCGGTGTAGACCACCGAATATTCGAGCAGGCCGCCGGGATCGACGGAATTGCTTGCATCAGACATGGAAACCTCGGGGTTCAGAAACAAAAGATATAAGGATCAAGGTGATTTTAGTCCATGCAGGCTGGTGCGGGCATCCACCCGCCCGTTATCGATGCGGTCCATCGCCCCAGCTTGCGACTCGAGGGCGGCCACTTCACCCTGCCGGCTCTGCATACCTTGGTATCTTTGATTTGGATCGACCTTGCCGAAGCGCCCCTGTCTGAGGCACGGTGCGATTGCCTCAGAATGATATTGCGTGCGCTTACTTGATCGAGGAAGGGTGCTTGGCCAATGGCGTCACCGTAATCCTCATGAATGGGAACAGAGGCAAGCGGCTCAAAATATCGTGCAGCTCGTCATTGCTTTCCACGTCGAACACACTGTAGTTGGCATATTCGCCCGCCACACGCCACAGATGCGGCCATTTACCCACGCGCTGCAGTTCCTGCGAATACGCCTTCTCTTTGGCCTTGATGCGCTCGGCCTCGGAGGGCGGCAGGCTGGACGGTAGCTCGACGATCATGTGAACAAGGTATAGCATGGCGTTCCTTTCAGGGTAGAAATGCATGAAAGATTCCGGCTGGAAGGGCGGGGTTAGATGGATCAAACGGTCGGGACATCGGCCAGAAAATCCAGTACGGCTTTCTCGAAAGCCCGGGGCGCTTCCAGATTCGAAAGATGGGACGCAGGCACCAGCGCCAACCGCGACTCCGCGATGCCCGCCTGCATAACCCGTGCATCGGCTGCCGTGGTCACCGGATCGAATTCGCCAGCCAGCAGTAGCGTAGGAATGGCAATACGATCCAGACCGCCGCTCAAATCCGAGGTCGCCAGCGCCTCGCAGCAGGCCGCATAGCCTTCAGCCTCAATGCCGGCGATCTGATCCTGGGCGCGCCGCACGAGCTCGGGTCGTGATTGAATGAAGCCTTCCGTGAACCAGCGTCCCGGAGCGGAATCGGCCAATGCCCGCATGCCGGCCGCGCCGCCGGCGCGCACCATGGCCGCCCGCTCGCGCCAAGCCTGCTCCTCACCTATCCTGACCGCGCTGTTGCAGACCACCATGGCCTTGAAGCGCGCCCCCGCGTTCATACCCAGCCACAAGCCGGTGTGACCGCCCATCGATAGGCCGCAGAACGCGACCTGATCAAGCCCAAGCGCATCGGATATGGCGAGCACGTCCTGTCCCAATTCCTCGAAACGGTAAGGACCGGGGGTGACAGGGCTGCCGCCATGACCGCGCGTGTCGTAGCGTACCAATCTGTAGCTCTCAGCGAACGCGGCTACCTGCGGATCCCACATCTCCAGCGTGGTCCCCAGAGAGTTGCTCAAGATCAACGGGGCAGCGGCAGGATCACCATCAAGCGCAACCCTGAATTCACCGCGTGAAGTCCTCAATTGGAAAGCATGTTCATTCATGTCGTTCCCCGTCAAGCACGCTCTTGCTCTGCGGCCCCAACCGGCAACCCGATCATGTCCTCCAGCGTCTCGCGGCCAAGGCCGGGCACGGCATCGATCAGCCGCAGGCCATCGGCCGTGCAAGCGAACGTGGCCAGATCGGTATAGACGCGCTTGACGCAGGCCAAGCCGGTCACCGGATATGCGCACTGCTGAACCAGCTTGCTTTCGCCCTTCTTGGTGAGCAGATCCATCATCACCCAGGTCTGTCTGGCGCCAATGGCCAAGTCCATGGCGCCGCCTACAGCGGGAATGGCGTCCGGCTCGCCGGTGCTCCAGTTGGCCAGATCGCCCGTGGCCGACACCTGGTACGCCCCCAGCACACATACGTCGAGGTGGCCGCCCCGCATCATGGCAAAGCTGTCCGCGTGGTGGAAGAATGCGCCTCCGGGAAGCAGCGTCACCGGCTGCTTGCCCGCGTTGATGAGGTCGTAGTCCTCCTGCCCCTGCAGCGGCGCGGCCCCCATGCCCAGAATGCCGTTTTCGCTGTGCAGCACCACTTCCACCCCCTCGGGCAAATGATTGGCCACGAGTGTGGGCATTCCGATTCCCAGATTCACATAGGAACCGTCCTGTATGTCTTGCGCAATTCGTTTTGCCAATTGGTCCTTGGTACGGCGCTGGTAGTTCGTCGTCATGCCATGTTCCTTGCTGTCCTGTCGTCTCATGCCTTGAAGCCGCCTGCTTCGGTCTTCACGCGCGGCACCTGCACCACGCGCCGCACGTGGATGCCGGGCGTGACGATAGTTTCCGGGTCCAACTGGCCCAGTTCCACAAAGTCGAAAACACTGGCGATCGTGGTATGAGCTGCGGTGGCCATGACGGGGCCAAAGTTGCGCGCCGCCATGCGGTAGGTCAGGTTGCCCCAGCGATCGCCGCGCTCGGCCTTGATCAAGGCCACGTCGCCATGAATAGGCTCCTCGAACACATGCCAGCGACCATTGATGTATCTGGTTTCCTTGCCCTTGGCCAATTCGGTGCCATAGCCCGTGGGGCAAAAGAAGCCGCCTATCCCGGCCCCCGCGGCTCTCAGGCGTTCGGCCAGGTTTCCTTGCGGCACCAGCTCCAACTCGATCTTTCCGCTGCGGTACAGTTCGTCGAATACCCACGAGTCCGCCTGCCGCGGAAAACTGCAGATGATTTTTCGCACCCGTCCCGTCTTGAGCAAAGCCGCAAGCCCCTGGTCGCCATTGCCCGCATTGTTGTTGACGATCGTCAGGCCCCTGGCGCCCTGTTCGATCAAGCCGTCGATCAGCTCGACGGGAATACCCGCCGTGCCAAACCCCCCGACCAGGATCGTGGCTCCGTCCTGCACGTCGTGCAGCGCCTCTGCGACACTTGGAACTCTTTTGTCGAGCATCTCGTCTCCCACCAAGAAATCGTAATTAGATATATTCCCAGCGTTTCCAAACCCATCTTCCGATTGGGTGTCATGGGCTGTACTGGATGAGGGCTTAGCCTTGATCTCCGCCCGCCACGGGCAGCACCGTTCCCGTGATGTAACTCGCCTCATCCGAGGCGAGAAACAGAATGGGCGCCACCTGCTCGTCGATACTGCCGTAGCGTTTGAAAAACGTCGACTCGGTGATTTGCTGCACGGCTTCGCCCATCCATGCCTTTTCCCGCTCGCTGTCTCCCGCCGCATTGCGCGGAATGCGCCGCGGCGGCGCGCTGGTGCCGCCCGGCGCCGTCGCCACGACACGGATGTTCCGCGCTGCGTACTCCATAGCGAGCGCCTGGGTCAGCGCATTGACGCCACCCTTGGCCGCCGAGTAGGGCACGCGTCGGATACCGCGCGTGGCGTTGGACGATACATTGACAATGGTCCCAGCCCCGCGCTCCAGCAGATGCGGCAATACCGCATGGCAAGCATACAAGGTGGGCATCAGCGAGCGGCGGATTTCCGCGTCGATCTGCGCGGGCTCGAATTCGGCAAATGGTCGCATGCGAATGGCGCCGCCGACTCCGTTGATCAGAATGTCAATGCCGCCAAAAGTCCGAGCGGCAAACGCCATCGAGGCCAGAGCGCCTTCATAAGTCTCAAGATCAGCCATGAACCCGGCCGTTTTTTCGCCCCGCGCCTCGGCCGCCACGTCGACGATGAACTCGGCTCGGTCCACAAACAGCACCTGGCCGCCTTCGGCTGCGGCACGCAGCGCCACGCTGCGGCCTATGCCCTGAGCCGCTCCGGTCACGACAATGACCTTGCCTGCAAATCGTTGCTCCATGATGTGTTTCACTTATGCCATTACCGGATTGGGTGTGAACTTCTCGTAATGGAAGCTCACGGGCTCCACGCCTTCGGACTTGAAGTGTTTCTGCACGGCCTCCACCATGGGCGGGGGGCCGCACAGGTACACGTCCACATCCCCGCCGTTCAAGGCCTGCGCGGGCAGGTGTTCGGTCACGTAACCCTGGCGCTCATGCGTGGTCTGCGGGTCCGCCACACAGGTGGTGAACGTGAAGCCGGGCACTCGCCGAGCGTATTCTTGCAACCTGTCCATCAGTACCAGGTCCTGGTCACGCGTCACGCCGTAAACCATGTGCACGACTTGGGGCACGCCCTTGTCTGCCAATTCCTCCAGCATGGACAGAAATGGGGCAAGGCCCGTCCCGCCAGCTAGGAACAGTAGGGGCCGGGTGCCCGCCCGCAGGTAGAAGCTGCCAAACGGCCCGGTCATTTCCAATGTATCGCCGACCATGGCATCGGCCAGCCAGCTGCTCATCAGGCCGCCGGGCGTGTGCTTGATCAGAAACGTCATGCGCCGCGCCCCCGAGGCCGAGCTGAACGAGTAAGAACGTTGCTGGCCGCTGCCCGGGACGCTGATATTAGCGTACTGACCCGGCAGAAAGTCCGGCGCCTCCTCGGATACGTCAAGCGTCAGCTCATAGGCCGCATCGCGGAACGGCACGACAGCGGCGACCTGACCATTGAACCGGGTCGTACCGGTCTTGCAGGTCGTCGAAGGCACAGGCACCGTGATCACGCAATCGGACTTCGGCACCATCTGACAGGTGAGCACCAACCCTTCGTCGGCCTCGTCCGTGCTCAGCGCGTCCTCGATGTAATCGTCGCCCAAGTCATAAGAGCCCTTCTCCACTCGGCATTTGCAGGTACCGCACACGCCGTCGGAACAATCCATCGGCAGATTGATACCGTTGCGAAACGCGGCGTCCAGCACTTTTTCATCGGCGCCGCAATTGACGAAGCGGGTGACCCCGTCTTCGAAGTTCAAAGCTATTCGATAGCTGCTCATCATGATTTCCTGTCCATCAGATGTGATAGATGTCGATGACCTGGCGAATGTAGTCGCTCTTGAGGACAATCTTCTTGCGCATGATCAGAAAGCCGTCTTCGCTCCTGCTGAGCGTTGCAAGAATCGTACCGAAGAAATGATCAGTGACCTTGTAGCGATGGCTCAGCGTATGGAAGTTGTAACGAATATCGACTGCATCGCCGCGCTCGGCCAGCACCTCCACATTGGTGAGCATGTGGTTGGTGCGCGGCTCGGGCATCGAAGCGCTGGAGCGCTCGGTCTTGATGCGAAATACCCTGTCTTCCAGGCCGTTGCGATTCGGGTAGTAGATCAGTGAGATCTGACTTTGCGGGTCTTCGGTAAGCTGGTCATCATCATCCCAGGCCGGCATCCAGTACTCGACCTCGGCGCTGTAGAGCGCCAGCCATTGGTCCCACTCCCGTTCATCCAAGTGGCGCGCCTCACGGTAGAGGAAGGCGCAGATACCGTTGTAGTCGGCGCTCATGCCCGCTCTCCTGCACATTCTTGCCGCACGGCTTTGCGCATGACCTGCGCCCAATAATTGTGCTGGCATACGAACAGGCCCTCATCCTCGCTGCGCTCGCCGCTGATCAACGGCTTCATGCCCATTCTCCTGGCATTCTCGTCGGGGCCCTCGATCCACAATGGCGCGCCGCGGCTCAGGTCGTTCCATTGGGCGACCGTCCCTGCATAACCCGCCTGACAGGCGCGGAACTCTTCGAGGTCGTCGGCCGTGCCCATGCCCGAGACATTGAAAAAATCTTCGTACTGACGGATGCGGACGGCGCGTTCCTCCGCGTCCTCGCCCTTGGGGGCAAAGCAATAGATGGTGACTTCGGTCTTGTCCACGCTGATGGGGCGCGTCACGCGGATTTGTGTGGAGAACTGATCCATCAGATACACGTTGGGGTAAAGGCACAGGTTGCGCGTCTGTTTGATGATGACATCCGCCCTGTCCTCCCCCAGGCGCGCGGCCAGCTCCTCGCGGCGCTTGTAGATGGGTCGCACCTCCGGGTTCATGGTGTTGGTCCACAGCAAGATATGGCCGTTCTCGAAGCCATAGACACCGCCCATGCTCTTGCTCCAACCGCTGGCATCCACCGCCTTAGTGCCGCCCTCCTTGCGCCGGCCCATGGTCGCCGCATAATTCCAGTGCACGGAGCTGACGTGGTAACCGTCGCAGCCGTTTTCCATCTGCAGCTTCCAGTTTCCATCGTAGGTATAGGAAGAGTTGCCGCGCAGCACCTCCAACCCATATGGTGCCTGGTCGACGATCTGATCGATGACGAACCTGGTCTCGCCCAGAAACTCTTCAAGCGCCGGCACATCCGGATTCAAGCTGCCGAACAGAAAACCCTTGTAGCTCTCGAAACGCGGCACCTTCTTGAGGTCGTGCGAGCCTTCGGTATTGAACTGCACGGGATACTCCGTAGTTTTTTCATCCTTGACTTTGAGTAGCTTGCCGGTATTGCTGAAGGTCCAGCCGTGAAACGGGCAGGTGAAACTGCTCTTGTTGCCATGCTTGCGGCGGCACAGCATGGCGCCGCGATGAGCGCAGGCATTGATTACCGCGTTGAACTTGCCGTCCTTGCCGCGCGTGATGACAATGGGCTGGCGGCCAATATGGGTGGTGAAGTAATCATTGATCTCGGGTAATTGGCTCTCGTGCGCCAGGTAGACCCAGTTTCCCTCGAATATGTGCTTCATCTCCAATTCGAACAGATCGGGATTGGTAAAAATGTCGCGGCGACAGCGAAAAATGCCGGCGTACTTGTCGTGCTGCAAGGCGTTCCCCAACAATTTTTCGACATCGTGATATTTGTCTGCGGGCGCGGCGATAGTCATGGTCAGTCTCCTCGGGATCCATCCCCCGCGGGTCGAAAAGCGGGGAAAAGGCTAGCTTTGCCGCGTCGCAGGCCGCGCCACGGCAAACCGAATATCAGGCCGCGAGACGCGGGCGGTTGACGATCTGCGTATCGAGGCCGTTGACCAGCGGACTAAGCGCGATGTCGAAGAAGATCTCGGCGAACGGGCCGGCCAGGCCATGGGCCTGGATGCTGGCGGCATCGGTGCGTTCCACCAGCGGCGGAACCAGGCCTTCGCGCGTCGCGTAGGCGAAATCGTCAAACAGCAACGGATCGCCGTCAATGTTGATCTGCGTGGTCAGCTTGCGATGGCCATCGGCCGTGACAAAGAAGTGGATATGCGCCGGGCGGTTGCCGTGACGGCCCAACTGGTCGAGCAAGCTTTGCGTCGGGCCGTCCGGCGGACAGCCATACCCTTTGGGAACAATGCTCTGGAACTTGTAGCGACCATGCTCATCGGTAATGATGGTGCGACGCATGTTGAACGCTTGCTGCTCGCCTGTGGGATCGAAGTGCGAGTAGAAGCCCTTGGTGTTGGCATGCCATACTTCGATCTTGGCGCCGGGCAGAGGCTCGCCGTTCACCCCATGGACCGTGCCTTGCATGATGAGGGTCTGGCCCTCCTTGTCGCTCCCATCGTCCAAGCGCGCAAAACCGTGCGCCACCGGAGCGCCTGCGACATAAAGAGGGCCTTCGATCGTGCGCGGTGTACCGCCCTCCACGCCCTGGGCCTTATCCTCGGCATCCATGCGCATGTCCAGAAAACGGTCAAGTCCCAGCCCCGGCGAGAGCAGGCCTGCCTCGTCGTTGGCGCCCAGCCGGTTCAGATAGGCCACGCCAGCCCAATATTCATCGGGCGTGATCTCCAGATCTTCGATGGCTTTGAACAAATCGGACAAAATACGGTGGACGATCTGTTTGGTGCGCGGGCTGCCGCCACTTGAATCCAAGCCGCTGGCCAGACGCAGGAATTCCTGCACTTCGGGGGTTTCAAAAATTTTAACGGTCATGAGTGTCTCCTTGATTCGTAAGGGAAATTGTGAAAGCCCTGCTTGGAACGCAGCAGTGATGCTAGTTGGCTACCAGTGCGGGCGCCGTCATCCCGACGACGCTCATCTGCGCTTTATCTCGGCGAAAATACTGGATGCGATCTTCGTCCAAGTTAATTCCCAGGCCGGGAGCGGCAGGCAGCACCAACTGGAAATCCCTGTACAGCAAGGGTTCCGCCAAAATCTCTTCTGTTAGAAGCAATGGACCGAACAGTTCAGTTCCCCACTGCAGATTGTGGAATGTGGCAAAGGCATGGGCCGAGGCGATCGTGCCAACCGCCCCTTCCAACATGGTCCCGCCATACAGCTCGATACCAGCGGCATCGGCAATGGCCGCCACCTGCCGCGCCGCCTGCAGGCCGCCGGACTGCTCGATCTTGACGGCAAACACATCGGCGCCCGCCACACGAGCCAACTCAAAGGCCGAAGCGGGCCCCGTCAGGGACTCATCGGCCATCACAGCGATCGGAAAACGTCCCTTCAAGCGCGCCAGCGCATCAGCTGATGCAACCGGCTGCTCCACTAGCTCACAGCCGGCATCGACCAACCCGGCCAGGCCGCGCTGCGCTTCCATTTCGCTCCACGCCATGTTCACATCGACCCGAACGGCTCCGCGCTCGCCCAACGCCTTCTTGATCGCGGCGACATGCGCCACATCATCGGCAATTGCGCGGCGACCGATCTTGAGCTTGAAAATATTGTGACGACGCAGCGCCAGCATGCGCTCAGCCTCGTCAATGTCCCTGGACGTGTCGCCTGAGGCCAGCGTCCACGCCACCGGCAGGCTGTCGCACACTCGCCCGCCCAACAGTTGGGACACCGGCAAGCCGGTACGCTGGCCCAGCGCATCGAACAGCGCGGTCTCCACCGCGCACTTGGCGAAGCGATTATCACGAATGGCCTTGCTCAGCTTGGCCATGATGGCCGGTACATGGCTAGCGTCGGCGCCGAGCAGCAGAGGCGCGAAATAGGCGTCGATCGCCAACTTCATGCCTTCAGGAGACTCGGCCCCATAGGCCAAGCCCCCTATCGTCGTACCTTCACCCACACCTACCGTACCGTCCGAGCAATACAGGCGAACCAGCATCAAAGTCTGGCCATTCATTGTCGCCATGGACAACTGATGAGGGCGAATCGTCGGCAAGTCCAGTAAAAAGGTTTCCACCCTCTCGATGACGGCCGGCGAAGCGGTGAAAAATTGCGGGCTATGTGTGTGTTCCATGACTGAATTGAACAATGGGCCCGCTCAGTCAATCCAATATCAAATTTATCTACATTGATACCAAAAAGGTATAGATTTTGTTTTAAACTATAAAAATCAATAAATTATAAGCACTTAATTTCAGCAAAGTATGGTTTTCCCCTATGGATATTCGGCAGCTCAAGTACTTCGTCGCCGTCGCGGACGCACGCAATTTCACGCGCGCTTCCGAGCAGCTTCACATTGCCCAACCTCCGCTGAGTCGTCAAATCCAGTTGTTGGAGGAAGAACTTGGCGTGAAGCTTCTCCTGCGCAATAGCCGTCCCTTGCGTCTGACTGAGGCGGGGCGTGTCTTTTACGAACAGGCGCTGCAAATCCTCAATCGCGTCGATCAGTTGAAAACCGCCACCCGGCAAATCGGGCTGCAACAGCGGCAGACGCTCTCCATCGGATTTGTCGCATCCACGCTTTACGGGGGCCTGCCCACGATCGTGCGAAAATTGCGCCAACACTATCCAGACGTGGACATCCAACTGGTGGAGCTCACATCCATGCAGCAGTTTCCTGCCTTGAAATCGGGCCGGATCGACATCGGATTCGGACGCATCCGCAGCAATGACCCATCGGTCACCCGGATAGTGCTGCGGGAAGAGCGGCTGGTGCTCGCCCTTCCACCTGGTTCGCCGCTGGCCGCCAGCCCAGCCCGAATCGGCCTGAAGGAACTCAACGCCCAGAAGCTGATCGTCTACCCCAAAGAACCGCGCCCCAGTTTTGCGGACCATGTCCTCAGCCTCTTGAACGACCACGCCGTCCGTCCATCCGAAGTGCATGAAGTACGTGAAATCCAAACTGCGTTGGGGCTTGTCGCCGCGGAATCGGGCTTGTGCCTGATTCCGGCGTCGGCACGCTTGCGCAGCGATTTGCACTACCGCTTGATCGAAGACGAAGGCGCCACCTCGCCCATCATCCTGACCCACCGAATCAACGACAGCGCTTGGTATATCGACGCCGTCAAACAAATGGTGGCCGATATTTACTCTGAAAAACCGGGGTGGCTGGACATCGATACGAACGCCTTTCCCGCCACGAACTTACCCAAAGCCAGGCGGTAACCACCCAATTTCAATGGACGTTAACAGTGGCGCAAGAAGAACCAATCTTCTCCTGAGGTGCGCGAGAAACAAGGATAGGGGCCATTCTCCTTAATCACCGACACTTTCGACATCTAAATGGTACCGGAACGCCGGTAGCTCGACCATTTTAATCTGCTGACCATCCGGTGATACATTCCAAGTGAAACGGGTTTCAGCCCAACTGCTTTCCGATTTCATGCCTACCGGCTCAGAATCGCCGTCGGGTTTCATCACGAGGCCATTTTTTAAGTTATCAAATTTGACTGCTGCTTCGATGCGAAAACTGCCATCCTCGTTCTTCGCCAGATCAAAAGCAACCCCCCCAGCCCCCACCACCCCGATGCTCCTACCGTCGTCCAGTTTGAAGGGTGAACCTTCACCCATGTCGTTCAGACCCTTTAACCAGGCGCTCCCAACTCGTTGGTTCATCAGACGCGTCAGCGGTTCAGCTGCCGCCGCACCCGCTACCCGAACCAGCGCATGCAATGCGTGTCCCATGACGTCACGGCGCTTGCCATCAGGCACCTGATCAGGCCACGCGTAATGAATAGGCTGACCGTCGGCTGCGGCCCCTCGGACAGATAGGGAGACAGAGGGGCGGACAATTCCGTCAGTAACGAACTGTTCATTCACAGAAAACGTTTCGTCCACTCCCCTCACAGGTAGAGGGATCACTGTAGTGCGGTCGGCATTGGGAGGAGGTAAATTTTCCAGCGCAGACACGAACTTTGCCCGTACCGAATCCGTGACAAGCACGGCGGCCTTTTCCGTTTTCGGATCATAGCTCACCTCGTATTGTCCCTTCAGCTCCCGATAAAAGGCTTCGTCGGGCACGTAGCCGGCGGGGGATAGGGATGGCATACGCGATTGAGAAGGCTTTATCGGTTCGAACGAATCCTCGGGCTGGTCGAGAAGAGCACGAAGCCGCTCATCTATCCTGTCCTGCCGCCACTCAGGCAACGCTTCGGCCATGCCAAACAGTAACTGACTAGCCTCTTCAAGCGACTTCACAATCATGTTGGCGCTGCTCTCACAGCCTTGCTGCATTTTGATCTCATCCACGGCCTGCCCGATCTCGACGTATTTGCCGCCCAGTACCTCAAGCAACTCCGTATGTCGCAACGCCCTGAATAATGTCTTTGGATTTTCGCCCTCTTCGGCTAAGGCATCCAGTGCTGCCTTGCAAATCTCTTTTATGCGTTTAATACGGTTGTCAACGCTAAAAAGGCTGAACGCCCCTAATACTTGCAACTGCCGTTCTCGCTTCGATTCCACCTCGCACAGATCCCGTACTCGCCGCATGAGCTCAGCCATATCGACCTTATCTTGGACCAGCGTGCGAACCACATTTTTCATGCCTTCGACGCTCCGCTGGCTAGGCGTTCGCTGAGAAATGATTTGTTTAACCGCTTCACTGTCCAGCTCCAATCCCATGGAGTGCAAGCTCTGGGCCTTCCGCAGATAACCGAAAGAGGCATCATCCAGCTTATTGAGCGAAGCGTAATCCAAGGGGGCATCCTTGTTGGACTCGCTATCATGGAATATCTTAGTGCCGGAGATCACGGCACGCACATGATCATCCATCTCTGCGCTCAGCTGCCTATGCATACTCTGTACGTCCCTCACCGCGGCGCTCAAATGATATAAAGCCTTGGCTGCAGCCTGTGGATTCCCCGCACCCACCGCGTCATACACCTTCTGGCCCAATCGCATCAGTCCAGCCCGATTTTCATCCGCGCGAACCAGTGCAGCACGCACCTTGTCACACAATTCTGTTGAAAGCTCCATCAGCACATTGTCGCGTGCAACCTCCATTCCCCCCCCCATCTTTCGAGCGGCAACATTATCAGGTGGGCTATTTGTTTTCGTCGCAATTGCCTTTCCATCGCCGTCCAACGGCAAACCTAATATACTTTCATCGTCCTCATCGTCATCAGTCCAGTCAGCGGGGAGAGGATCAATCCGATCCTGGTCCATGTGCGAGAAGTAATTGCGGCCTCCGTTATATAAATTAAGAAAATGCAAAGACCGCTCTTTGTGGAAATTATCCATGTCGCCGGAAATCGCTAGCGACTTGTGGGGGGGTAAAGAAGAAACAGGAGAAGTCTGTTCTTTCATGCCTTTATCCACGATGTTCCCTAGCCTCTCTTTTATGGCCTCATACTCGGAGTGGGGAAGCTGCGGATCTTCAATCCTCTTCAACAATTCATTCACGACCGCTACGGCCACATCGCGCAGCAACGCCTTCGCTGACTCGTGTAGATAGTCGAGCTGCTTGTCACGGCATACGGTATCTCGGGCTTGAGCATCGAATAGTACGCCCTCGGTCAGAGCCAAAAGATCGGCCTCTTTCAATGTACCCAGGCAGTGGTTTAAACCATGCTGTGCGCCCGGTATCTCGGCGCAACAGTGCCTCATCTGCTTGCTGAGCTCCACTAGGCTTTTAGCGATCCTGGAGCGGCCATTCCCATCGTTCACCGGAACTGTCAGGTTACTCAAAAGATTCACGATGCGGCCGCTATTGGCGCGTTGCTCGCGCACGACACTACTTTGTGCCCGTATCTTAGGGTCTACGAGGCAGCGACAAAATCCCTGTAGTTTTACCAACAAACGGGAAGGGGAAAAGTACCGGCCCAGGCGCGATAGCACGGAGGCGCGCTGCGTACCCCCCTCCTTGGCTGTAAATCTATAATTGTGAAAATTATATGGAGCTTTTCGCTCCACATTAACGTTTATAGAACCAGGTCTGGCTACAAAATCGATCATTTGACCGGGCATGGCGATCGTCCTCAAAAAAATTAGGCCGGCAGGCCAAAAGCTGGATCGTAAAGGCGGCGGGTACCGCCCCCCCCAACATCCTTATCCCCATCAGGGAAGGGACCGGCCAGGCGGCGTTGCCAATCGAGGGCCAGAGGCACCATCGACTCGAGAATGACGCGCAAGCTGGCCGTATCGGCATGCGCCAGGTCCACGCAGCGCGACAGGATCAAGTCCCCCGTGACCTCGTCCAGCCCCAGCGTGGCGCCATCGGTATCGCAACCGAATACGTTCGCGACCAGCATCCGGCAAAACAGTGCTTCGCACGCGGGCTGTTCAGCCGGCGCCTGCCCCAGCACCACATAGCATTGCAGGCCATTGATCATTGGGTCATATTCCAGGTGCACCGTGGGCCCGACTTCGAAGGCCAGCGACACGGTCCCTGCCTCGCTCAGCGCCATGGGCACACCCATTTCCTGGCCAAACAACGCAATCAAAGTGCGAGCGTCCATCCGGTCCCTCCCGGTCATAAGCATCGCAATTGTCGCGATGGCAGAGCTTGAGTAACCTAAGGGCAGGCCGCGTTCCATGATCGTGGGGAGCAAGTCAACGCCGGACACTGAGCCACCATACGCACCAGGAATGCTGCTGAGTAACCAGCCCAGGGCCGGGAAGCCGGCCTTTGCTATTTCCGGCACAGCCGCGCCCAGGCCTTCGCTTCAGTCTCGACATGACGCGCCACTCTGATCGGCGTGGCGTCTATCTCGGCGCCAGAATCCCCCGGCCCAGTTCTGCAGCCCGTTCACTCGGTCGGCCCAGATAGCAGCATCTGATGCCAGCTCTCCATGCTCTGCGTAGCACGCTGCAAAACCTCCGATCCAGTCGGGGTCGGCTCCATCAGCTCGGGCGCCGGCGGCGGGATTCTTGGGGTCACGGCCATGGTCGCGGAGCAGCCTGTCAAGACGGTCGCGAGCAATGGCCAAGTCACGCGCTGCAGCCTCGCGGGCCAGGACGGCGCTACGAAGGCGGGCGTCGGCTGTCTCTTTCTCATACTGCATTCCTTGTTCGATTCGCCGTACCTGAGTCTGGGCATGCTGCTGGGCGTCGGCATATCCGGCGCGGTATTGCGCTTGGCCGTACAGATGCACGGCGCCAATAATGGCCAGCACCACCAGAGCGCCGGCCAGCACTTTCCAATATCGCTTAAACAATGGCTGCTCCTGCCTGGATGGCTGCAGCCCCCGATGCGCCCAGAAAGCGCGCACGATCGGCGGCGCGCCGGCGGCGAAGACCCAGCAACACGCGGCCGCCCGAACGGTTCCAGCGCAGGAACTGCTCGGCAGCGCGGGCCTGATCGCCCGCATTTAACAGGCGCACCAGGGAAGAGCCCTGGAATGCGGACACGCCGATGTTGTAGGCCAGATCCACCATGGCACCGAGCTGGGCCTGGGTCGCAGGACGAGTCAGCGCGGCCAGGACACCAGGCACGAACTCGCGCGCCAGCCGGCGCTGCAGGCGCTGGTCGGCCTCAGCCTGGCTGATGCGCAGGCCCTGCACCACATCCGGCCCCGTATCGCCCCAGCCGATGGTCCAGACCTTACCGTCGGCGTCCCAGCAGGCCTCGAGCCTGCAACTCTCGAAGTACTGCAGGATGGCTAGCCCATCAGACGGCAGGCTGACAGGCTCGGCTTCCACCGGCGCCGGCGCATCCTCGGCTTTCATCGGACGAAAAAAAGGCCAGCAGGCCCAGGATGATCTCTTTCAGTTGTTGCCTCTCACTTCCCCAGAATCTTTCCCTTCATTTCAGCAACCCAGTTCGGGATGCCCTGCTCCTGCATGCGCTGGGCACACCGCATCCACGCCCCCAGGATCCACCACGCCGGCAGGCCAGCAATCAGCATGCATGGCCCCATCACGTAAAACAGACCCATCAGGCTATGCAGGTCCTCAGTAACGCCGGTATGCGCTGCCACCTGGACAGCCTGCGCCAGCAGTCCTGGCTGCCAGGTGATCACCCAGATAGTCAGCAGCGGCCCCAGAATGAACGAGCTCAGCACTGTGCACGTTGTACGGCCAATGAACTCCTTTGCCGTTTTAGGAGGCATTATCAGCATGCCGATGATTGCGGCGATTGCTGCCGGCACGCCGAACGCAATGGCCACCTTAACGGCTGCCCAACCTGCACCTGCTCCGCTTGCTGGTTCCACTCTCTTCCCCCTTTGCATAAACGGTCGGCATGGCTGTCTCCCGTGAAGCGCCGCCGTGAACTGCCCCCCGAAAGTTGGACGTTGATCCAACCTTCGGGGGTCAGTTCACCTAGTGGCGGGCTTTTTTGCGTCCGCAGCCTGTAACACCTTCAGCGAAGAACAAAGGTAGGGAACTGTTTTTATACAGCAAACCTTCCTTGAAAGAGTCGGACTCGATCTGCCGGGACGGGTACTCGACTCGCTCCTGCCTCGGTCGGGCAAGGGGTTCCTGTGCACGAGTCGCCGCGGCACAGCGTCAGTCTGGCCTTGCGGTTAGCAGGGGCAACAGAACCCCGCAGGCAAGCGAGCTTGCCGAGAGAAGCCCCTTTCAACCAAGGTTAAGTCCGCATAAAAGTTTCAGCTTCGTGTGGTTAGCGCGCAGTTTAGAACCGCCACTGCACGGTGACGTTGGCGGCCTGCTCGCGCTGGCCGCCACCCAGTTGGCCGTTGTAGGTCACGCCGACCCGAGCGGTGGGCGAGAGGGCGAGATCCACGCCCAGCTCGACCAGCGCGCTGTGGCGAGCGAGGGGCGGAGCGGCCACCGTAAACGGTTGGCTGCCCTCAAAGGCCAGGGTACGTTCGGGGGCGAGGCGGCCAAAAGCGTGGCGCCAGCCGAGCGCGCCATGCACCCGGCCTTGGGCCGTGCCGTGCTCAAACGCCGTGCTGGCGCGCAGGCCCAGGGTGCTGGTGGTGAGGCTATCGCTGTCGCGTTGCGCCGATAGCGCGGTGGGCCCACCCGCTTCGCTAAAGCCGTGGCGGCGCTGCGTGCTCCAGGCCACGCCGGCAAAGGGCTCCAGGGTGAGACGCCCCAACGGCAGAGCGTAGCCCAGTTCGCCAAAGACTTGACGGGTGTGGGCGCGGTACTTGGCCTTGAGGGTATGGTGCCAGTCGGCCACGGCGGTGTGACGTGTGGTTTTGATGTCGTGCCCGCTGTAGGCGCCGCCCAGGAGCAGGTTCAGCTTGCCGCGGCCCAGCTCAAAGGCCTTGCCCCCGTACAGCGTCGCGCTATAGGTGCTGACCTTGGCCGTGCTGTCGCGGTCAGCAACGCGCAGGTGACTGTCGGTGTAGCCCAGGGCCGCGCCCAGGCGCCAGCCCTGACCCACGGCCTGGTCGCCGCCCACGAACAGCCCGCCCGTGGTTTGCGTGAGCCGCGCGGCATTGCCGTCGCTGCCCAGGTGCTGCCAACGGCCGACGACCTCGGTCCACAGCGGCAAGGTCGCCGATGGGGGCCGCGCCGCGCCCGAACGCAAATCAGCGGCCAGATTGTTCCGTAAGTGTGACAGGGGGAGAGAACGGGCCGTGGCGCTACTCAGGTGCAGCGCCGCCGCGACGCTGGCGTGCGCCTCGCCTGACAAGGCATCGAAGGCGGGCGCCGGCGCGCCGTGGGGCAGCGTGAGGAGGCGCCCCAGCAAGGCGCTGCTCTCGGGCAGGGTTTCCAGGGCCTGGGCCGTGGCGAGCTGGTTAGGGGTGTGGGCTTGGGAGGCGAAACTGGTGTGGTTGCGCTCTAGCGTGAGGTCCACGGTGTAGCGGTCGTAGTCGTAGGCCAGGGCCGGGCTCAGGAAGACAAAGTTGGACGCTACCGCGTCGAACGCGCCGCTCAGACCGGTGCCGGCCGTCAGGATCCGGTAGCTGGCCTTAGGCTGGTACTGACCGCCCGCGCCAAGATGGAGCACCGAGCCACCCTGAATGCTGACCGTGCCGGCGGCGTCGATCCGGTCGCTGCGGGTGCCGTCGGGCTCGACCGCCACGTGGTAGCGCGAGCCGCGCTCGAAGCTCAGGTCGCCATCGATGGCCAGTGTGCCCAGCGCGTTGCCCGGGGCGAGGGTGCCGCCCGCCGCGACGGTGGTGGCACCGACGGTGCCCGAGCCGGCGAGGGTGCCGCCGTTGACCACCGTCAGGGTGCCACCGAGCGTGCCCGTGCCGGCCGAGCCGCCCACCGACAGCGTGCCTCCAGTGATGGTCGTGGCCCCTAAAAAGGCGGCACTGTCGCCGCTCAGGACGGTCGTGCCATGCTCGTGCAGGATTTTGCCTTGGCCGCTTATGCTCGGGGCAAAGACCAGCGACGAGCCATCGAGCGTGCCGGTATGGTTAAAGACGAGGGTGCCGTCGCCGTCGCCAAAGACCAGCGCGGCGGCAGTGAGCGTCCCGGCCGCGCGGGCCGTCTGCTGCGTCTTCGCGCCGATATTGAGCGTGCCCGTTGAACCCGCCTCGTTCGCGACATGAACCGTCCCAGGATTGCCGGCCCCGTCGCCTATGGTCACGGTTCCGCCCTCAAGCAGGTTCAACGTGCCGGTGCCTGAGTTGCCGAGAAAAAGATCACCGTCATTTTCCCAGCGTGCCCCCGCGCCCGCGACGGTGACGATACCCGTGGCGCTTGCGTTGGAGCCGATATAGCCCGTGGTATTTTTAACCACGCCGCCCGCGCCGATGTCGAGCGTGCCGGTGCCGCCCTCAGGGCCAAAAACCAATTCTCCGGCATTTTCCCAGCGCGCGCCCTCACCGGCGACGGTGACGGTACCCGTACCGCCTGTGAAGACGCCGATATACCCCCCATCACTTTCAACCACGCCGCCCGCGCCGATGTTAAGTGTGCCGGTTCCCCAAGAGCCGACACGAAGAAAACTGTCATTTTTCCAGCGTGACCCCGCGCCTGCGACGGTGGCGGTACCCGTGGCGCCTGTCTCCGAGCCGATAATGCCAGAAGTATTTTGAACCACGCCGCCCGCGCCGATGTTAAGCGTGCCAGTGCCCTCGTCACCAACATAAAGACGAGCGGTATTTTCCCAGCGTGCGCCCGCGCCCCTGACGGTGACGGTACCCGTGCCGCCTGTGAAGACGCCGATATAGCCCCCATCACTTTCAACCACGCCGCCCGCGCCGATGTCGAGTGTGCCGGTGCCCGCGTCGCCAACCACAAGACCATAGGTATTTTCCCAGCGCGCACCCTCACCGGCGACGGTGGCGGCGCCCGTGCCGCCTGCCTCCCGGCCGACATAGCCCTCGAAACTGGTAACCACGCCGCCCGCACCAATGTTAAGTGTGCCGGTGCCCAAGGAGCCAACATAAACTGTTCGGCCGACACTTTCCCAGCGGGCGCCCTCCCCGGCGACGGTGACGGTACCTGTGGCGCCTGTCTCCGAGCCGATAATGCCCCCATAACTTTCAACCACGCCGCCCGCGCCGATGTCGAGTGTGCCGGTGCCCGAGGCGCCAACCCCAAGAATAAAGGTGTTTTTCCAACGCGCCCCCTCCCCGGCGACGGTGACGGTACCCGTGGCGCCTGTCTCCGAGCCGATAATGCCCCCATCACTTTCAACCACGCCGCCCGCACCAATGTTAAGTGTGCCGGTGCTTGTGTTGCCAATATAAAGGGCGCCACCCACGGTCCAGGGCGAACCTTGTTCTGGTGAGGGCACCTCGACGGTAGCGCCGCCGTCGATAGACTGGCCAGCAGCAAACGCAGACGCCGGCGCCGACAGGTTTACCATCAGCGCGACAGCGCTCACCCGCAGCAGTCGTGCCAAGCGTCGCGTGGGTTTCGGCCGGTTCATTGTCGCTTGCATATCATACTTCCTCTAAAAAGAATTTTCCGACATGGTGCCAATGCAGCCTGCCCCCCAAGTACTGGTGTGACGGGTACGCAAGACGATGCCTCTATCCAATGTCGCCGATGGCGATAGCGCGGAGGGAGCGACTGTTTTGAACGATATTATGGTAGTGCTAACGTTTACCTGTATTTAGTAATTTTTTGATACGTTTTTTTATAAAGGAAACCTTGGTTTCCTCGCTTTTTTAACGGCCCAACTTCTTGGGTCAGTTCATTTTGGCAGGCTTTTTTGCGTCTGCAGCCTGTAACACCTTCAGCGATGAATGGCAGTAGATGACTATGTTTTTATATAGCAAATCTGCCATGAAAAAGCAAGACATCAAGGATGCGGTCAAGAACCTGGATCCGCTCACCGACGAGCAGCTGCGAGAACTATCGGTTGCCGCCCCTACCCTGAGGTCCGCGCGCTACTGTGGGAGGTTCGCCGGCTGCAGGAGCAGCTAGTCAGCGCACATCGGCTGCTACTGAGTGCAGCAAGCGGCTATGATATAACGCCAACTGAAGACGCCGTCCTTACCCTTACGACAGAACCATGCATTCAGAGGCACGTCAGTGCCGAAATGACGCATGCGTCAGTCGTGAGAGGGGATAAACAACATCCCCCGACGACGATCGACGACCA